>CBINJQ010000099.1:0-11800 GCA_966251015.1 uncultured Akkermansia sp. | reverse complement strand
CGTCGTCTCCGCGAGTTGCTGCGTGATGAAGTGGCAGGTCGCCTCGCCCTCCACGTCGTTGCCGAGCGCGAGGATCAGCTCGCGCACCTCGCCCGACGCCAGCCGCCCGCGCAGCGCCGCCCAGTTCAGGTCGTCCGGCCCCACGCCGTTGATCGGCGAGAGACGGCCGTGCAGCACATGGTAAACGCCGCGATAGGCCCCTGAACGCTCCATCGCCACGAGGTCGGGCGTGTGCTCGACCACGCAGACGACAGCCTGGTCGCGCCGCGCGTCGGCGCACACCGCGCACAAATCCCCTTCGGCCAGATTGCCGCAGCGCGTGCAGCGCCGCACCGCCATCGCGGCCTCCTCCAGCGTCGCCACCAACTCGGGCAAACGCGCCGGTTTCTCCACGAGCAAATGCAGCGCGATCCGCTCGGCCGAACGATAACCCACGCCGGGCAGCCGCTTCAGCGCCTGCTGGAGTTTTTCAAACGCGGGAGTCACGGAACATGAAAGATGGGAGATGGACGATGGATGATGTCGCGGAACCACACCTGCGCGGGCCATCAAACATCATCCATCGCACCTCATACATCCTTCGCTCAGAACAGCCCCGGCATCTGGAACGCGGAGGTGACCTTCTGCATCTCCTCCTCGTTGAACTTCTTCGCCGCGGCGGCGGCCTCCTGCACGGCGGCGAGGATCTCGGACGACACCGTGGCGGCGTCCTCCTTGAGGAACTCGGCGTCGATCTTGAGCGAGAGGAACTGGCCCGCGCCGTTGATCTTCACCTGCACCGCGCCGCCGCCCCGCGAGAAATCCAGCTCCTTGCCCGCGAGCTGGGTCTGGAGCGACTCGATCGAGCGCTGCATTTTCTGGGCTTGTTTGAGGAGTTTTCCGACGCCGGCCATGGTGCTTGGTGGGTTTGAGGGTTGAGTGTGACGAAAGGTAAAGCCGAGGAGTGCCGCGCAAGCGGACGGCGCTTTCAACCTGAAAACCTACGGGCCGCAAACCTCCCTCTCGACGAATACCTTGCCACCGAGGACACCGGGCTCCGACACCGAGAGCACGGAGTCCAAACCTGCTCTGAAGATTATGAGCGGTCTTTCCTCGGTGAACTCCGTGTCCGCGCTCCGGCCCGGCTCCGCGGCCAATCCGGAAGCCCCTCGCCCACAGCCCACGGCCCTCAGTTCCGCAGCCGCGACAGAAACGCGGTGGTGTTGTCCGCCGCCTTCTCCAGGTATTTCGCGAGCTGATCGCGCGTGCGCAACTGCTCCGGGATGCTCGTCTCCCAGTAAAGGCTGCTCCGGAAGTAGTCGTAGTAGTCCCCGTCGCGGAGCTCCTTTTTCCCGTTCTCCGTCAACGCGCGCAGGCTGCGGAAATACTCGGTCACATCCAGCGCGGCCTGCACCTGCCCGGAACCGGCTCGAACGAATCGTTGCTGGAAACGCTCCACCACGCCATGCACCGACGGGCTCTGGGTCGTCTGATCGAATCTGCCGAGAAGCGCGTGATAGAGGGCCTCGCTGTCCGTCCGAAACGCCTCGATGCGTCGCGCCTGCTGCCGCCAGCGGGCCATGTCTATCGCCTGCCAGCCCGAGACGCCGTCGATCCGATAGCCGAACCAGCGTTGCTCCGTCTTCGGGGCATCCGCCTCGCCGCGCGTCCCGGACTTCGCCGCCCCGTCCAGCATGTCGAGTTTTCGCGTCTGCGAATAGGCCGCCAAACCGATGACTTCCCCGCTCTCCAGATGAACGATCGGGCTCCCGCTGTTGCCGGGCTGGAACGCGGCGTCCACCTCGACCTTGTCCGGTCCCACGCCTTGCACCACGCCCGACACCTGCGTGGCCACCCCTCCGCCGCGACGGTTGCCCACCACCGCGACCTTGTCCCCGATCTTGGCCGTCTGAAGCGGGTCCGCGGCGAGGGTCAGATAGGCCGCCGGCGGCGTGCCCTCCACCCGCAAGATCGCCAGGTCGCGCCCGATCGCGCCGTGGATCGCGCCCGTTTCGATCTTTGCGCCGGTGAGCGTGGTCACGCGGAGCTTTTCGTTGCCGCCGATGACATGCAGGTTCGTCACCACAAAGGGCAGGTCGCGGATCTTCGTGATGAAGCCGCTGCCCACGCCGTCCTCGCCTTCGACCAGCACGATCGCCGCCATCTGCTCGGCGTTGAGCGACTGCGATTCCACCGGGGCCGGGGTCTTCGTCGCCGTCGAGGTCTTTTCCGAGATCATCGAGGGCGATCCGGCCACCGGCGCCCCGCCCGGCCTCAACGGATCGGACGGTTTCGCGCCGTCGCCCGGGGCGTTCCGCCGAGATCTCGGATCGCCGGCCACGGACTCCGCGAGGCTTTCGCGTGCCCACGCGGCCAGGTCGGCGACCGACGCCAGGCCGTCCAACTGCGGGAGGCTTGGCTGCAAAAGCGACCAACCCGCGCCCAGATCGAAATCCTCGGCCTGCCTCCCCTTTTCGGAGGAGTAGGAGTAAACGCTTTCGGTCACTTCGACGAAAGGCGACCGGCTCATAGGATCCCGCGGATCGCGCATCTCGCGCGAGCGGGCCACGAGCCCCGTGCTTTTGTTCACCCAGAAAGAAACGCGCATCGTCGAGATCAAGGCGTCGACCCGCTGGCACATGACGCCGTTCACCATCTCGTCGGCTCCGAGCCTGGCCTCGCTGATCGCCGACGCGTCCGCGTTCGCGGTTCCCGGCCGGGCGGGCCAGCCGGAGGTCCACCCCAGGACGCGAATGTTCATCATGGGACCGATCCGCTGCCTCGCCTCCTGAAAGAAGATTTTCGGCGGCAACTTCATCTCCACCCGGTCGTTGTCCTCCGCGCTCAGCATCATCATGCCCGCGTCCTCCCCCACTCGCGAAAAAACATAGGAGGTCGAACCGTGGCCGTGTCCGTCGATCTGCGTCTCGCGTTTGTAGGCCAGCCGCCAGTCGCCCGGAGACCGCCATGTGACCAGCAAACGTTGGTAGGCCGCCCGCCCCGTGTTCCGCTGCGCGCCCGCCCGCAGATCGTCCAAGGTCAGCTCGCGGCTCAGAACGGCCAGCTCGCCATGGCTCATCTCCGTCGCCCGCGCGCGCGCCGTCGCGACCAGCTGCTCGGCCGTTTCGTCGGCCCGCAGACACGCGGAAACAGTCGCCAAACCAAGCAAGATCCGAATGACGCCAAGGAGCGGAACCTTCATTTTCCCAGTGACGCAAATTCTCCGCCCCCGGTAAATCCCAGAACCCGCCCATCCTGTTTCATCCGATGCCAGAACTCGACACGCTCGATTGGTCCGCCCTCGACCGCCTGCGCGCGACCTTCCTCGCCCGCGACGCCGCCACGACCGGCCCCTACTGGCAAACCCGCGCCGCGCTCGCCGCCTACGACGCCACCTACGCCGAGCGCATCGGCTGGAAGTGGGACGCCCTGCTGCGCGAACTCCGCCTCCGCCGCTGGGCGCCGCCGGCGGGCACCGTTCTCGTCGACTACGGCTGCGGCTCCGGCGTCGCCGGCCGCCGCGTGCTCGCCGCGTTCGGCCCGGACCACTTCGCCGGCCTCGCGCTTCACGACCACAGTCCCGAGGCGGTCGCGTTCGCCTCCGAGCGCGCCGCGACCGATTTCGCCGCCTTGCCCCGCACGGCCTTCGATCCTTCCGCCCTCGCGGCCCGCCCCTTCACGCTCGTCGTCAGCCACGTGCTCAACGAGCTCCCCGCTCCGGCGCGCGATGAACTCGTGGCGCTCGCCGCCCGCGCCGCCGCGGTCCTCTGGATCGAGCCCGGCACCCACGCCGACAGCCGCGCCCTAGCCGCGATCCGCGACACGCTCCGCGCGCGACACCGCATCATCGCCCCCTGCACGCACCGCGAAAACTGCCCGCTCTTCGCCGAGGCCAACGCCCGCGATTGGTGCCACTTCTTCGCCGAACCGCCCCGGGGCGTGCAAAACTCCTCCGACTGGGTCCGCTTCGCGCAACGCGCAGGCGTCGATCTCCGCAGCCAGGCCTACAGCTGCCTCGTCTTGGAACGTGGCACGGGCGTCCCGCCTGCGGGCTCGGACAGCGGCGCCCCGGCCCCCTCCGCCTCCGCTTCCGACTCCGGCTCCTCTCCGCCCGCCCCCCACTCCCCGCTCGATCCTGCTCCGGGCGCCACGGTCCTTCCCGCCCGCGCCCTCGGCCGCCCCGAGGTGTTCAAACCCTACGCCCGCCTGCTCGCCTGCGACGCCGCCGGCTTGCACTGGCTCGAACTGCCCAAACGCGTCGATCCCGCCCTCGTGAAGCGCCTCGACAAAAATCCCCCCGTGCCGCTCTACAACCTCGCCCACGACGGACGCCGCATCTCGTCCGCCACCCCGCTCGTCGCCGAGTCGTCCGCATAACCCCGTTCCGCCGCTCACGCGCCCGCACCGCTCCGGCTTCGTTCTCCCTGCGCCAAGCTCCTCGATCCAAGCTCTTGCCTTGACCCCCTCCCCGCCGCGCGCGGAACCTGACCGTTTATGAAAGCCGGAATCGTCGGTCTCCCCAACGTGGGCAAGTCCACCCTCTTCAACGCCCTCACGCGCTCCCGCAAGGCCGAGGCCGCCAACTACCCGTTTTGCACCATCGACCCGAACGTCGGCGTCGTCACGGTGCCCGACGAGCGCCTCTACGCCCTGCAAAAGATCGCCAAGACCAACGTCGTCATCCCCGCCGCGATCGAGTTCGTCGACATCGCCGGCCTCGTGAAGGGCGCCAGCCAGGGCGAAGGCCTCGGCAACCAGTTCCTCGCCAACATCCGCGAAACCGACGCCATCGTCCACGTCGTCCGCTGCTTCGAGGACTCCGACATCCTCCACACCATGGGCTCCGTCGATCCCGTGCGCGACATCGACGTCATCACCACCGAGCTCATCCTCGCCGACCTCGACGCCGTCCAGAAGCGCCTCGACAAAACCCAGAAGAAGGCGAAGTCCGGCGACAAGGACGCCCAGGCCGAGGTCGCCCTCCTCGAGCGCCTCGTCCCCCATCTCAACGAGAACAAGCCCGCCAACATCCTCGACGCCACCGAGGACGAGCAAAAGCTCCTCAAGCTCTTCCAGCTTCTCTCCGCCAAGCCCGTCCTCTACGCCTGCAACGTCGCCGAGGGGGATCTCGCCACCGCCGAGTCCAATCCGTTCGTGCAAAAGGTCGCCGCCTTCGTGAAGCAGCACCACGACGCCGCCTACGTGCCGATCAGCGCCCGCATCGAGGCCGAGCTCATCGACCTCTCGCCCGAGGAGGCCAAGGAGTTCCTCAAGGACCTCGGCGTCACCGACTCCGGCGTGTCCAATCTCATCCGCGGCAGCTACGCCCTCCTCGGTCTGCAAACCTATTTCACCGCCGGCGAAAAAGAGGTCCGCGCCTGGACGATCAAGAAGGGTTGGAAGGCCCCGCAGGCCGCCGGCGTCATCCACACCGACTTCGAGAAAAACTTCATCAAGGCCGAGGTCGTCTCCTACGAGGATCTCGTCCGCCTCGGCAGCACCGCCGCCGCGCGCGAAGCCGGCAAGTATCGCCTCGAAGGCAAGGAATACGTCTTCCGCGACGGCGACGTCGCCCTCTTCAAGATCGGCGCCTGACGCCGCCCGCCCTCGGCGTTTCCAGCGCCGACATCGCCGGGGCCCGCGAAGAAACAGCGATGAACGACATCCGCGCCTTCGCGGCCTCCGGCCCGTCCTTCGCGTCTTCGCGTTGGATCTGACACCGATTTCGAGGACCTTCGGTTCTTTGGTGGATGGGCGGGGCGCGCCGCCGCCGGAATGCGACCTCGTCGAAAAGCGGTCCAAAAACTCGCGCTTGCGCTTGCCCCCCATGCTCCCTACCCGCTCGCAGCCCATGAAGTCCCTTGTCATCGCCGAAAAGCCGTCTGTCGCGGCCGACCTCGCCCGCGCTCTCGGTAAAGTCCCCAAAAAGGGCGATGTCTACGAAAACGACGCCTGGGTGATCTCCTCCGCGGTGGGCCACGTCGTGGAACTCGAGATGCCCGAGGACATCGACAAGAAAAAATACGGCTTCTGGCGCCTCGAAACGCTTCCGATCATCCCGGAAAAATTCGGCCTCAAGCCCATCGAGGACTCCAAGGAGAAGTTCAACCTCCTCAAAAAACTCCTCGCCCGCAAAGACGTCGACCAAGTCATCAACGCCTGCGACGCCGGGCGCGAGGGCGAGCTCATCTTCGCCTACCTTTACCAGCTCGCCAAATCGAAGCTGCCCGTAAAGCGAGCCTGGATGCAGAGCATGACCACCGACGGCATCAAAAAAGCCTTCGAGAAACTCCGCGACGGCTCCGAGCTCGCCGGCCTCGCCGACGCCGCCCGCTGCCGCTCCGAGAGCGACTGGCTCATCGGCATCAACGGCACCCGCGCCCTCACCAAACGCATGTTCGGCTCCCGCGCCGGAAACGTCGCGTCCGTCGGCCGCGTGCAGACCCCCACCCTCGCCATCGTCTACGCCCGCGAGCTCGAAATCCGCAATTTCAAGCCCCGCGCCTTCTGGCGCCTCACCGCCACCTTCACGGTCGCCCAGGGCCCCTACGAGGGCGTGTATCAAAAACCCAACTTCAAGAAAGACGCGGCCAACGACCACGACCGCGTCGACCGCGTCTGGGAAGAATCCATCGCCAAGGCCGTCCTCGCGGACTGCCAGGGCAACCCGGCCGCCGCCGTCCGCGAGGAGAAAAAACCCTCCACCCAGGCATCCCCCCGCCTCTACGATCTCACCACGCTCCAGCGCGAGGCCAACGGCCGCTTCGGCCTCTCCGCCCGCCGCACGCTCCAGATCGCGCAGGCCCTCTATGAGCGCCACAAGGTCATCACCTACCCCCGCACCGACTCGCGCGCCCTACCCGAGGATTACGCGAACACCGTCCGGGAGACGATGCTTTCCCTCGGCGGCGACCTCGCGCAACACGCCGCCAAGGTCGTGCAGTCCGCGTGGATTCGCCCGGGCAACAAGAAGATCTTCAACAACGCCCAGATCTCGGACCACTTCGCCATCATCCCGACCACCACCGAGCCCAAGTCGCTCGATGAGATGGAGGCCAAGGTCTACGACATGATCGCGCGCCGCTTCGTCGCGACCTTCTACCCCGAGGCGCAGTTCGACGTCACCACCCGCATCTCGACCGTCGCCGGAAAACACGACTTCAAAACCGAGGGCAAGGTCCTCACCGAAGCCGGCTGGCTCGCCGTCTACGGCAAATCCGCCGTCGACGAAGAGGCCGCCGCCTCCGGCGCCGACGCGAAAAAAGAGTCCTCCTCGGGCTCCGCCAAGGCCCTCCCCGCGCTCTCCCCCTCCGACGCGAACAAGGCGAAGACCTCCGACGTCAAACTCCACGCCGAGTCCACCAAGCCGCCGCCGCGCTACTCGGAAGCCACGCTGCTCTCCGCCATGGAAGGCGCCGGAAAACTCGTCGACGACGAGGCCATGGCCGAAGCCATGAAGGAACGCGGTCTCGGCACGCCCGCCACCCGGGCCGACACCATCGACGGCCTGATCAACCAGAAGTATATGGAGCGCCAGCAGCGCGAGCTGGTCCCCACGCCCAAGGCCGAATCCCTCCTTCAGTTTCTCGCCGCCGTGAAGGCCGAGGCGCTCACCTCGCCCGCCATGACCGGCGAGTGGGAATACAAACTCCGCCAGATGGAACAGGGCCGCGTGAAGCGCGACGATTTCATGCAGGAGGTCATCGCCCAGACCGTCGGCATCGTCGAACGCGTCAAGGGCTTCGAGGAGACCGAGGAAAACTCCCGCGTCACCGACATCATTTCGCCCACCGACAACGAACCGCTTCTCGAAACCCTCCGCGGCTACAAATCGAAGGACGGCACCCTCATGATCTACAAGGTCATGACCGGCCGTAAGCTCGAGGAAGAAGAGGTCCGCACCCTCGTCGCCACCGGCGAGGTCGGCCCGCTCGACGGCTTCGTCTCCCCGCGCACCGGCAACCGCTTCGCCGCGAAACTCAAGATCGTCGACGACGAGAAAGCCAAGGTCGCCGGCGGCAAAAAAGTCGCGATGGACTTCGGCGAAAAAGCCGACGTCGGCGAGTTGGAGGCCTTCTGGACCGATCCGAAAACCGGCGCCCAGCTCTGCGAGGCCCCGACCAAATACATCCTCCGCGAAAAGAACGCCGAGGGCGCCTGGGAGCAGACCTTCTCGCTCTCCCGCATCCTCTGCAAACGCGAGCTGAAGCGCGAAGAGGTCGTCTCCTGTATCGAGACCGGCCGCACCCCGCTCATCGAGGACTTCATCAGCA
The DNA here is from genome assembly GCA_966251015.1 of uncultured Akkermansia sp. Classification (GTDB taxonomy): domain Bacteria; phylum Verrucomicrobiota; class Verrucomicrobiia; order Opitutales; family Opitutaceae; genus IMCC26134_A. The sequence continues at coordinate 3,548 of CBINJQ010000099.1, read as the reverse complement.
AGTTCGGCCGCCCCTTCAAAGCCTTCCTCGTCAAGGCCGGCAACAAGGCCTCCTTCGAGTTCCCGCCCCGCGAGCCCAAGACCGGCAAGGACGGCAAGCCCGTGGAGCGCAAAGCCAAGGCCAAGCTCGATCTATCCAAGGCGCAAAAACTCGGCCCCAGCCCCGCCCACAAAGACGGCGAGCTCTACCAGACCGACGACGCCTTCGTGGTGGTCAAGGACGCCGCCGGCGACAACCCCCGCGCGGTCTTCCAGACCAAGCTCGAGGTCGCCGGTAAAAAAATCACGCCCGAGATCGTGAAATCGCTCCTCGCCGAGGGCCGCACCGATCTGCTCGACGGCTTCATGTCCAAGGCCGGCCGCGCCTTCAGCGCCTACCTCGTCCTCTCCAAGACCAAGTCCAAGGCCGACTTCGAGTTCCCTCCTCGTTAGTTCTACTTTGGCGAGTTGATGCCCTGGTGATTGTTCGCCCGACATCCGGAGAATTGTAGCCACGCCCGGGGACGGGCGTGGCTACAACAGAATCGACCCAGGCGGGCGTGTTCCGGCGCATATTGCGAAAGTAGAGTTAGGCTGTCCTGGAAATAAATCGGTCCGGCCGACACGGAAACACCGTGCTCGGCCGGGACCCCGAACGGCCGGCCTTTCCGCAGCGCACGTCGCCGACTCCGTGATTCAAGCGACGCCGGGCGGAGCGTGTTCGCGCGTAACCCGGCGCCACGCCGGAGCGTCACGTCCGAACACGCCGCTCCGCCCCGTCCCTTTCCATGAAATCTAACACCAAGAACATCGCCATCGTCTTCCTCGCCGCGACCACGTTGGGACTCGGCGTTCAGCTTTATAGCACGCAACAGAAGTTGAAGGGCGCGCTTCAGGCGCCGGCGCTCCAGGTGAAGCGCAGCGAGATAAGCGTGGCGGCCGCTCCCTCCCCTATCGTCGCCCCTGCCGCCGCCCCCGTCGCGCCCGCCGCCGAGCCGGCGCAGGAAAACAACTTCGGCCCCCCCGAGGGCGGCCCCGGACAGGGAGGCCCCGGCAATTTCGGCAATCGCGGAGGCCGTGGTTTCGGCGCGCAGATGGCCGAGCTCATGAAGGACCCCGAATTCGCCGCCGCCATGAAGCTCGAGCAGGAGGCCCGCATCGAGCAGCGCTACGGCGCCCTGTTCAAACAGCTCAATCTGCCGGCCGAAAAGATCGCCGAGCTCAAGTCGATGCTGGCCGAACGCGAAAACGCCATGCGCGACGTGATGGCCTCCGCCGCATCCCAAGGGCTCAATCCGCGCGAGAGCCGCGACGAACTTCGTCAGCTCGCCGCCGACATGCAGGCCGAGGTCGACAACTCCATCAAGACCACCTTCGGCGACAACGTCCTGAACTCGCTCAACACCTACAACAACAACGCCCCGCAGCGCGCCACCATCAACGACCTCTCGCAGAAGCTCGTTTATTCCAGTCAGCCGCTCAACGACACCCAGTCGCAGATGCTGACCACCATCCTCGCCGAAACCGGCCAGCAAAACGGACGCACCACCCTGGTCACCGACGCCACCATCGCCCGCGCCCAAGGCGTCCTCATGCCCTCCCAAGTCGAGGCCCTCAAGAAGCTCCAGTCCGAGCAGCAGGCCCAGCAACTCCTGCAAACCAAGATGCGCGAGGCGCGTGAAGCCGCCCAGGCCCAGCGCAACGCCAACCGCCAGAACCGGAACAACAACGGCGGCCAATAACGCAGGGCGCCCTCGTCGATCCCCGCAGCGGCGGAAGCCTCGCGCTTCCGCCGCTTTTTGCGCCCGGCGGTCGGCGCATCCGCTCAACGACGCTCGATGACTTCGGCCGCCGCGAAGCGCACCTTCGGCGTCGTCGCATACTTGTCGCTCGCGGACCGATAACCGGCGGCGATCGCCATCTGCGTCGCCCATCCCGACCCGGCCAGGCCCAGGGCCTCGTCATACTTGAGGGCGTCGATCCCCTCCAGGGGGCAGGTGTCGATGCCCGTCACCGCGGCCGCCGCCATAAATTGCCCCGCCGCGATATACACCTGCTTCGCCGACCACGACTCGAGTTGGCCGGCCTTTCCCCTGGCCGTCACGAAGCCGTCGATGACCTTGCGGTAGCCCGCGAGCGACTCGACGGGCACGCCGCGCGCCTTCGCCGTGTCGGCCATGAAACGATCCACATGGGCCGCGTCCACGGCCTGTTTCACGGCGAGAACCACCAGGTGGCTCGCCTCCGTCACCTGCGACTGCCCCCAGGACGCCTCGCGCAGCCTGGCGCGAAGCGCGGGCGTCTCCACCACGATAAATTTCCACGGCTGGAGCCCGAACGAGGACGGCGCGAGGCGAAGCGACTCCTCCAACGCCGCCCACTCCGCGGCGGGGATTTTTCGGGCGGCGTCGAACTGCTTGGTGGCATAGCGCCAGTTGAGGGCGGAGACGAGATCGGAGGCGGGCAAGGGATGCATGGGAAACTGGATGATCGGAGGCGGGTAAAACGCATCCGACGCTGCCGCGCTCGTCCGGCCGCGCAAGCGCCCGGGCGTTTTTCACGGCCGCCTTCGCCACACCGCGCCGCCCTGCTCCGCCGGCACGATCACCATGTCGTCGAAATGCAGGCCGCACCACACCCGGTCGCCTTCATGCAAGGCCTCCATGATCGCGCTCTCGTTCGGCACCACCGCCGACAAGCTCGGGCCGACGTCCGTTTTGAGCACGAGGTGATCGAACGCGCCTTGAAAAATCTCCTCCGAGATCGTCGCTTGGAAGAGATTCTCCGCCCCCTCCACCGGGCGCTTCGAGACGCAAAGTTTCTCCGGCCGCACCAGCACCAAGGCCGTCGTCGCGCCGGAGGGCCAGGCGGACAAGGGCACGCGCAACTCCAGGCCGCCCTCGGCGCGCGCGCGGCCCACCTCGCCCTCGCGCCCCGACAGCTCCACCCGCAGCAGATTCGCCTCGCCGATAAAGTCCGCCACGAACGCGCTTCCGGGACGGTGATAGATCTCGGTGGGCGTCCCCGACTGCACGATCCGCCCGCGGTCCAAAACCACCACGCGGTCGCTCATCGTCAGCGCCTCCTCCTGGTCGTGGGTCACGAAAACGAAAGTCATGCCGAGCCGTTTTTGCAGGCGCTTCAACTCGACCTGCATCTGCTTGCGCAGCTTCGCGTCGAGCGCGGACAGCGGCTCGTCGAGCAGCAGGACCGAGGGGTTTGGCACCAGAGCCCGCGCCAAGGCCACGCGTTGGCGCTGCCCGCCGGATAGCTGGTGCGGCATGCGCTCCTCAAATCCGCCCAGCGCCACCAACTCCACCGCCTCCGCCACGCGTCGCCGCATCTCGTCCCTCGGGGTTTTTTGCATCCTCAGGCCGAAGGCGATGTTGTCGCGCACGGAAAGATGCGGGAACAGCGCGTAGCTCTGGAAAACCTGGTTCACGTTGCGCCGGTAAGGCGGTAGATGGGTCACGTCCCGCCCCTCGATGCGAATGGCGCCGACGTCGGGCGTCTCGAAGCCGGAGACCATTCGCAACAGCGTCGTCTTTCCGCAGCCCGAGGGCCCGAGCA
>CBINJQ010000098.1:0-12005 GCA_966251015.1 uncultured Akkermansia sp. | reverse complement strand
AGGCGGCCAACAGCTTGCGCGAGACGACCCGATCCGACTGCCGTTTCTAGGCTTATACCAATTACGGGAAGCTTTGGTTCTTGTGGTGGATGGGCGGGGCTCTCCGCCCATCGTTCGTCGAGGCTGTGCGCACCAGACGGCGTGCGCAGAGCGCGCCCGTCCAACCGCCTCCAGCTAAAGCCCAACGCGTCATGTAGCTGGTATTGGAGAAAAAGGCCGCTCCGTCGCGGCCGACCCGGCTCCAGTCCTACCGCGAAATCCGCGCGGGGTTCGTTCGCTCCGGGCATTCTCCGGGAAAAAGAAAAACCCCGGCGTGGCGGCCGGGGTTTTAAGTGGTGGTGCGAGCTGGAGTCGAACCAGCGAACTGCGAGGCAGAATTGATTTACAGTCAACGTCCTTTGGCCACTTGGATATCGCACCAAAAACGGGGACGCGGAACTTCGCGACCGGGCGCGGGGAGTTCAAGGAGTTTTTCGCGGGATTTTTCGCAGGCGGTTGGCGCCGGGCGGGGATTGTTTCACAACAGGCCGCCGCGTCGAAAACTATAATACCCGACGCCGAGCGGATCGATCACGGGGTCGCCGAGGACAAGGTGGTCGAGCAGACGCAGATCGACGATGTCGGCGGCGCTGCGCAACTGGCGGGTGACCGCGACATCGGCGGAACTCGGTTGGGGATCGCCGCTGGGATGGTTGTGCGCGAGGACGAGCGCGCTGGCGCCCTCGCGCACGGCTTCGCGCAGCACCTCGGCGGGACGCACGAGCGTCTGGCGGCTCGTGCCCGAGGTGAGCTCGACGCAACGCAGGACCCGGTTGCGGGTGTTGAGGGAGACGACCCAGCATTTTTCGACTTCGAGGCCGAGGGTGCGGGGGCGGAGGTAGGCGTAGATGTCGTCGGGCGTGTTGAGCTCCGGCGGCAACTGCCGCTCGGCTCCGAGCACGCGGCGGGCGACTTCCATCACGGTGCAAAGTTGCAGGGCCTTGACCCGGCCTATGCCTTTCAGGCGACGGAAGTCCGCTTCGCGCCACCGGGTGAGGGCGTGGAGGGAACCCGCCTCGGCGAGGAGTCGCGAGGCGAGGCTCATGACATCGTGCCCGCGCGTGCCGCTGCGCAAAAGCAGGGCGATCAACTCGGCGTCCGCCAGCGAGCCGACACCGTGGGCGAGGGCGCGTTCCTGCGGACGTTCCCCTTTGGCGAGGGCGCGAAGGCGATTTGGGGAGGGCGATTCCGGGACGGGCGAAAGATTTTCGCTCATGGACTTCGTCGGAACGGAAGGGGACGCGCGGGGGCGGGGACGGGGACGGGGAAAACAAAAACGCCGCCCGGGCGGGGCGGCGTTGGCTGGCGGATCAATTGTGGGCGACTCCGGCCTCTTGGTAGACTCCGAGGTGGCGATAGCGCTCGTAACGCGAGTCGAGGAGCTTGGTCGCGCTGAGGGCGCGGAGATCGTTGAGGTGTTTCTGGATGGAATACTTCAGGGTGGCGGCGGCCTGCGCGGGGTCGTTGTGGGCGCCGCCGAAGGGCTCGGGGATGACTTCGTCGACGACCCCGAGCTTTTCGAGCACGTCGGCGTTGAGCTTCAGGGCTTCTGCGGCCTTGGGCGCGGCGGCCGGGTCCTTCCAGAGGATGGCGGCGCAGCCCTCGGGCGATATGACGGAATAGTAGCTGTTGTCGAAGATGAGCACCCGGTCGGTGACACCGATGCCGAGCGCGCCGCCCGAGCCGCCTTCGCCGACGACGACGGAGATCGTGGGCACGCCGAGGAGGGCCATCTCGCGAAGGTTGACGGCGATCGCCTCGGACACGTGGCGTTCCTCGGAGCCGAGTCCGGGATAGGCGCCGGGGGTGTCGATGAAAGTGAGGACGGGAAGGCCGAATTTTTCGGCGAGCTTCATGAGGCGGAGCGCCTTGCGGTAGCCCTCGGGCTGGGGCATGCCGAAGTTGCGGGCGATTTTCTCCTTCGTGTCGCGGCCCTTTTGCTGGGCGATGATCATGACGGGCTGGCCGTCGAAAAAGGCGGTGCCTCCGACCAGGGCGCGATCATCGCCGAACTGGCGGTCGCCATGCAACTCCTGGAAGCCGGTGCACATCAGCGCCACGTAATCGAGGGCGTAGGGGCGCTTCGGATGGCGGGCGATCTGGACGCGCTGCCAGGGCGTGAGGCTCGAGTAGATTTCGCGCTGGGTGGCGGCGATTTTCTTCTCGATTGCGGCGATCTCCTTGCCGAGATCCAAGTTGTTCTCGAGGGACTGCTTGCGCAATTGCTCAAGCTGGGCGCTCAAGTCGCGCAGAGGTTTCTCGAACTCGAGCGTGTAGATCGTGGCTTCCATGAAGGGCTGGGAGAAAACGGCGGAGGCTGGGCCGCTGCCGGGACGCTGTCAACGGGGCCGAAGTCCGCGCGAAGGGAGGGGGTATCCACGTGGCGCCGGAGCCGGCGTCCGCGCGAAGATCGTTGCTTCGAAGCGTGTGAAAGTCGGGGCCGGCTTCAGCTTCTTCCGTTCCGCCCCTTGGCAAGCGCCGGGCTTTATGCACCATGCGCGGCGATGTTTATCGACGAGTGCGTGATCAAGGTGAAAGCCGGCGACGGCGGGCGCGGCTGCGTGTCGTTCCGCCGCGAAAAGTATGAGCCCTGGGGCGGCCCCAACGGCGGCGACGGAGGAAAGGGCGGCGACGTGATCCTCCTTGGCGACGACGACACGAACAACCTCATCGACTACAAATACAAGCCGCACTGGAACGCCGAGAAAGGCGAGAACGGCCAGGGCAAGGACTGCCACGGTCATGTGGGCAAATCCGCTTTTTTGAAGATGCCCCTCGGCACGGTCGTCATCAACGAGGACACCGGCGCGGTCGTCGCCGAAATCACGGAGGACGGCCAGCAAATCGTGCTCTGCGCCGGCGGCAACGGAGGCTGGGGCAACCCGCATTTCAAGTCGTCCATCAACCGAGCGCCCCGCACCGCCCTGCCGGGCAAGCCCGGTGAAGCGGGCAACTTCCGGCTCATCCTCAAGTCTATCGCCGACGTCGGCCTGGTCGGCTTCCCCAACGCCGGGAAATCCTCGCTGACCCGGGCGATCACCAAGGCGCGGCCCAAGGCCGCCGCCTACCCCTTCACCACGCTGCATCCGCAGATCGGCGTGATCGAGTTTCCGGAGACCTACGACCGCCTGTTGCTCGCCGACGTGCCCGGGCTCATCGCCGGCGCGAGCGAGAACCGGGGGCTCGGGCATCGTTTCCTTCGCCACATCGAGCGCTGCACGCTGCTCATGTTCCTCATCGACATGGCCGGGACGGACGACCGCGACCCCCGCGAGGATTACGCGACCTTGCTCGCGGAGTTGAAGGCCTACGATCCCAAGCTCCTCAAAAAACCGCGTCTCGTCGTCGCCAACAAAGTCGACCTCCCGGAGACCAAGAAGAACCTCACCGCCTTCAAGAAAAAGTATAAGGTCGAGATTCTGAAGATTTCCTGCCTCACCGGCGACGGACTCGAGGAATTGAAACAAGCGATTCGCGCCCGGGTCATCAAACACGGCGGCAAACCCCGCGTCATGCACCGTCCGCGCGCGCTGGCCTGAGTTGTCGGCGGGCCTCGCCTCAGCTTCACCCCGTCAGCCTCTCCTTTCCATGGCCGAAACCACTCCTCCCGTCCCCATGTCGCCCACTCCCGCGGAGGTTCGTTCGTTGCTGATGCGCGCGAATCGCCTTCTCGGCGCCAGCCTCGTCGAGGCGAACCTCGTCACCGTGGACCAGCTCGAGAGCGCCAACGAAAAACTTCTCGAGCTGATAGCCGCGGGCACGCCTCGCCAATGCACCCTCCTCGGCGTCCTCGCCTACGACCTCAAGGTCGTGAAGGAGGAGGACGTCCTGCAACACTGCGTCGACGAGCATGGGATCGGGCTGGTCGACCTGCATGTTTACGAAGGCGCCGACGAGGTTCGCGCGAAGCTCAATCACGCCGCCTGCTGGGCCACCTGGACGGTGCCCTTCGACCGGGACGAGGACTTCACGCTCGTCGCCACCGCGTATTATTTGAGCCCGGCTGTCCGGACTTTTTGGGAAAAGCACCTCGGCGGACAAGTGATCTGGTATGGCACCACCCTGGAGGCCGTCGCCGACACGCTCGAACGCCTCGCCACGGCCAAGCCCTGAGCGGCGAACAACCTCTTTAAATCACGGCCATGCCGCTTGGAAAACTACAGCTCCAGATCGTCCAGCAGCTCGAAAAACAAGGTCGCCTGTCCTCCGACCAGGTGACGACGCTGGCTTCGCGCCCGGACGAGATTTCCGGCGAGGAACTGGACAAGCTTCTGCGCGACCAACATTCGATCACGTCGACGCAGCTCTTCGTGGCCAAGGCCCGCGCCTACCATCTCGCCCCGTTCTTCGCCGCCAAGTTCCGCGTCTCGGGCTCGACCTACGAGCGCGTTCCCCAGGAATTCTGCCAGGAGAACCTTTGCCTTCCCGTCGGCTACGCGGGCGACACCCTGCTGCTCGCGGTCGCGAACCCCTTTGACCTCGCCATCCCCCAAAAGGTGTCCGAGCTCACCGGCAAACGCGTCGTGCGATTGCTCGCGCGAGAGAAGGAGATTCAGGACAAGTTCGCCAAAGAGCAGGTTAGGCCGGCCGGGTTCGACGACGTCGTGGGCGCCATCGGCGCCGAATACGGCATCGACGAAGGGGAGATCGCCGAGGTCGACGTCACGGAGGACTCCGCGCCGATCGTCCAGCTTTCCAACCGCATCATCGAGGACGCCTACTACTCGGGCACCTCCGACATCCACATCGAGCCCTGGGAAAAGGAGATCGTGGTGCGCTACCGTATCGACGGCGTTTGCCAGGAGAAACTCCGCCTCCCGGCCAAGGTCGGCCCGGCCCTCATCGCCCGCCTGAAGATCATGTGCAACCTCGACATCGCGGAACGTCGCCTGCCGCAGGACGGCCGCATCGTCTTCAAGCACTACACGAAGAAGGGCATCGACGTCGACCTTCGCGTCTCGACCGCGCCGCTCAACTACGGCGAAGGCGTCGTCATGCGTATCCTCGACAAGCAGAAGTCGACGCTGCCGCTGACCGCGCTCGGCTTTTCCGAGGAAAATCTGGCCAAATACCGCGAGTGCATCCGCCAGCCCTACGGCATGATCCTCCACTGCGGCCCGACCGGCTCCGGCAAGTCGATGACCCTCTACTCGGCGCTCGGCGAGATCAACGCGCCCGACATCGTCATCCGCACCGCCGAAGATCCCATCGAATACACGCTGCCCGGCATCAACCAGATGCAGATGCACCGGCAGATCGGTCTCACTTTTGCGAGCGCCCTTCGCGCCTACCTTCGCCAGGACCCCGACATCATTCTCGTGGGCGAGATCCGCGACAAGGAGACCGCCGGCATCGCCGTCGAGGCCGCGCTCACCGGTCACTTGCTCATCTCCACCCTGCACACCAACGACGCCCCGAGCACCGTCGCCCGTCTGACCGACATGGGCATCGAGCCCTTCATGATAAGCTCGTCGCTGCTCTGCGTGTGCGCCCAGCGCCTCATGCGTCGCGTCTGCAAGACCTGCAAAGTCGCGCACGAGCCCGAGGGACGCGAAAAACTGCTCCTGGAAAACGCGATCGGCTGGTCGGGCCAGATTTTCAAGGCCAGCTCCAAAGGCTGCCCGAAGTGCAACGGCACGGGCTACAAGGGCCGCGTCGGCATCCACGAGTTGATGGTGACCAACTCGGAGTTGATCGAGGGCATCAACAAGGGCCACGAGTCCGCCGAGCTGAAGAAAATCGCCATGCGCGGCGGCATGAAGACCCTCCACCAGGACAGCATGCTGAAGGTGAAGGAAGGCCTCACCACGCTCGAGGAAGCGATCGCGACGGTGCCGCCCGACCTCACCTGATTCCGCCGGTTTCGCCGCGTTCCCGTTTCAGCCACCCGCGCGGGGATTCGCCGCACGCCTGGGAGAAGGCCCGCGAAAACGCGCTCGCTTCGCTGTAACCGAGATAGCTCGCGATTCGCTCGAGTTTCCAACCCTCGCGCAGGCAGCGCCGGGCCACGGCGATCCGCAAGCGCGTGCATTCGGTTTTGGGCGACTCTTTTCCCGCCGCCGCGAAAAGCCGGCGCAGATGCGCCGACGAAACGCCCACGGCCGCGGCCACGTCCGCCGACGACGGGTGTTCGCCGATGTTCTCCTCGAACCAGTGCAGGGCCTGTTCCACGCGATCGGCCGGCCGCCAGGGCGTCTGTCCCGGTCTCGCGCGGTCAAGGGCGAGCAGAGACACCTCGACCAGAATCTGCTCGAGCTTGAGCGCCAGTCGCGGGGCGTTCTCCGCGTGCGCCCGCCGGATCTCGTCCAAGCGGGCGCGGTGTTGACGAAGTTCGGATTCGTCCAGCGCGAGGATGAGCGTTTTTGCCGGTTCCACCAGGTTGGCGAGCTCCTCCGAAACGACGCGAAAATGCAGAACAAACACCTCCGCGGCGCGCGCGTTGTCGTCCGTCCATCCGTGCGGGGAGTCCGGGTCGGAAACATAAAGGCGCGCTCCCGCGGCCTGACTGTCCGGGGCATTGTCGGGACGGGCCCCTCCTTTCAGCACCCATTGCAACTCCCAGAAGCCCCGCGGGCGGCCCAGGATCGGTCGCAAGCCGTAGGTGCGCGTCCCGTGGCCGATGTAGGCGAGATTGGCGGAGGGGCGCATCGTGCGCGATTTTGTCAAATCTGTGCGCGGTTCGGCAATGGGCAAAAGCGCTCGCGGGAGTTATCGTGGCCGCCCTCGGATCGCCCCGGCGCCGCGAGCGTCCTCCGCCCGCCCAAGTCCCGCGATCCGCCCCGCTTCCGCCCACATCCATGAAACCCCTCGCCGCTTTCGTCTCCGCCTTGTCCGCCTGGCTTTGTTCCTTCTGGTTGGGCGGGTGCGCCGGAGCGCCCTCGGCCGTCTCGACGGGCCCCGGCGCCTTCCGGCTCGTCGCCGCTCCGCAAACGGTGCGCTCCGACGAGGTCACGTTGGTGTGGGAGAAACCCGCCGGCCGATCCGGCGACACCTTCAAGGTGCTGCGTGACGGAGTCGAGTTCGCCTCCACCGCGAAGACCTATTTCACCGTCCGGGGTCTCGCGTCGGAGCGAGCCCATGTCTTCACCGTGACGGCAAGCGACGCCGCCGGCCCGGCGCTGGTGAGCGATCCGCTGCCGGTGCGCACGCTCGCGAAGGAGCCCGTCGTCTCCGTGCTCGATCACGGCGCCGTGGGCGACGGCAAGACGCTCGACACCCGTGCGCTTCAGGCGGCGATCGACGCCTGTCCGAAAGGAGGCGTCGTCCGCATCCCGCGGGGCGTGTTTTTGACCGGTGCGCTCCATCTCAAAAGCGACATGACGCTCGAGGTCGCCAAAGGCGGCGTGCTCAAGGGCTCGGGCGATCCGAAGGATTATCTGCCCTTTAACCGGAATCGCTTCGAGGGCTGGGAAATGGAGACCCACGCCAGCCTGCTCAACGCCGGCAAGCTCGACCGCGTCGGTCCCGCCAATGTCCGCAACCTCAGCATCCGCGGCGAGGGCACGATTTCCGGCGGCGGGCGAAAGCTTTACGACGCCACCATGGCGATGTATCCAAAACGCGTCGACGGGCTCCGCGCCCGCGGCCGGCTCATCCTCCTCATGAACGCCGAGAACGTCGAGGTCTCCGGCCTCACCCTCGAGGAGTCCCCGTGCTGGACTCTCCACTACATCTACTCGGAGAACGTAAGCCTTCACGGGCTGAAAATCCGCAGCCGCGTGCACAACGGCGACGGCGTCGATCCCGACTCGTCGAAGAACTCCTACATCTTCAACTGCGACTTCGACACCGACGACGACTGCATCGCGATCAAGTCCGGCAAGAACCCCGAGGGCGACGTCGTCGGCCGGCCGACCGAGGGCGTGCGCATCTTCGATTGTCGTTTCGCGAAGGGGCACGGCATCTCCATCGGCAGCGAGATGTCGGGCGGCGTGCGCGACGTGCTCGTCGAGGATTGCGTGGCCGGCGCGCTCCTGCACGGCATGCAGATCAAGGGCACCAAGGACCGCGGCGGCTTCGTCGAGAACGTCACGGTGCGCAACTGCGACCTCCAGCAGATCACCGTCTACACGGAGCTGAACTACAACAACGACGGCCAGGCCGCGCCGACGCAGCCGTTCTTCCGCAACTTCCGCTTCGCCGACATCGACCTCGCCAAGGCCCCCGCCGGGAAGCCCGTCATCATTTTGAACGGCTTCTTCGCCGAGGGGCACCGGACGAGGCGCGTAAGTTTCGAAAACATCCGCCTGGCCGCCGGCGCGGTTGTGAAGGTGGACCGCTGCGAGGATGTGACGTTCACAAATGTCACCACCGAAGACGGCACCGCCCCCGCCTACGAAGTCACGCGATCGGAGCGGGTGGCTTACTGACGAAGGCCACGTCATGCTTGGGCGCTTTGGGATTCCAGGTGGAAGGGCGGGTCCCTCCGCCCGTCGTTTGCGCGTGGAGCCTTGCACGCCCCTTGCCCGAGCCGTATGCGCAGCGGCGCGCGCGCCCGCCGTATGGTCTCAATTTACGCGATGACTGGTAAGACTTCTATTCTGTGGATCGTTTGCGCGGCCGGACTCGCCTCCTGCGCCTCGCCGGTCGCTCGCCGGCCCGAGGCCGAAATGTTACCATAAACGGTGCGTCGGTTGCGCGCTGAGCGGGAATCGCGGAGATATCCCGCTCCGTCTTTCTCATTCCCCTCATCTGCCCCATGCTCGCCCACGGATATCGGTTTAACGTCGTTTGGCTCCTTGCCGGTTTGCTCCTGACCTTTCTTTCCGTCGCGACGACGATGGCGGCTTCGACGCCGCTGGTCGTCTCGCTGGCCGGCGAGTGGGCGTTCCAGCTCGATCCCGACGAGAAGGGCCAGAACGAGCGCTGGTATATGATCAAGCCGCGCGACCGCATCGGCCTGCCGGGCTCCACCGAGCACGTCGGCGCCGCGTGGTATCAGCGCGAGGTGGAGATACCCGAGGCGTGGCGAGGAAAACGCGTCCTGCTGTTTCTCGAGCGAACCCAGATCGCCACGGTCTGGGTCGACGAGATCGAGGTGGATTCGCAGGACGGATCGGTCACGGGCGCGGCCTTGGATCTTAGCTCGGATATCAAGCCCGGCCGGCAGCGCCTCACGCTTTGCATCGATAATCAAAAGACGCCGGCCGCCTCTGCTCCCGCCGGGACGGCTGGCCCGCCGTCGAAAAACTGGAACGGCGTGCTCGGACGCATCGAACTGCGCGCGACCGATCCCGCCGCGACCGACGACCTGAAACCGGTTCGTGACGCGTCCCCTTCCGTTCTTGTCGCGGGCCGCCCGCCGGGGCCGCCCTCCGGCCTTCGCGTGAACGATGTCGCCCACCCCGTGGGCACCGGCGCGGAGGTCTTCTTCGGCTGGCGGGTGAACGATCCCGATCCGAACGAGATCCAGACGCATTACCAGATCCTCGTCGCGTCCTCCGCCGACAAGCTCATCGCCGGCTCGGCCGACGTGTGGGACAGCGGCAAGACCGCGGGCCGAACGCAGAACCACGTGGCCTACGGCGGCGTCCCGCTCGCGAGCGGGCGGCGTTATTTCTGGACCGCGCGCACCTGGGACAAGGACGGGCGGGCGGGACCCTTTTCCGCGCCGGCCGCCTTTGATGTTGGCCTGCTGGAAAACAAGGACTGGGCCGGCGCCGCTTGGATTCGTCGCGAGAGCAACGACGCCGACGACTACACCTATTACCGCAAGCAGGCGACCTTGCCCGACGCGGCGATCCGACGCGCCATCGCCTATGTTTCCGCGACGCACAAATACGCGCTGCACGTGAACGGCGCGCTCGTGGGAAAGGGGCCGGCCTACCAGCATCCACAATACCAATACTACAACGCGCACGACATCACCGCGCTGTTGCGGGCCGGCGCGGCGAACCAATTCGCGGTCTTCACCCACTGGTTCGGCGGCGGGCAAGGCCGCGTGGCCGGCGCGCGAGGGATGATCGCCAAGATCGTCATCGAGCACGCCGACGGCGAGACGACCGTGGTCGGCACCGACGGCACCTGGCGGCAATCTCGAGCCGAGGCGTGGGTTCTCGAGGACCTGGTGCATCGCAACCGGGGCGAGGGCGTGGGCTACGTCGAGCGGATCGACGCGCGTCGCCTGCTCGCCGGATGGACGGAGCTCGGATTCGACGATTCCGCCTGGTCCGCCGCGTCGGTGATCGGGGCGCATCCGGTGGCTCCGTGGACCGGCCCGCTCGCGCCGGACCTGACGCGCATGGAGGAGCGCGTCATCGCGCCGGCCTCGATCAAGGATCTGGGCGCGGGCAAGCATCTGATCGACCTGGGCAAGACCTACGCGGGCATGCCGCGCATCCGCTTTTCCGGCGGCGAGGCCGGCGCGGTGGTGACGATGCGCGGCGCCGATTTGCTCGGCGAATCGGGCGAGATCGCGAAGGGCGCGAAGTCGCAGTCCACGCTGATGGAGTATCGCGCGATCCTCGACGGCGGATCGTTCGTCTACGAGCCGGTCGAGTATCTCGGCATGCGCTACTTCCAGATCGACAACTCGCCCATGCCCGTGACGCGGGAGAATTTCGCCTTCGTCGTCCGCCACAGCCGGCTCGACGCGGAGGCCTCGGCGTTCTCGTCGTCCGACGCGACGTTGAACGCGGTGTGGGAGCTGATGAAGCACTCGATCCACACCTGCGCGCAGGAGGAGTTCGTCGACACGCCGACGCGCGAGAAGGGCGGCTTTCTCCTCGACGGCGCCGTGCAGAGCGCCGCGGCGATGCCGGTGTTTGGCGAGCGCGTGCTGACGCGGCGCGTGCTCGGAGAGTTTCTTCGGTCGATGGAGCAACACTGGTCGAAGCCGGAGGATCGCGGGCGCATCAACGCCGTGTATCCGAACAAGGACGGCGGGCGGGACATCCCCGACTTCACGCAGGCCTTTCTCGTCTGGGTCTGGAGCTACTATCAGGAGACCGGCGACCTCGCTTTTTTGCGCGCGCACTACGCGAAGTTGAAGGACGTGGCCGACTACGTGGCGCGGCATGTCGATCCGGCCACGGGGCTCGTCACGAATCTCACCGGCGGCTCCGGCGCGTATAAGAACGGCATCGTCGATTGGCCGGCCTCGATGCGCTTCGGCTACGACATGAGCACGGCGGCGCGGACGGTGATCAACGGCTGGGCCTACGCGGACTTCGATCTGATATCGCGGATCGCCGACGAGCTCGGCGAGAGCTCGGACCGCGACGCCTACCGCGCCCGGGCGGAGGCCTTGAAGACGGCGATCAACGCCCGGCTGATCGGCGCGGACGGCGCCAGGCGAGGCTTGTATGTCGACGGCCTGTCGGCGGAGGGGGCGCCGAGCGCGAACGCCTCGCAGCACGCGAACATGTTTCCGCTCGCGCTCGGCCTCGTGCCGGAGGAGCGACGCGCGACCGTCATCCGGCACGTCAAGGGCAAAGGCATGAGCGTGGGCATGGTCACGGTGTGGTGGCTCGTGCGCGCGCTGGGTGAGAGCGGGGAGGGGCCGGCGCTGCTCGATTTGCTGACGAATCCGAACCAACCCGGCTGGGCGCGTTCGCTCGCGCGCGGGGCGACGGCGACCTGGGAATCGTGGGAGGCGGACGTCACGGGCGACAGCCTTTCACACGCCTGGGGCGCGGCCGGGCTGGAGGCGCATGTGCGTTACGTTTTGGGCATCCGTCCGCTCGCGCCGCAATACGAGCAGGTGCTGATCCAGCCGCTCGATTTCGGTGAAAAGCTGACGTGGGCCGAGGGCCGGATCGCGACCGACCGCGGGCCGATTTCGGTCGCGTGGAAACGCTCGGGCGCAAGCGGAGCCTACGAGCTGCGACTGAGCCTGCCGGTCAACGTCACCGCGCGGGTCGCGTTACCGAAGGGTTCGGGGCCGGGCGCGGAAGCGGAGCCGGTGCTGTTGCTCGATGGCGCGCCGGTCGCGGCGAAGCGCGAGCGGGATCATCTGGTGGTCGATG
>CBINJQ010000097.1:0-12005 GCA_966251015.1 uncultured Akkermansia sp. | reverse complement strand
AGGCTCGCCCGCGCGACGTTCCGCCGGGCTCAGCCCTGGCGCAGATTCGCCGGCACGTAGTTGCGCTGCGGCTCGCCGACGTAGATCTGACGCGGACGGTAGATCTTGAGCTTCGGGTTGGCCGCGACCTCGCGCCACTGCGCGATCCAGCCCGGCATGCGGCCGATGGCGAACATCACCGTGAACATGTTCTCCGGGATGCCCAGCGCGCGCATGATCAGGCCCGAGTAGAAATCGACGTTCGGGTAGAGTTTGCGCTGCACGAAATACGGGTCGTTGAGCGCGCACTCCTCGAGCTTCATCGCGATGTTGAGCAAGGGGTCGTCCTTGATGCCGAGCGAGGCGAGGGCCTTGTAGAAGGACGTCTTGATGATCTTCGCGCGCGGGTCGTAGTTCTTGTAGACGCGGTGGCCGAAGCCCATCAGGCGCTCGCCCTTGCCGCTCTTGGCCGCGGCGATGAACTTCGTGCCGTCGTCGCCCTCGGCGTGGATGCTCTTGAGCATCTCGATCACCGCCATGTTGGCTCCGCCGTGCAGCGGACCCCAGAGCGCGTTCACGCCGGCGGAGACGGAGGCGAAGAGGTTCGCGCCGGCGGAGGCCACCATGCGCACCGTCGAGGTGGAGCAGTTCTGCTCGTGGTCGGCGTGGAGGAGGAGGAAGAGGTTGAGCGCCTGCGCGACCTCGGGGGTCGGCGCATACTCGGAGTAGGGCTCCGAGAACATGAGGTGCAGGAAGTTCTCGCAGTATCCAAGTTTCGGATGCGGATAATTGAAGGGCAGGCCCTTGCTGACGCGATAGGTGTGCGCGGCGATGGTGCGGACCTTGGAGATCGCGATCGCGGCGGCCTCCTCGAAGTGCTCGAGGTCGTTCTGGTGGTTGTTGCTCGCGAGGTGCGGGTAGTAGGCGCCGAGGGCGTTGAGCGTGGCGGAGAGAACCGCCATCGGGTGCGCGTCGCGCGGGAAGCTCTGGATGAAACGGACCAAACCCTCGCGCAGGGGCGCGTTTTGCGTGAGCAGGCTGGAGAACCGCGCGCGCTGCTCGGGCGTCGGGAGCTCGCCGTTCATCACGAGCAGGGCGCTCTCGATGAAGTTGGACTTCTCCGCGAGCTGCTCGATCGGGTAGCCGCGGTAGCGCAGCACGCCGACTTCGCCGTCGATGAACGTGATCTTGCTCAGGCAAGAGCCGGTGTTGCCGAAACCGTCGTCGTAGGTGATGTAGCCCGTGTCGGCGCGGAGCTTGCCGATGTCGACCGCCTTTTCCCCTTCAGAACCAATGATTACGGGTAACTGGAGTTCCTTGCCGTCGATTTTAAGGGTAGCGGTGTTGGCCATAAGCCCCGCTACGTGAGCAAAATTGAAACCGCATGCAAAGCAAAGTCGGCGGGCGCCCGAGCTGGTTAAGTCGACCTATTAGCCCGTCTGCGATGGGGCGTAAGGGAATGTTAAGGCCGGGCATGTCACGGAACTTACGATCCGGCAACATGCACCACAAACGGCGTCCAAGAGGTCGCGCGGAGATCGCCGCGTCCCGCCTCCCGAAACACCGGCGCGGTCCTCAATCATCCGCTTCAACCCAAGCTACAAAACCACCAGGTGGTCGCGGTGAACCACCTCGAGACGTTTGCGGCCCGGAAACAGGGGACGGAGCTCGTCCGTGCTTTTTCCGGCGGCGGCCCGCACCTCCGAGTCGT
The DNA here is from genome assembly GCA_966251015.1 of uncultured Akkermansia sp. GTDB lineage: Bacteria > Verrucomicrobiota > Verrucomicrobiia > Opitutales > Opitutaceae > IMCC26134_A. The sequence goes on along the minus strand of CBINJQ010000097.1, from coordinate 10,315 downwards.
CGAAGGCGACCTCGCCGCGGGCGAGCACCGTCTCGTCGGGGCCGAGGATATTGACCACTTCGCCCGCCGCGAAGCGGCCGCGAACCCCCGTCACGCCGATGGCCAACAGGCTCCGACCCTGCTCGCGAAGCACGGGCACGGCGTTGGCGTTGACCACGATGGCGCCGGCCGGGCGCTGATAGAAGGCGATCCAGCGCTTCCGGGATTCGAGCGGCTCGCCGGCGGGGACGAAGAAGGTGCCCGGGTTGTCGCCCGCGAAGAGCCGCGCGAGGATGTCCGGTTCGGCGCCGCTCGCGATGAACACGCCGCACCCGGCCCGGAGCGCGACCTTGGCGGCGGAGATCTTCGAGATCATCCCGCCGGTCGCGGTGACATCGGTGGTGCCGCCGGCCATCGCCTCGATCTCGGGCGTGATCTTCGCGACCACGGGAAGAATCTTGCCCGTGCCCTTCATGTCGATGAGGCCGGGCGCGGTGGAGAGGATCACCAGATGCTGCGCGCCGACGAGCGCGGCGACCATGGCGGAGAGCGTGTCGTTGTCGCCGAACTTGATCTCGGCCGCGCTCACCGTGTCGTTCTCGTTGATCACCGGCACGACCCCGTAGTCGATCAACTCCTCTAGGCAGGCCTTCACCCCGAGATGGCGATGGCGCGAACGCAGGTCCTCGTGGGTGAGGAGCACCTGCGCGACGGTCGTGCCGTGCGGATCGAAGGCCTTCTGCCAGGTCTGCATGAGCAGCGACTGGCCGATGGCGGCGCAGGCCTGTTTCTTCGAGACGTCCGCGGGCTTTTTCTTCAGGGCGAGACGGCCCATGCCGAGACCGACCGCCCCGGAGGAAACGACGACGACCTCGACGCCCGAGGCGCGGAGGCCGGCGATGCCGGCGGCCAGGGCGTCGATGCGCGCGGTATTCAGCTGACCGATACCGTGCGTGAGCACGCCGGTGCCGAGCTTGACGACGACGCGTTTGGGAAGGGCGGCGGCGGACATGGGTGGCGGAGGGCGGGCGCGACGCGGGCGGCGCGCCCGGCGCGCTTAGCCGACGGTGAGGAGGTCTTTTTCCTTCGAGGCGAGGTGGGTGTTGATCTCGGCGATGGCCTTGTCGGTGGCGACCTGGACGTCCTTTTCCACGCGCTTCGTCTCGTCCTCGGGGAGCTTGGCCTTCTTCACCGCCTCGAGCACGTCGCGGCGGACGTTGCGCACCTGCACGCGGCCTTCCTCGGCGAAACGCTGGGCGATCTTCACGAACTCCTGGCGGCGCTCGCGGCTCATCTCGGGCAGGCCGATGCGGACGACGCTGCCGTCGATGCGCGGATTGAGGCCGATGTTGGCGATCTGGATGCCCTTCACGATGGATTGAAGGGTGCCCTTGTCCCAGGGTTGCACGACGATCTGGCGGGAGTCAGGGGTGCTGATGGCGGCGCAATCCTTGATGCGCATCATCGAACCGTAGGATTCGACCATCACGCCTTCGACCATCGTGGGCGAGGCCTTGCCGGTATGAATGTTGGAAAACTCGTGGAGGGTGTGATCCACGGCTTTCTTCATGCGGGCCTGGGCGTCGGAGAGGAAGGGGGAGGACATGGCTACAAGGGAGATGAGGTTGGGAAAACCGGCACTATCCGCCGGGCCGGGCGGGCTTGTCGAGAGCGCGGTAAACGCCGAGGACGGAGCGACGGGACCCGCGGTCAATCGAATCTGGCTCCGGACTAAAGCGCCCCGCGCTTCCGCCACGCGCGACGCGCAGACGTGACGGAACGGCGGAGCCGCTTCGGCCGAAGGAGTCCGCAGGCGATCCGCGTGGGTATAAGAACAAAAGCCGCCCCCGAAAGAGCGGCTTAAAAACGCGGACCGGATATGTCGCGCATTGCGGGTCAGCTATGCACCAGCGTGCCGACGGGCTCGCCGCGGATGGCCTTGGTGATCGAATCGGGCGCGTGCAGGTCGAACACGAGAATCGGCATGTTGTTGTCGAGGCAGAGCGAGAAGGCGGTGCTGTCCATGACGTTGAGGCGCTGCTTGAGCGCGTCGATGAAGGTGAGGCTGTCGTAGCGGACGGCGTCGGCGTGCTTCTTCGGGTCCTTGTTGTAGATGCCGTCGACCTTGGTCGCCTTCATGATGATGTCGGCGCGGATCTCGGAGGCGCGGAGCGCGGCGGTCGTGTCGGTGGAGAAATAGGGATTCCCCGTGCCGGCGGCGAAGATGACGACGCGGCCTTTTTCGAGGTGGCGGATGGCGCGGCGGAGGATGAAGGGCTCGGCCACCTGGTTCATCGGGATGGCGGACTGCACGCGGCAGCTCACGCCCATCTTCTCGAGGCAATCCATGATCGCGAGCGAGTTGATCACGGTGGCGAGCATGCCCATGTAGTCGCCGGTGGTGCGGTCGACGCCGCGCTGGGAACCGGTGAGGCCGCGGAAGATGTTGCCGCCACCGATGACGACGCAGACCTCGATGCCGAGGTCGTGCACGGTTTTCACCTGTTTGCAGATGTCCTCGAGGATCTGCGGATCAATGGGGTCGACTCCTTTGCCACGAAGCACTTCGCCGCTGAGTTTCAGGACGATGCGTTTGTATTTTACGGTGGAGGGCGTGGCCGGGCGGTCGCTCATGGTTGGGCGGAAGAAAAGCGGGCCGCCCGAGGGTCGGTCAAGCGCGCGGCGGAAAGCCGCCGCCGAGGGCGCAACCGGGAATCTCCCGGATTAGTCGATCAGGAGCGCCACCTGCACGCCCGGGCCATGCACGCCTTCGATGAGAATGCCCTCGACGTCGGCGGTCTTGGAGGGGCCGGTGGCCCAGACGACGTTCGGGTCCTTCGGCAGCGCGGCGATGGCGGCGGGCACGTCGATGTGGATCTGCGCGCGGCGCAGCACGGCGACATGCGTCCAAGGCGTGAGCGCCCCGAGGCGGCGGGAGGTGCCGAGATCGGACAGGACGAGCGTGCCGGTTTCGGCCACGGCGCCGACGGCGGCGGTGATGCCGAACTGGTAATCGTCGACGCGGGCGCGGTCGAACTCGGTCTCGACCGTGAAGCCGCCCGCGGCGTCGAACGCGGCGCGGAGCGAGAGCCAGAGCGCGGGATCGCAGTAACCGTGTTTCCAGTCGTTCTTCGCGAGCAGGGCGGCGAGCTCGGCCACGGAGCTGAGCGGGGTGCCGTTCACGCCCTTGAGGCGCTCGGCGAAGAGCGTCCAGGCGTCGACCGCGCCGCGTGCCTGGCGCATGATGACGAGTTCGCGGTCCCAATCGGGCAGCGGCGCGCGCTCGGGCAGCGGGGCGAGGGCGGCTTTGACTCGGGCGAGAAGGGTGTCGCGGGCGGTGGACATGGGGACGGTTGCTAGGAGCTGGATGGCCGCAAAGAGGCGCAAAAGGCGCAAAAACAAGCCGGCTCTTTTTGCGCCTTCTGCGAACTTTCGCGGCCGTTCATCGGGTTGGGAAAGGGGTGGCGAGGAGCTATCGATCCGAGTTAGCGGCTGCTCTTGGCGCGGTCTTTCATCCACTTGCGGAAGGCGCCGCCGCGCCACTCGGGGAGCGTGCGGTCGCGCAGCCAGGTCTGCATCGGGGGCACGGGAATGAGGCTCTTCGGGATGTAGTTGAGCGCGTGGCCGGCGGTCAGCGAGGTCTTCCAGGCGACGGGTTGCGAGGCGAGGACCGACCAGGCGCCCATCGGCGGCGTGCCGGCGGCGGCGCCTTTCGCGCCCTCTTCCTTGCCGCGGGCGCGCAGGCGGAGGAGCAGGTCGGGAATGGGAATGTTGACCGGACAGACTTCGTTGCAGGCGCCGCAGAGCGAGGAGGCCTTGGGCAAGTCCGCGAGTTCGGGGAAACGTTCTCCCGCGAGGAGCGGCGAGAGCACGGCGCCGACGGGGCCGGGGTAGACGCTGCGGTAGGCGTGGCCGGAAGCCTGGCGATACACGGGGCAGACGTTGAGGCAGGCGCCGCAGCGGATGCAGCGCAGGATGTCGCGGCACTCGCTGGCGAGCGCGTCGGTGCGGCCGTTGTCGACGAAGATGACATGCATCTCCTCGGGGCCGTCGGTCTGCGCCGGCAAACGCGGGCCGGAGATGAACTCGGTGTAGACGGTGAGCTGCTGGCCGGTGCCGGAGCGCGCGAGGAGGTTGAGGTAGAGGCCGAGGTCGGTCTCGCGCGGGAGGAGTTTCTCGATGCCGACCATCGCGATGTGGCACTTGGTGGCGGCGAGGCAGAAACGGGAGTTGCCCTCGTTGGTCACGAGAACGAGGCGGCCGGTGTCGGCGGTGACGAAGTTGGCGCCGGTGAGGGCGACGTCGGCCTCGAGGTATTTTTTGCGCAGGTGGACGCGCGCGCGGCGGGTGATGGTCTGCGGGTCGTCGTTGTAGGCGCCGAGGCCGTGCTTCTCGAAGGACGTCGCGATCTCGCGGCGGTTCTTGTGGATGATGGGCTTTACGATGTGCGAGGGATGGTCGCCATCGATCTGGATGATGAACTCGCCGAGGTCGGTCTCGACGCACTCGACGCCGTTCTTGTCGAGGAAGTCGGCGAGGTGCGTCTCCTCGGAGACCATGGTCTTGGCCTTGACCATTTTCTTCGCGCCGCGGGCCTGCATGATCGAGAGGACGGCGGCGTTGGCCTCCTCGGCGGTGGAGGCCCAGTGGACCTTCACGCCGTTGCGCTCGAGCGCGGCGGCGGCGGCGGGGAGGAGCGTGTCGAGGTTCTCGACGACGTGCTGCTTGATGTTGCCCGCGAGACGACGGAGGTGGTCGGGGTCGGGGTAATGGTCGAAGAGGACGGAGGTGCGCTTCTCGTGGCCTTTTTTGGAACCGTCGTAGACGGCGGCGCGCGTGTCGGGGCGCAGCTTGGCGGCGAACTGGTCGATTTGCTGGAGGGCCATGTGAGCGAGGAGCAGGGAGCTAGGAGCGGGGAGCCCCGGAAGTCGGAGAGAAGGCGGAAAACGTGACGGCAGCTCGTCGCTCAGACGTTCTTGAGCGCGTCGCGGAGGATCTGCGCGACGTGGAGCGTCTTGATCGGCTTGCCCTCTTTTTGAGCGAGGCCGCCGAGGTGCATCATGCAGCTCATGTCGATCGAGGCGACGAGGTCGGGCTGCGCCGCGCGGATGTGCTCGAGTTTCAAGGCGCCCATGCCCTTGGAGACATTCGGGAACGACACGGAAAACGTGCCGCCGAAGCCGCAGCATTGCTCGCCCTCGCCGAAGGGCACGACCTCGATGTCCTTGATGCTGGAGAGCAGCGTGAGCGCGGCCGGGCCGGTGCAGGTGCCGCGGGAGTGGCAGGAGCGGTGAAACGCGACCTTCGCCTTGTAGCTGCCGGGCCAGGTTTTCACGCCAAGGCCGTTGACGATGAAATCGACCAGCTCCCAGGTGCGTTTGCCGAAGGCCTCGACCTCGGGGAGGTCGGCCTCCTTCTCGAACTCAAGCGGCGCGCCGTGAAACATCATCGCGGCGCATGAGCCGCTCGGCACGATGACCGGCAGATCGCCGGCGAAAACTTTCAGGGTGTGGCGCACGACCTTGCGCGAGGAGGCCCAGTCTCCGCCGTTGAAGGCGGGTTGCCCGCAACAAGTCTGGCCGTCGGGAAACTCCACCGTGCAGCCGAGATGTTCCAACACCTCGACCGTGGCCCTCGCCACGTCGTCATAAAAGGCGTCGCAGAGGCAGGTGGCCATCATTTGCACGCGCTTGCCGGCGGGGCGCGAGGGATCGGTGAGCAGAGCGGATTGGGCGTGGGCCATGGACGGATGCGAAGACGCGAAAAATGCCAGCAGGCAGATCCCGCCCGCAATCCTCATCTTGGAAGAAGGTGCGCGTTTTTGATAGATTTTGGTAGATTCAAACTTTAGCCAAAAGCTTAAGTCGTTTTCCTCCCCCGCCCTCCTTTTCCTTTTCGTCTTTCCACCATGCCCTCCCCCGTCCACCTCGCCGCCGTCGATCTCGGCGCCACCAGCGGCCGCGTCATTCTCGGAATCTGGAAAAACCAGAAACTCGAGCTGAAGGAGGTGCATCGTTTCCCCAACGCCTTCCAATCCCTCGGCGGCCACGACTACTGGAATATCACCGGCCTCTGGGCCGAGATTCAGACCGGCCTGCGCGCCGCCCTTGCCGCGTTGCCGAAAGGCGCCGCGCTCGCCTCCGTCGGCGTCGACACCTGGGGCGTCGACTACGCCCTCGTCAACGACGCCGGCCGTCTCGTCGCGCCCGTCCACGCCTACCGCGACTCGCGCACCCAGGCGGGCCTTCAACGCCTCGGCAACACCCGCGCCGCCCTCGAACGCGTCTACGCCGCCACCGGCATCCCCAACGTGTTCTACAATTCCTCCCTCCAACTCGAGGAACAGGTCGCCGCCTGCCCCGCCATCACCGACCTCGCCACGCGCTGCCTCTTCCTCCCCGACTACTTTAATTTTCTCCTCTCGGGCAAAATGGCGAACGAGCTCACCATCGCCAGCACCACGCAGCTCCTCGACGTCCACTCCACCGACTGGTCCCGCGCCGCGCTCGACCATTTCCGCATCCCCGCCCAGTGGTTCACCAAGCCCGTCCTCGCCGGCGCGAAACTTGGCCGCGTTAAAAACTTCCCCGGTCTCGAAAAGACGCAGGTCATCGCCGTCCCCGGCCACGACACCGCTTGCGCCTACGACGCCATGCCCGCCGCGCCCGACGGCACCGACCTCTTTCTCAGCTCCGGCACCTGGTCGCTCGTCGGCTTCGAGAGCGATTCCCCGCTCCTCGGCGCCGAGGCCCTCTCCAAACGGGTCGCCAACGAGCGCATCGGCGACGGCCGCTATCGCCCCCTCACCAACGTCATCGGCCTCTGGCTCCTTGAGGGCACCATGAAAGACTTCGCCTCGCGCCCCAAGACCGACGCCGAGTGGGCCAAGCTCATCGCCGACGCCGAGAAACTCCCGGCCCCCGCCGCCCTGCTCGACGTCGCCGACCCGTCGTTCTCGAACCCCAAATCGATGAAGGCCGCGATCGACGCCCACCTGAAGAAGCGCCGCCTCGCCGCCCCGAAAAACCTCGCCGGCTACGTCCGCCTCATCTGCGAGTCGCTCGGTCGCGGCCACGCGGACGCCAAGGCCGCCTTCGAGCGCATGAGCGGCCGGACGTTCAAGCGCATCCTCGTCGTCGGCGGCGGCTCGAAAAACCGCCTCCTCTGCCAGGCCACCGCCGACGCCAGCGGCGTGCCCGTGGTCAGCTTCGCCCTCGAAGGCACCGCCGTCGGCAACATGGCCCGCCAGCTCATCGCCCTCGGCGCGGTCAAGAACCTCGCCGCCTTCCGGGCCCTGCTCGGCAAAGGCCTCAAACAAACGACCTACGCCCCGCGCTCCTCCTGATCGCAAAAGGTGGACGGGCCGGGCCCTCCGCCCGGGGTTCTTGTCCACGTTCTCGCAGGCCTTCCCCGCTCTTCCCGCTTCCCGCCTCCATGAGCAGGCGTCTCGCACTCCGCGAGGCGCCTTTTTCATCTCGAAATCACGCGTTCGGGGATTGGCGAAGATGCATCCGGCCTTCAATAAACGCCCTGCGCATTCGTCCTCTTTCCTCCCGGTCTCAGGTTTCCGCCTTCCGTCATTCCCGAAATGTCCTCCGCCGCCCCCACACCGCTCGCCCAGCTTCGCCACGACCTCCGGACCCCGATCAACCAGATCCTCGGTTACAGCGAGCTCCTCATCGACGAGGTCGGGGACGCCGGCCACGGCGAAGCCTACGCGCCGGATCTCCACAAGATCCGTCGCGCCGCCCAGCAGCTCCTCTCGCTCATCACCGAAAACCTCACCGACGCCCGCGTCACCCTCGCTCCGCCATCCGCCGGAGGGACGCCGGCCACGGCGTCCGCGTCCGGCTCCGCCGCCGCCCACTCCGCCCCCCCTCTCGATCTCGCCGCGCTCCTCGCCTCCTCCGCTTCCGAGGCCTCCGCCGACGCCCCCGCCGCCGATCCCGGCCGCATCCTCGTCGTCGACGACGAGCCGGGCAACCGCGACGTCCTCGTCCGCCAGCTCTCCCGCCAAGGTCATACCGTCGCCGAGGCCGGAGACGGCGAAGCCGCCATCGCCAGGCTCCGCGCCGAGCCCTTCGACCTCGTCCTCCTCGACATGATGATGCCCGTCCTCGACGGCTTCTCCACCCTGCGCGCGCTCAAGGCCACCCCCTCGCTGCGCCACCTCCCCGTCATCATGATCTCCGCCCTCGACGAACTCGCCGCCGTCGTGAAGTGCATCGAAAACGGCGCCGAAGACTTCCTCCCCAAGCCGTTCAACCCCACCCTCCTCCGCGCCCGCATCGGCGCCGGCCTGCAAAAGAAACGCTTCCGCGACCAGGAGGCCGCCTACCTCGCCACCATCGAGCAGACGCAGACCCGCCTCCGCGCCGAACTCACCGAGGCGGAAAACTACATCCGCTCCCTGCTCCCCTCCCCCGGCCCCTGCCGAACGATCGACGTGGACTGGCGCCTCGTCCCGTCGACCGAGCTCGGCGGCGACTCCTTCGGCTACCATTGGATCGACGACGACCACTTCGCGCTCTACCTCCTCGACGTCTGCGGCCACGGCGTCGGCGCCGCCTTGCTCTCCGCCGCCGCGATCAACGTCCTCCGCGGCTCCTCGCTCCCCGGTGTCGACTTCCGCGATCCCGGCCTCGTCCTCGCCGCGCTCAACAACGCCTTCCTCATGGAGCGCCAGAACGAGATGTATTTCACCCTCTGGTATGGCGTCTGGCAGCCCTCCACCCGCACGCTTCGCTTCGCCGCCGGCGGCCACCCTCCCGCCCTCTTGGTAGGACGTCCGCTTGCGGACGCTGCTTCCCCCGCGTCCTCGCCCGTCGACAGCCCGCCCGCCGAGCCCCTCGCCGGCGCCGGCATGGTGATCGGCGGCCTCGAAGGCATGTTCTACAAGACCTTCGCCAAACACATCCCCGGCCCCGCCCGGCTCTACCTTCTCAGCGACGGCGTCTACGAAATCGAGCGCGCCGACACCGGCGGCATGTGGAGCCTCGACGAGCTCCGCGATTTTCTCGGCCGGCCCCGCGCCCCCGGCACGAACGACCTCGACGCGCTCCACACCCAGGTCCGCGCCCTCCACGGCCCGGGCCCGCTCGACGACGACTTCACCATCGTCCGCTTCGACCTTTAACCCCTCGACGCCCGCATCCACCTCCGGCCCATCGGACATTGGTCATTGGGCATTGGTTATTCCTTCCCGCCCGTGTCCCTCCACCGCTCCCTCCACCTTCGTCTCCTCGGTTGGTTCCTCCTCGTCGCCGCCCTCGTCGGCCTCGCCCTCTTCGGCGGCTACCGCAATCTCCGCGACACCGTCGAGACGGACCTCGCCGGCGACATCGACGCGCGCATCACCCAGGTCGGCCGCGAGCTGGTCTCCACCCACGGCGCCTACCTCGAGCGCGTTCGCGCCTCCATGCGCGTTCTTCGCTCCGCCACGGACGCGCTCGGCTCCGCCAACCTCGCCCCCGCCGGCGCCACCGAAAAAGTCGGCGACCGCGAGGTTCCCGTCCTCCGCTTCGGCCTCACCCCCGTGGCCCACGATTTCACCGTCGTCGACCACGTCACCAACCTCATGGGCGGCACCGCCACCCTCTTCGTCCGCTCCGGGGACGACTTCGTCCGGGTATCCACAAACGTCCTGCGCCCGGACGGCGCCCGGGCCGTCGGCACCGTTCTCAACCCGTCCGGTCCCGCCATCGCCTCCATCCGCCGGGGCGACCCGTTCTACGGCGTCGTCGACATCCTCGGCCGCCCCTACCTCACCGGCTACGAACCCGTCTTCGACTCCGCCGGCGCCAACGTCGGCGTCATCTACGTCGGATACCTCGTGGAGGACCTCGACCGCATCGGCCAGCAGCTCGCCGACGCCCGCCTTCTCGACCGCGGCTTCTTCGCCTTCGTCGACCAGGACGGCCGGCCGCTCTTCCACAGCAAAAGCGCCGATCCCGCCCTCATCCAGAACGCCGCCCGCGCCCACGCCTCCGAAAGGGAGTGGACCGACGAGGCCGGCTGGACCTGGCGCGCCGAGCCCTTCTCCCTCTGGAAATTCACCCTCCTCGCCGCCCACCGCGCCGACGACATCCACCGCGAGACGTGGTCGCGCGTCCTCCCCGTCTTCGGCTTCATGGTGCCGCTCATCGTCGCCGCCCTCGCCCTCGGCTACGTCCTTGCCCGTCGCCTTTCATCCGCCCTCGCGCAGGCCGAGCGCCTCCAGGCCGAGGCCCGCCGCCTCGCCCACGTCGCCGCCCGCACCTACAACGGCGTCATCATCACCGACACCCACGGCAAGATCACCTGGGTCAACGACTCCTTCACCCGCCTCACCGGCTAC
>CBINJQ010000096.1:0-12036 GCA_966251015.1 uncultured Akkermansia sp. | reverse complement strand
TGCCTTCGAGGGTGATCGTCCAGGTGATGGGTTCGCCGACCGCGGCTTTTTCGGGGACGACTTTCGAGACGAGTTTGAACTGCCCGACCGCGCCGATGAAGTCGGCGGGAGCGGGCTGGGGAAGGGGATTCACCGCGACGCGGGCGGGGGCGGTGGTGAGGGTGAATTGCTCGAAGGTGGTCTGGCCGAAGAGCGAAAACGGGCTGGCCTGGCCGGTGGGCAGATTGACCAACTGGGTGGCGAAGGGAATCGACACCATCGAGGCGGTGGTCGTGGCGGGCGCGGTGGCGCGCGTCTCCATCGTGACGAGCAGACGCGGCTGTCCGTTGACGGAGGTCTCGGCGCCCGAGGGTTTCGACCACTCCTCGGCGACGAAGGGCGATGGCGCCCATTCGAGCGGCGCGGCCAGGATGCTGTTGGTGGCGTAACGACGGTCGACCTCGAGGTTCACGCCGAGGCGGAAAACCTCCCCCGCCCAGACGGGGGCGGCGGGCGGGACGAAGCGGGCGGTCGCGATTTGGTCCAGGGAGACTCCGCTCTGACCGACGGTGGCGGCGGCGAGGCGGAAGCCGGCGGGGGCGACGGTGAGCGCGCCGCGATCGGTCTCGACGGTGAACGCGGGGATGCGGACCTCCCCGTCGGGACGGGTGGGGCGAACGGCGAACGTGTAGATCACGGTGGTGCGACGGACGGCCGGGCCGCCGAGGCTCATGTTGAAGGAGCTTTGCTCGCTGCGCCCCGGGGTGCCGACGAATTCGATGCCGTCGACTTTGGGCGGGGATGGCGGGGATTTGGGTTCGGCGTCCTCGAACACAAGCGCCAGTTGGGAAACCTGGTCGCGGGCGAGGGTGCCGGACGCGGGCTCCCAACGCACGGACTGGGCGCGGACGAGCCCGGCGAGAATGAGAAACGGGAGGAGGAGCAGGCGAAGGAGGCGCGGCATGGGGGGCGTCGATCGGGTGCGGGTTACCAGGTTTGCTTGGCGCCGGCGGCGCGGCGTTCGCGTTCTTCGGGCGGGGTTTCGGATTCTTGCAGGAGTTGGAAAAGGCGGGCGGGCGCGTCGGAGTCGCGGACGCGGTCGAGCCGTTGCTGCGGAAGAGCGAGGGCGGGATCGAGCGAAGCGGCGTCGCCGCTCGCATCGGCGTCGCCGGGACGACCGGACGCGGAGACGCCGCCCGCTTGCTGGGTGGGCTCGTCCGCCGACTCGGGCCGCGCTTGGTCGGCGGGCGGGCTCGCGTTCTTTTGGTCGGACTCCTCGGCGGGCGTGTCGGATGGAGGGGACGACGCGAGGTCGCCGAGCGGTTTTTCCCCGGAGGGGCGGGGAGAAGATTGGGACGCCTCGTTGTTTGACGCGTCGGATTGGCCGCCGGAGGAGGAGTCGCCGGAAGAGCCGGATTTGGAGTCGGACGACCGGGACTGGCTGTTTTCCTGTTCTTTCGGCGAACCGTCGGATTGATCGGAGGACTGCTGCTCTTGGGGGGATTTTTGGTCGTCGGATTTTTCGGGCTGATCCTGTTTTTTATCCTGGGGGGAAGGTTTCTGCGATTGTTGCTCCCGGGATTGCTCGGGCGGGGGCGCGAGCAAGGCCTCCAGGCGTTTGCGGAGGGCGGGCCAATCGGCGGCCTTGGGGTCCGCGCCCTGACCGGCGGAGACGGCGGCGAGCGCGTCGCGGACGGCGCCCTCGGGGAACGGAGCCGCGCCGCCGGCGGGTTGGGAACGGGCCTGCTCGCCGCGCTCGGCGCTGAGGGTCGCCAGCCGCGCGAGATCGGCGGCGGCGAGTTCGGGCGCGGAGGAGAGTTTCTCGACTAGGGAAAGAAGCGGGTCCGGCGGAGGGGGCGGGGCGTCCGCCGCGCAAGCCCTCCGGCCGCCGATCACGGCGCAACCGACGGCGAGGGCGAGCGGGATGACGCGGACGACGGCCCCGGCCGACGCATGTAACGGCTTTGTCGATACGCGGGGGACGGGCGGGAACTCGCGGACCAGGGAGACGGCGAGGATCAGGAGCGCGGGGGCGAGAAACCAGCCGAAGAGTTCCTGGCGGCGCGGGGCGGTCTCGGTGCCGACGCGGGAGGCGCGGCCGCGGGCGACGGTCTCCTTGAGCAAGGCGGGAAGGTCCACCCAGGACGACGCGTCGCGGTAGATCCCGCCGGTCGCGCGGGCGAGTTCCTGAAGCGTGGCGGGGTTGAGCCGGGAGAGGACGGCGGCGCCGCGGGCGTCTTTGGTCAGGCCTCCCTTGCCGTCGGGAACCATCGCGCCCGCGGGCGTGCCGAGGCCGAGCGCGATGATCCGGACGCCTCGTTCGGCGAGGCGTTGGGCGAGCGGGCGCCAGGCGTCGCTCTCGGCTTCTCCGTCGCTGAGGACGACGAGGTAGCGGTCGGGGGCGAGGGCCGCGTCGGAGGGAGGTGTCGCGGGGCCGAAGGCGTCGCCGGCGGCGCGGAGCAGGGCGGCGAAGTCGGAGCCGCCGGCCGGGATCATGTCCGGCCCGAGTTCGTCGAGAAAAGTGCGGAAGATCTCGTAGTCGGCGGAGAGGGGGCTCTGGAGAAACGCGGTGCCGGCGAAGGGCAGCAGGCCGAGGCGTTCTCCGCGGAGATCGTCGGCGAGGTCGCGGACGAGGAGGCGGGCGCGGGCGAGTCGCGACGGCGGGACGTCGTCCGCCTGCATGGATCGGGAAACGTCGACGGCGACGAGGACGTCCCGCGCCTGGGTGAAGGACGGGGTAGAAAGCGTGGCGCCCTGGGGGCGCGCGAGCGCGAGAACAAGCAGGGCGAGGGCGAGGCCGGCCGCGAGCGGGCGCGGCAAAAACGCACCCTGGCCGACGAGCAAGGACCAGCGGCCGGAGCGGATCGAGGCGCGGGGAATCTTCGGGCGCGGGTCGGACGCGCGGCGCGAGCGGGAAAAGGCGGTCGCGAGGAGCAAGAGGGCCGGGATCGCGAGAAGCCAGAGGAGGAGCGGATGGGCGAAGGTCATGGCCTAGGCGGAGCGACGAAGGAGAGGCAGGACGCCGAGGGCGAGGAGGACGGCCGCGGCGCCGGCCGGCCAGGCGTAGAGCTCGGTGGCGAGCACCTGGGTGCTTTGGTCGAAGGAGATTTTTTGGGCGCGATCGATCGTCGTGAACGCCTCGGTGGCGGCGTCCGGATCCTCCGCGCGGAAGAATTTTCCCCCGGTCTCGGACGCGATCTTGCGGAGGGCGGCTGGATCGAGGTCGGACATGCGGCGTGTCATGCCCACGCGGCGCCCCTGCTCGTCGAGCGCGGGGAACGGGACGAGGCCGTCTCGGCCGACCCCGATGGTGAACACCGGAACGGAGCGTGCCTTCGCGAGGGCGGCGGCCTGCTCGGGAGTGAGCTGGCCGCGGTTGTTGGCGCCGTCGGTCATGAGGATGGCGAAGGCGCCGGCGCGAGGGGCGTCGGAATCGGAGCGCGCGCGTTGCAGACGGGCGAGGGCGAGGCCCAGGCCGTCGCCGAGCGCGGTGCCGTCCTCGATGAGGCCGATCTGGAGGCGGGCGACCTGGCGGGCGAGCCAATCGTGGTCGTGGGTGAGCGGGGCGAGGGTGTAGGCGCGGCCGGCGAAGGCGACGAAGCCGATGCGATCGGACGGGCGGCGGCGGATGAAGGCCTCGAGGACGGGTTTGAGCGCCTCGAGGCGGTTGACGCGCCGGCCGTCGACGACGTTGTCCTCGGCGAACATCGAGGTGGAGAGGTCGATGGCGATGACGATGTCGTAGCCCTCGCCCCGGACGACGCGGGTGTCGTCGACGCGTTGAGGGCGGGCGAGGGCGAGGACGACGAGCAACGCGGCTGCGTAGGCGAGCCGGACCGGCCAGCGGCGGGCGGGGACGGCGCGCGGCGCGGCCCAGGCCGCGGCGTGGGGTATGAGAAGGACGGATACGGGGCGCCGGCGGCGCAGCCAGGCGAGGAGCGGGAGCGCGAGAAGCGGGAGGAGCCAGAGGGGCGCGGCGAGCTGGAGCCGGCCCCAGAGAGGAAGGGCGAGATCGGGGATGATCTGGGCGATGGTCGGCACGCGGTGCGGAAGTTATGCTTGGAGATCGGGGGGCGCGGGATCTACGCTTTGGTTTCCCGGCGGCGGAAAAAGCGGACGAGGGAGTCGAGGCGGTTCTCGTCCGTGCCGATCACGTGGCGGCCGAACGGGTCGGGGAACCACGCGGCGAAGGACGTGTCGCGCGCCTCGCGCCAGCGGGCGTGGGCGGCGCGCTCGGCGTGGCCGCGACCCAAGGCGACGAGCCGGCCGGAGAGCGGATCGTAGGCGGTGAGATCGCCGGCCTCCTCGGGGTAGGCGCGGTCCCACGGGTCGTCGACGCGCAGGCCGAGCACGGTGTTGCGGCGGGTGAAGGCGGACCAGCCTTCGGGAACGGGACGCGCCGGGTGGTCGGAAAGCCAGACGACGATGGTGTGCCGGGGCGCGAGCGCGCTGAGCGCGCTCAATTTGAAATTTGAAATTTGAGATCGGGGATCGGAGACCAGCGGCGGCGGGGCGGCGGCGAAAAGACGGGCGGCGAGATGGTGGATGGGGCCGCGCCCGTTGACGGGCGGGGCGAGTTCCGGGCCGGAGGGGCGAAGGTGGGCGAGGCCGATGCGGTCGCGGTTGATCGAGGCGAGGAGGAGCAGCAGGCCGGCGAGTTCGAGGAGCGCCTCGCGTCGGGTGATCGCGCCCGAGCCGAACTGGAGCGACGGGCTGTCCTCGAACACGAGAAGCACGGTGACCTCGCGCTCCTCGATGAACTTTTTGCGGTAGGGCTCGCCGAGGCGGGCGGTGACGTTCCAGTCGATGTCGCGGACGTCGTCGCCGAAGGCGTATTTCACGACTTGGTCGAACTCCATGCCGCGACCGCGGAAGGCGGAACGATAACCGCCGCCGAGGGAGGTTTCGACCGCGTGGCGCACGCGCCATTCGAGGCGGCGGAGCGCGGCCAGGGGCGCGGAAGGGGCGGAAGACGAGGGCGCGGGCGCGTTGTCGGGCATGCGGGAGAGGTGGGCGGACCGGATGGATCAGGCGTCGATCCCGGTTTGAGTCTCGCGTGGCGGAGGATCGCGGTGAAGCAGGTCGGTGTAGCGGCGGAAAGCGCGGGCTGAAAGGCGCTCGGACGCCTCGACGGTGGTGGCGGAATGGCTGCCCGTGCGGCCGCCGTCCATGAGCGCGCGAAGATGATAGAGTTCCGGGCTCGGGCCGTAGGCGTCGATAAGGGCGCGGGTTTGCTGGTCGACGGAGTCCCAGTAGCGATCACGGAGCCGCATGCGGAGAGCGGCGAGAAGCTCGTCCGGAGGTCGGCGCAGGGTTTCCGTGGGAAGGAAGAGGCGGGCAAAAAAATCGCCTAAGGGAGAAGAGAGCGCGCCGACGAAAGGAATCACAAGGAGGACGCCGGCGCCGGCGAGGAGCCCGACCGACAGGATGGCCGGTCCGACGGCTTCGAGGTAGGCGCCTTGTTTGCTCGCGAGGCTTAAGCAACGAAATCCGAGGAAACCGAGGACGACGGCTCCGGCCGGGCACATGACGTGCCGGAGGCGGAGACTTCCCGGGCGCGTGGAATTGCGAGACATGCGGGCGAGCCTTATTTGGCGCCGGCGGGCATCGGCGTCATGGCGACGACCTGAGCGATGATGCTGTCGGCGGTCAGGTTTTCGGCCTCGGCTTCGTAGGTCAGGCCGATGCGGTGGCGGAGGACGTCGGGGGAGAGTTCCTGGACCAAGGCGGGGGTGACGAAATCCTGGCCGCGAAGCCAGGCGAGCGCCTTGGCGGCCTGGTAAAGGGCGAGCGAGGCGCGCGGCGAGGCGCCGTAGGAGACGTGCCGGGGTTTGCCGTTGGGCGACGGCTTGGCGAGGTCGCGCGTGGCGCGGACCAAGGCGAGGATGTAGGCCTGCACGGCGGGCGCGACATGGACGGCGTCGACTTCGCCGCGGAGCCGCAGGAGCTCGTCGCCGGACGAGACCGCTTGGAGGGCGGGGGACTTGGTCACCTGGCCCCAGCGGGACATCATGGCCTGTTCGTCCGCGAGCGAAGGGTAGTCGACGAGGAGCTTGAAAAGGAAGCGGTCGGTCTGGGCCTCGGGGAGCGGGTAGGTGCCCTCCTGCTCGACCGGGTTTTGGGTGGCCATGACGAAAAAGGGTTTCGGCAGGGGATGGGTTTCGCCGCCGAGGGTGACCTGGCGCTCCTGCATGGCTTCGAGCAGGGCGGATTGGACCTTGGCGGGGGCGCGGTTGATCTCGTCGGCCAGCACGAGATTGGCGAAAACGGGGCCGCGATGCGGGGTGAACGCGGCGTCCTTCGGCGAGAAAACCATGGTGCCGACGACATCGCTGGGGAGCAGGTCGGGGGTGAACTGGACGCGTTCGAACTGGACGCCCAAAGCGGTGCCGAGGGATTTGACCAGCAAGGTCTTGGCGAGGCCGGGCATGCCCTCGAGGAGGACGTGTCCGTTGGCGAGCAACGCGATGAGCAGGCGCTCGACCACGTCGTTTTGGCCGATGACGGCCTTGGCGATTTCAACGCGGAGCTTTTCAGACCAGGCGGGACCGTTGGACATGGGGAATGAGGAGTGGAGGCGAAAACCTGAAACCTGAGGGAAACTTGGGAGAAAAGGGGGATTTGGGACTCGCGCGATGCGCGGAGGTTGCGTTGGGTGACGAAAATTATCGGCCGATGGATTTACCATCCAAAATCCAAGAGAGGCTGGACGCGCTGGGCGTGCTGGCGGGGGACGTGACGGAGACCTTCACGCGAGGGTCGGGCGCGGGCGGGCAAAAGATCAACAAGACTTCCTCGACGGTGGTCTTGCGGCATGGACCGACCGGCACGGAGGTGCGCTGCCAGGCGGAGCGAAGCCAGGCGGCCAACCGCGAGCGCGCATGGGAGCTGTTTTGCGAAAAGCTGGAGGAACGCGTGCGGGCGGCGGAGGCAGCCCGGCGCGCGGCGGTCGCGAAGGCGAGGCGGACAAACCGGAAGCGGAGCGAGCGTCAGAAGGCGATCCTTGTCGCCGGTAAGCGAATACGAGCCGCGGTGAAGGCGGGGAGGCGGGCGCCGGATGGCGCGGGTTGAACGAGGCCGGTCGCGACCGTTGCCGAAGCCCGGGGGACGCCGGCACCACCCGGTCGCCGTCGCCCATGGCGGGCGTCACTCCCTGACGCGCTTCGAGCTTTGCGGGCGGCGAGGCGACCTCGGGGCGATGAACGGGGGCGGAGGTTTCGCCGGAGAGCCGCGCCTCCAAGCCAGATTTGCGCGCTACCGTTTCAGGCTCGCGAGCTCGGTCCGGATGATCGCGTAGAGTTCCGCGGTCCAGGCCGGCGCGGACGGGATGTCCGCCGGGAGCTCCCGTTTCCGAAAATCCACGGGACTGAGGATCACGGAGATCGCGTCGATACCGGTATCCGCGGACAGGACAAAGAGCTCCTCGATCGCGCGATCCCCGATCGCGAGGCATCCCACGGAGACCGCTTTGCCGTGGATCATGATATCGGAGCCGAGACTGGTTCGTCCCTCGCGAGCGCCTTTTTCCCGGTCGAACGCGTTGGGATAGTTTACCCGCAGGGACAAGTGGTAGAGGCTGTTGGGGTTCAACGATTCGATTCGGTAGATCCCCTCGGGGACCTGGCGGTCCCCTTCGGCCAGCTTGGGGCCGAGCGTGCCGCTCGCGGCGAGCAGCGGGTAGTCGAGGAGGTGTTTGAATCCGCCCGTCTCGCCCGCGCCCCAAACTTCCAAGATGTTCTCGTGCTTGAAGCCCGCCAAGCGGAGCCGTTTCGGCGGGTAGGCCACGCCCGCGCGGCGAAACGGTTCCCGCAACCGTTCACGCGCTTCGACGCCGTGCTCGGCGAGGCGATCCTCGACGGTTTTCTTTCCACTTTGGTGTCGGATCACGCCTGTCGTGGCCGACCGTATCTTCTCGCGGAAGGGCACCAGGCAAAGGACCGCCCCGAGGGCGGTGGCGAGCAGATGAATCCGGCGGAGTCTCATCGTGGGGCGGGGCGCTGGACCACTGCTTGGCGGATGGAATTCGGACGGGCCGGCGTGGTGTGGTGCGCGAGAATCAGGGCGTTTCGAATGGAACAGCGGCCGAAAGGTAGGGCGGGACCGCCGGGCGCGCCGCAGCGGAGCGGCAAGGGCTGAGAGGCAAAGGCGGCGGTCCCAGCGGTCCCGCCCTGCCTTGAGAAGCGACGAATACGGCTATGGTTCTATTTAAACTGCTGTAGCGAGACATTCCCAAGGCCCGCGCGCGTCCCTCGCGGGTCGGGGTGAACGCATCGTTGTTCTAGCGCGCGGTCGGCTTGAGCACCTGGACGGGCTTGCGCGTGGGGAGCGGGAGACCGGGATCGAGGGCGAAGCTCGGGTGCGGGGGCTGGTTGTAGGCGACGTTTTGCCAGGCGATCGCGCAGCGGTATTGCGGGTCGTGCATGAGCGTCACCATGCGGTGCTTCGTGGGGATCGTGCTGTTGTAGATGTGCAACGCGGAGCCGTCGCGGGTGCGGAAAACGATCTCCTCGCGCCAGTCGCCGTCGATGTCGGCGGAGAGGAAGGGCGTGGCCTTGGTGCCGTTGCTGGAGATGCACTCGTGGGCGGTGAACAGGCGCTCGGGCTGCTGCGTTTCCCAGTTCCACTTTTCGACGAAGTTCTGGTCGAGCAGCTCGCGGAGGAGATCGCCGTCCCACCAGACGGCGAAGTTGGCGGGAAGATTTTTCGGGCGGTCGCCGATGGCTTTGCCGTCGGCGGCGAACATCTTGGTCATGCCGGCGCCGATGCCCCAGGATTCGGAGCCGGGGAAGTGCGGGTCGATGTTGATGGAGACGCCGCGGCCGGGGCCCTCGTTGTCGTCGGCCTTGTCGGCGGCGACGGAGGGCACGGTGAAGATGGCGCGGCCGGTGGCGCCGTCGCGCATGGAGAAGCCCTCGGTGCTGAAGCGTTCCTGGATGTCGAAGACCTCGATGCCGGGGTTGTCCCAATTGAGGTCGGACACGTGGAGCGCGTCGCCGTGGCCCCAGCCGGTGGAGTAGAGGCCGGTGCCGTCGTCGTCGAGGACCATGGCGCCGTAGACGATCTCGTCCTTGCCGTCGTTGTCGACGTCGGCGACGGAGAGGGCGTGGTTGCCCTGTCCGGCGTATTTGCGGTTGGACTCGGGGCCGGCGTTGGAGTCGAAGAACCAGCGTTTGACGAGCTTGCCGTTTTTCACGTCCCACGCGGCGACGCAGGTGCGGGTGTAGTAGCCGCGGGCCATGATGAGGCTGGGGCGGGTGCCGTCGAGGTAGGCGACGCCGCCGAGGTAGCGGTCGGAGCGGTTGCCGTTGCCGTCGCCCCAGACGGCCTTGAGTTCGTCGCGGGTCGGTTCGAGCGGATTGGTCGGATGGCGTGCCGGCTCGTAGGGCACGGTGTCGAGCACCTTGCCGGTGGCGCCGTCGAAGAGGGAGAGGAACTCGGGGCCGCGGAGAACGTGGCCGCCGGCGTTGACGTAGTCGGCCTTCGGGTCGCCGATGACCTTGCCGGTCGCGTCGGTGGCGCCGTCGGCGGTCTTGCAGGCTAGCTCGGCGCGGCCGTCGCCGTCGAAATCGAAGACGATAAACTGCGTGTAGTGGGCGCCGGCGCGGATGTTTTTGCCGAGCTGGATTTCCCAAAGGAGGGAGCCGTCGAACTCGTAGGCCTGAAGGATGGGCTGATCGGTGACGCCGCTCTTGGAGTTGTCTTGGGCGCGACCGGACTGCATGACGACGAGCTCGTATTCGCCGTCGCCGTCGAGGTCGGCGACCGTGCCCTCGAGCGGTTCGTAGCCGGGCGGATTTTGCATCGACACGGAGCGATAGGCGCGCGGTTCGGAGCCGGCGGCCAGGACGACCGGGCGGGAGTCGGGCTGTTCGACGCCCTTCACCACGGCGCGGACGAAATAGGTGGTGCGATAGTGCAGGCCCGGGGCGGCGTCGGCAAACCAGGTGGCGTCGGAGAGCGGCGCGGCGTTGAGCTTCACCGTGCCGGCGGGGGTGTCGGGTTTGGAGGCGAAGATGCCGAAGTCGATGGGCTTGGCGCCGGCCGCCGGCTCGGTGGTGCGGTAGACGTTGAAGGCGACGTCGGCGGGATCGTCGGCGAGGAGGCGCCAGGAAAGGAAAACCTTGCCGTCGCTTTGTTGCGTGGCGACGAGGCCGCGCCCGAGGTGCTCGACCTGGGGAATCGCGAACGCGGAGAACGGGGCGAGCGAGGCGGCGAGCAGAACTAGGGCGGGGCGAAGGGACGGGGGCAGATGCATGGGGTGGGTAAGTGATCTTAAATTGCGGCCGGCGCGGGCAAGTTCACGAAGGAACGAGGGGAATCGAACTGTAATACGATCATCGAAACTTTCCGGTTCCGCCTCGGATATGGCGGATGGGCGCGGATGGGCGGAGCCTGGCCGATCATGAACTTGGCTTTGGGCTCAATCGACGACGCGAGGCCAGCCGTCCTTCGTCCACTCGAGTTTGCGCAGGGCGAGGGTGGCGTCGCCTTTGTTTGTGGTGCCGTCGTAGAAGTGGACGGCGAGCCATTCTTTGCCGCCGTCCTCGACGACGGTGGCGTGGCCGGGGCCGATGAAATCACCTTGGGTCGCGAGGACCTCGCGGCCGCCGCGCTCGCGGAGGTCGCGGCCCTTGTCGTCGAGGTAGGGGCCGGTGATGGAGCGCGAGCGGCCGACGAGGACGCGGTAGGTGCTTTCCTTGCCGCGGCAGCAGAGGCCCTCGTTGATGAACAAGTAATAGGTGTCGCCGCGGCGGTGGAGGGTGGGGGCCTCGATTTTTTCCGACCAGGCGAGGTGGATCGGCTCGGCCTTGGGGTCGCGGCGGAGGCCGGTGGCGGGATCGAGCTCGACGAGGAAGAGGCCGCCCCAGAAGGAACCGTAGCTCATCCAGAGCTTGCCGTCGCGGTCGAGGAGGACGGAGGGATCAATGGCGTTGAAATCGTCTTTTTTCCCGGAGCGGATGACGATGCCCTCGTCCTTCCATTTGTGGGCGGGATCGGAGGGATTGAGAACCGGCGAGGTGGCGAGGCCGATGGCGGAGGTGTTTTTGCCGAATTCGGAGACCGAATAGTAGAGCATCCAGCGGTCGCCGACGCGGATGATGTCGGGAGCCCAGAAGTGCGAGCGTTTGTTGTTGGGCGCGACCTCGGCGGCCCAAGGCGGCGGTTCGGCGAGGGCGGGGCCGACGCGTTGCCAGGTGACGAGGTCGGACGAGCGGGCGGCGAGGACGCGATTGCCGGTGGCGAAGAGCCACCAAGCTCCCTCGGCCCGGACGATGGTGGAGGGGTCGTGCAGCCGGATCTCGCGGCGGCCCACGGGTTCGGCGGCGGTCAAGGCGGACGCGGTGGCGGCGAGCAGCGGTAACAGGGCGCGGGTGAACATGGGGAAGGGTGCGAAGACGGGGACGGGCGGGATAGTCCCTAGGTTTCGAGCTTTTCGGCGACTTTCAAAATACCCGGCCGAGTCACCCGGTGCCGTGATGCGGCGGTCAGGGCATCAGGCCGAAGTATTTGTAAGCGGCGGCGACGATGGGCTTGGCCCACGCCGGCGTGTCGCGCAGTTGATCCGGCCCCGGATAGGTGAACTCGCCTTTCTCGATGGCCAGCAGCAGGGCGGGCTCGGGAACGGCTCGGGAACGCCCCCGGCGCGGTGTCGGCCATGGCCTGTAAAGTTCCCATTTTGGCTAAAGTGGCAAGATGGGCCTTTCTGGTGAATCGATCGCGAGGAACACGAGTCGAGGCGGGCGAGGGTTTAGCCCGCCATTTTGATCAGGTCGAAGACCAGCTTGGCGAAGGCGGCGGCTTTCTTCGGGTCGGAGAGGAGTTGTAGCTTCTGGTTTTCGTGGGCGGCGCTGCTGTCGAGAATCGCGTCGTCCACCGCCTTGGGGAAGTCGCCGAGCATCGCTTGCTCGTCGGTGTTGTTCGCCAGCTGGCTCATCACCGTCTCGTTTTCCCGCACCTTGTCGCGGACGGTGTAGGCGTAGTTGACGAGGTCCTGCTCGCTCAGGTGGTCGGTGATGAAGAGTTCGTTCAGCCGCGCGATGATCTGCGACAACAGCT
>CBINJQ010000095.1:0-12167 GCA_966251015.1 uncultured Akkermansia sp. | reverse complement strand
CCGTCTTGGCCGCGCTGACGCGCGCCTTGGCGCGAGGCGACGACGCGGCGTGGCTGGAGTTTCACCGCACGCAGGGGCGGATGTTGTTCCGCTATCTGCTCGCGCTGACGGCGGGCGATCCGCACCGCGCGAACGAAGCCCTGCAACAGACCTATCTGCGCGTGGCGAAACACGTGCGGCCCTGCGATCAACCGATCCAGTGGGAGGCGTGGCTGCGTCGCGTGGCGCGCACGGTCTTGGCGGATCAACGGCGCGGGGAGGGACGTTTTTGGCGAATGCTGTTCCGGCGCGCGGAGGAGCCGGAGCCCGGGGACGGGGCGCATGGGGCGGAGCTGGAGACTTTGTATGGCAAGCTCGACGCGGCGATGGCCGGGTTGCCGGAGGAGGCGCGGCGGGTGCTGGAGGGGAAATATCTGCGCGGGCTGAGCGTGGAGGCTTTGGCGGCGGAGCTCGGGCTTTCGCCGAAGGCGCTGGAGTCGCGGCTGACGCGGGCGCGCGAGGCCTTGCGCGCGCGGATGCGGGGAAACATCGCCGCGGGGCGCGAAAGAGCGGAGGCGGCGCATGAGCGCTGAACCCGGTGGCGAAAGGCGGGACGATCCGCGGGCGGAGTTGCTCGCGGCCTTGCCGGCCGAGGATTGGGAAACCGGGGCGTCGGCCGATTTCGCCAGGCGCGCGGCCGCCTATGCGCGCGGTCGGCGACGCGGTCGTCGCGTGATGGTCGCGGTCGGCGGCGTCGCGCTGGCTCTGGCGGCCGTCGTCGGCGTGTTTCAAATCGACGGAGGGCGCGGCGGCCGACCGGCGGATCCGCGCGGGCGGGTTGTCGCGCGGGTGGCGGACGCGCCGAAGCGCCCGGATTTTCCGGCGGCGTTGGTTCCCGGGCGCGAGCTGCCTTTCGAGTTGAGCGACGAGGAGGCGCTGGAGCTGTTGCGGGGGCGTCCGCTCATGATCCTGCCGCAGGCCGACGGCGGGAGGCGGATTGTTTTGCTGGAGGAGGCGCGGTCGTCGGCGGGCGGGGGCGAAGGCGCCGCGCCGGTCGAGCGGTCGCGTGGTTGATTTTCACGTTTAGCGAGAACGTCGTGAGCAACTTGCGAACAAGCGGGGCAACTTGGTGTTGTCGGGTGGCGTTTCGGCCTCACCTTTGCATGTTTCCCGCGCCGTGACCGCCGATCCATGCAAGACCCCTTCACCGGACAAGCGACCGTCCTCCAAGGTGGACGCCATCCCGGCCCCGACGTCCAAGCCGCTCTTCAACACGATCACGAGCGACGATTGGAAGCGTTCGCTCGCTTCGGCGCGGCAGCGCAGAAAGTCGGCATCGGAGCGGATCCAGACGATGATCTCGTCCTCTGGGAAGAAGACCAGCTGAGCCTGCTCGCGGACGCCGACCCGCTTTGGCACGAGCTCGACGCGGCGGCGCGGGCTTTTCGGCGCATGTTGCCGATCATTCCGCTGGAGGCGTTCGGATTTCCCGACCACGAGCACGAGGACCCGATGGGGGAGGGCAGCCCGCGCTTGCACCGCATCGGCAGCGGCGTGGAGGCGAGCGCGTTCCAATCCGTCCACGACGGATCGATCTACAAGTTCTACCTGCCGCGCGAAGAGGGGCGGATAGGCGGCACGTTCGCGTTTGCGCGCGCCGGTTCGGCGGACGGGCTCGACGCGCCGGCCTTGCAGGCGGACGCGTGTCTGGGGAGCTACCGTGATCTGCTGGAGAAACTCGCGCTCATCCTCGCGCTCGACGGCATGCCCACCGAGGTGGTGGGCGTGACGCCGGAGGGCGTGTTGGTCGCGAAACAACTGTTGGGCGAGCGGCTGGCGGAGGGGGCGGACGTGAGCGCGTTGCTGCCGGAGAGCTTGATTCCGATCCCGGCGCGGTTTTTGCGCGCGCATCGCGACCATCCGCGACTGGCGTTCGTGAAGGGGCGCCCCTGGTTCATCGCCGACACGCACGCGAAGAACCTGGTGCGCGACACGGAGGGGAGGCTGCGGGTGATCGATTTGCTGGCGGCGCCGTTTCCGCGCGGGTTGGCGGAGCTGGATCCGCTTATGCGCGATTGGTTGGCGCGGGTGGCGATCGATCCGAACGCGGGGTTGTTGCGCGCGGCGCACGACGACGAGTTGTGAACCCGCGATGCGGTCAGTTTGCGAAGGGTGATGCGAAGGCCAGCCAGCCGTAGGCGACGGCGTAGATCGCGCACTGTGCGCAGAGGAGGGCGAAGCCCAGGCGGAGGCGCGGCGTGGTCAGTTCGGCGCCGACGCCGAGCCAGGGCAGGAGGATGATACGGCCGCCCCACCACAGCGAAATGGCGGCGGCGAGAAGGCGCGAGGCGGCCGAGCCTTCGAGCAGCGCAGGCGCGTGGAAGAGGCTGGCGTAACCGAAAAAGAGCATCACGGCGCCGACGGCGGCGTTTTGCGCGAGGGCGAAACGCCGGTGGATGGGCGAAAGCGTGGCGAGACCGGCGTCCCAGTCGCGCGGGATCGGCGTGCGGATCGCGAGCGCGACGGTGATGAAATGAAAAACGCCCGCCGCGCGCAGGCCGACAAGCCAGAGGTCGTGGCCCATGAGGCGCGAAGCGAGGCGGACGCGGGGGAACGGGCGCGGATTACGGCGTCGCGACCGGGGCGGCGGCGGGGGCGGCCGGTGTGGTCGCGGCGGCGACTTTGGCGGCTTCGGCGGCTGCTTTGGCCGCGGCGTCGGCCTTGGCTTTCTCGGCGTCCGCGGCGGCTTTCTTGGCGGCGATGTCCTTCACGGCGGCGTCGTAGGCGGCGGCGACGCTGGCCGAGTAGGTTTTTTCGAGATCGGGGTAGAGGGCGATGGCGGCCTGCACGGCCTTGGAGTAGTCGGCGCTCTTGCCGACCTTCGAGTGGAGGTAGACGGCGTAGGCCTCGACGCTGTCGAACGAGAGGCTGGAGGTTTTCCTGATGAACTCGGGGCCGCCGAGCGCGGCCATGGCGCCGGCTTCCTTGCCCTTTTTCTTGAGGAAACCGCCGGCGAGGCCGCCGCCGGGGACCACGCTGGCCAGCCCTTTGCCGGCGGCGGCGCCGGCCTGCTCGCCGGCGACGTTGCCGACCTGGGCGTTGATCGCTTTCTGCGCCCACTCGGTGAGGGTGCCGTTGGCGTCGATGGGGAGAATGTATTTGCCGGTGGAGCCGTTGATCGGCGCGGCGGCGGAGAGCTCCACGTCGTAGGCGGAGTATTTTTGGTTCAGCTCGACGAGGCGCTGCACGATGGCGGCGGCGCGGGCGACGCTTTCGGCGGTGTCGGCGTGGCCGAGCGTCGCGGATGCGGTGAGGAGGGCGAAGGCGGCGAGGAGGCGAAGCGAGCGGCTGGAGTTCATGCGAGCCGCTTGCGTAAACGTTGGGCGTGTCGGGTCAACGCCGCACGCGACGGCGGGTTGCGCTTTTGGCGAGACGATCGTCCGGGCGCTTCAGCGTTTCTCCGCGGCGGCGCCGCTCCACTTGAGCTTGGCGCGGACGATGGCGAAGTGGCTGTGGTCGCGGCGCTGGATGAGTCGCAGGCGGGGGGCGTCGAGCGTGATCTCGATGGTCTCGGAAAAGGCGGGCGAGGGCAGGGCGCGGCCGTCGGTGGCGAGGACGAGGCCGTCGCCCGCGTCGGAGACGTTGCGGACACGGAGGCGGACTCCGGTTCGGAAGATGATGGCGCGGTTGCTCAGCGTGTGCGGGCAGATGGGCGTCATCGCCAGCACCTCGGCGCCGGGGTGGATGAGGGGGCCGCCGGCGGAGAGGTTGTAGGCGGTGGAGCCGGTGGGCGTGCTGAAGATGAGGCCGTCGCAGAGGTAGTCGGTGACGAGCTCGTCGTCTGCGTAGACCTCGAGGCGCACCAGGCGGGAATTCGACGCGTCCTTGATGAGGAGATCGTTCAACGCGAGGACGGGCGGGGCGTCGCCGACCCGGCAGGCGAGGAGGGCGCGTTCGCTGGTGGTGAAATCGCCGGAGAGCAGCGTGGGCAGGCAGTCGCGGGCCTCGTCGGCGGTGAACGGGGTGAGAAAACCGAGCGTGCCGCGGTTGACGCCGATGAGCGGGATGCCGGCGAGGGCGGCGGCGGGCGCGGCGCCGAGGAGGGTGCCGTCGCCCCCGATCACGCAGCAGGCGTCGACGTCGCGGAAGTGTTCCACGGGGGTGGGAAAGGCGTGGCTGACGCGGGTCTCGACCCCGTGGGCGCGGGCGACGGCGACGAGGTCCTCGGCAAGCGCGCAGGCCCCGGGCTTCTGCTGGTTGACCACGAAAGCGAGGCGGCGGATGGGAGACGTCATCGTCTGCGACGGTGAAATGACGAATGACCTCTAGCAACCGCAGGTTGCTGGTTTGACATGTCCAATGACCAATGAGGAGCCGGTGGCGGGGCGCTGGAGAGGGGCGGGACGGGAGTCGGCGGGGTCAGGCGGATTTTTCGAGGCCGAGGAGAAACTCGCGGTTGCCGTCGGTGCCGGTGATGGGGCTGTCCATCGCGCCCACCAGGATGGCGCCGAGGAGTTCGGTGAGGGCGAAGGCCTTGATCTCGGCGAGCACGCGCTCCTGGACGGCGGGGTCGCGGATGACGCCCTGGCCCTTGTCGACCTCGGCCTTGCCGGCCTCGAACTGGGGCTTCACCAGCGCGACGAGCGTGCCGCCGGGGCGGAGCACGGGCCAGACGGCGGGCAGGATGTGGCGCAGCGAGATGAAGGAGAGGTCCATCACCACGGCGTCGTATTGCGGGCGCGGAAGGATGGAGGGATCGAGGTGGCGCGCGTTGACCTGTTCTAGGTTGGTGACGCGTTTGTCGGCGAGAAGCTTGCCGTGGAGCTGGGCGCGGCCGACGTCGACGCAGGTGACGGTGGAGGCGCCGGCTTGCAGCGCGCAGTCGGTGAAGCCGCCGGTGGAGGCGCCGACGTCGAGCACGTGCGCTCCGCGCAGATCGAGGGGAAAGCGCTCGAGCCAGCCCTGGAGTTTTTCGCCGCCGCGGGAGACGAAGCGGCTGGTCTCGGCGAGGGAAACGGGAAAGTCGGCCGGGTATTCCTTGCCGGGCTTGTCGAGGCGTTCCGTGCCCGAGCGGACGAGGCCGGACATGATGTAGGCCTTGGCCTTGGCGCGGGTGGGCGCGAGGCCGCGGGCGACGAGGAGTTCGTCGAGGCGGAGCTTTTTGGGCGAGGACACGCGCCGCAAGGAGTGCGGAGCGGGCGGGGGCGCGGCAAAAGAAAACCGACGCGACGCGTCCGCGGGAACGCGGGCCGGGGTTCCTCGCAACGTTTGACAACGGGTTGCCGGGTCCGAACCTGCGAGTCTCCCCCGTCGGGATTTCCCGTCTCTTTTTCGTCCCATCCCCAATGCGCTGGTCCGTCTTCGTCCAACCGGAAGCCACCGAACTCATCTGGCAGGCCTGCCTGTTGGGCGGGTGGATGACCGCCGCGGTTTTCAGCGCGCGATGGAGCGGGCTGGAGGATCGTTGGCGTCCTTGGGCGAACGTGTTGAGCCTCGTGGCGGGCCCGGTCGGCTGGGGAGCGCATCTGCTCCCCCACGCGTGGAGGCGATGGCTGGGCGGCCGCGTCGGCGATGCGGGCGCGGAAGGCTACGAGCGGATCGGGCACAACATTCTGACCGCCGCGCTGGAGAAGGGCGCCAGCGACGTTCACATCGAGGCGCAGGAGAAGGGCTACGCGGTGCGCTTTCGCCAGGTGGGGTTCATGCGCGAGCATATGAAGTTGAACCGACGCGGCGGCGAGATGCTGGTGGCGGTGTTCAAGGTGTTCGCGGATCTGAACACGGCGGAGAAGCAGCATTTGCAGGACGGGCGCTTTCGCTGGACCGATCCGAAATCGGGGCACGTGCTGGACGTGCGCATCTCGACCTCCCCGGCGCTGAGCGGGGAAAAAGTCGCGCTGCGTCTGCTGAATCGGCCGGCGGGTATGTTGCGCCTGGACAAGATCGGGTTGTCGCCGGAGAGCTGCGAGGCGATCCGGCGCAATCTCCGGCAGCCCGAGGGCTTGGTGCTGGTCGCGGGACCGACCGGATCGGGCAAGACGTCCACGTCCTACGCGTTGTTGCAGGAGGTGTCGGGACCCTCGGTCAACACCGTGACGATCGAGGATCCGGTGGAATACGCGCTGCCGCACGCCACGCAGATCGGCATCAACCCGAAGATGGGCGTGACCTTCGAGTCGAGCCTGCGGACGGTGCTGCGCCAGGATCCGAACGTGATTTTCATCGGCGAGATGCGCGATCCGGAGTCGTTCAAGATCGGCGTGCGCGCGGCGATGAGCGGCCATCTCGTGATCAGCACGATGCATGCGCGCGACACGGTGAGCGCGATGACGGCGTTGCGGAACCTCGATCTGGACCGGCAGGTGTTGTCGGCGGCGGTGCGGATGCTGATCTCGCAACGCCTCGTGCGCGAGCTCTGCTCCTCCTGCCGGGTATGGGCGGCGCCCGACTCGGACACGCGCGACTTCTTCGCCCAGCATGCGGGACGGCGTCCCCTGCCGGAACGCGTCGCGCAGCCGTCCGCGGCGGGCTGTCCGAGGTGCCAGCAGGGCTTCGTGGGCCGCACGGGCGTTTTCGAGGTGTTGCGGATCGACGGGCAGGCGCGGAAATGGATCTCGGACGGCGATTCGGAGACGCGCTTGCGCGAGGTGTTGCGCGAAGCCGGGTTCATCTCGATGCGCGAACACGCGTGCATAAAGCTGGCGGCGGGCGAGGTGTGGATCGACGACGCGGTGCGCGCGCTCGGATTGCAGGAGGGATGACGGGCGTGCGCGCGAAACTTTTCCGGCGATGAGCTACCTGACCGATCTGACCATCCACTGCCTGGGCGCCGGCCTTGTTTTCGGCGGCGCGGCGCTGGGCCGGCGGGCGGGCGCCGCGGCGGCGCTGTGGGGCGCGGGCGGGGCCTGGCTGGCCCTGCGGTTCGCGGACCGGATGTGGCGGCCGGTGTTCACCGACATGCGCGCGGGAGATCCGTCTTTGGATTTTGAATACTGGTTGCCGGTGTCGTTCGGCCTGCTGTTCGCCGGCATGGCCGCGTTGGTGGTCGCGTGGATCGCGCTGGTGCGGCCGCGTCCAAGCGAGTTCGCGCTGCCGAAGCGGTCGGGCGAGGCGCTGGCCCTGCTGGCCGGCGGGGCGGCGGGGGCGCTGATGCTCCTCGCGGTGATCCAGTCGCAGGTGATGTCTGCGAGCGTGCAGAAGCGCATGCCCCGGGCGGTGGAGTGGGCGCGCCCGGTGTTGGACGCGCTGGGGCAGGAACGTCTGGAAGCGCCGAAAACCTCGCCGGGAGCGCCATCGGCGGCCCGGTGAGCAGGCGGCGTTGGCGCGGTTGGCGCGGGCTTGCGCGCTAGAGCGCGCCGAGGGCGGCGAGGAACGCGCGGGCGAGGATCATGCAGCCGGCGGGCTGGGGATGGATTCGATCCCAGGCGAGCGCCATCGGGTGGACGTGGGCGGTGACGGCGTCGAAGGCGGCCTGGGTGTCGACGAAGACGGCGCCGTGCGCGGCGGCGAGGCGGCGGACGACGGCGCCGTATTCGTCCATGCGTGCGCGCATGGGGTCGGCGCGGTTGGTCTCGATGAAGAAAGGCGTGGCGAGGACGAGGCGCGAGGACGCGGCCAGCACGGGGAGCGTGCGTCGGACGAGGTCGTCCAAGGTGCGTTCGTATTCGGCGGGGAGCACGTGGGTCTCGGTGCGCAGCGGGGTGTCGAACTGGCGCCAGACGTCGTTGATCCCGATCATGATCGCGACGGTGTCGGGTTTCAGGTCGAGCACGTCGGCCTGCCAGCGCGCGGCGAGATCGCGGACGGTGTGTCCCGATGTGCCGCGGTTGATGACGCGCACGCGGTTCTGCGGGCGGGTGGCGAGAAGCCACGATTCGACGAGGGAAACGTAGCCGCGGCCGAGGCCGGCGGTGCCCCAGGGGGCGGGTTCGCCCATGGGCTCGCGGCCGGCGTCGGTGATGGAGTCGCCGATGAAGAGAAGGCTGGAGTTGGCGGGAAGAAGCATGGCCGAGGTAGAAGGAAGGGTGCGGGGATCAGGCGAGTTTCTGGCGGGCGGGGGACCAGCAGGTGGTGCGGCCGCCGATGGTGGCGCGCTCGAGCGGTTTCTTCGTGCGCGGGCAGAGGCCGCCGTCCTCCCAGCGGTGCTGGAAGAGCCAGCTTTTCGGCGGGTCGGGCCACTCGGGCGTGTCGGCCTCGCCGATGAGGCGCAGGGCCTCGCGCGCAACCCAGACGGTTTCGGCGTGGAGCTTTTTGATCTCGGGAGGAGAGAGGTCGCCGCAGCGGCGCGCGGGGTGGATGGAGGCGCGCCAGAGGATCTCGTCGGCCATCCAGTTGCCGATGCCGGGAAAGCGTTCCTGCATGAGCAGCACGGCCTTGACCGGCGCACGGGCGCGGCGTCGCAGGAAATCGGATACGGCGTCGACGGTGAACCCGGGCGAGGTGATGGCGGGGGCGATTTGCGACCACCAGCCGGGTGCGTTTTCCCCTTCGTGGAAAAGCACGCGGCCGAACATGCGGAAATCGGAGAAGACGAGGGACTGCTTCGCGGCGAGCTGGTCGAGGATGAGATGGTCCGGCTTGGCGTCGGGCAGCCCGGCGGGGCGGACGAGGAGTTCGCCGGTCATGCCGAGGTGCAGGCCGAGCCAGAGCTGCCCGCCGTCCTTGGCGGTGAAGCGGAAGAGCATCTGCTTGGCGGCCGCCGCGGAGGAGTCGAGTCGCGCGTCGGAGAGGCGCTTGGCCAAGGCCGCGGTGTCGCAGCCGCGGAGGACGCGCGAGCGCGGGTGAAGGCGGACGGTGGCGACGACGTGGCCGAGGCCGGGGTTCCAGCGGCGGCGGACGTATTCGACTTCGGCGAGCTCGGGCATGGGGACGTTATGTTGGACCGCAGGTGATCCGGAGCGAATCGGGGCGGATTTTTTCAGGCAATTTCCCAGGCATAAGGGTGCTTGGAAAGGAGCTGGTGGCCGGTGTCGGTCAGCCAGGCGACGTCCTCGATGCGGCAGCCGCCGAGGCCGGGGTAGTAGAGGCCGGGCTCGACGGTGACGACCGCGCCGGTCTTGAGCGGTTCGTCGACCGCGGAGCTGATTCTCGGAGCCTCGTGGACGGCGAGGCCGAGGCCGTGGCCGGTGCCGTGGAAAAAACCGACCGCGCCCTTCGGGGTGCTTTTGGTTTCGTAGCCGCGTGTGGTGAAAACCTTCACGCATTCGGCGTGCACGGCGGAGGCGATGGCGCCGCCGCGAAGGATTTTGCGCGCGGCTTTTTGCGCGGTGGCGACGGCCTCGACGAGGGCGCGTTGCTCGGCGGAG
Organism: uncultured Akkermansia sp.; assembly: GCA_966251015.1. Lineage (GTDB taxonomy): Bacteria > Verrucomicrobiota > Verrucomicrobiia > Opitutales > Opitutaceae > IMCC26134_A. The sequence goes on along the minus strand of CBINJQ010000095.1, from coordinate 2,883 downwards.
GCGCGGCCCTTCAGGTAGGTGCGGGTCATGTCGCCATGGTAGCCGCTGGCGGTGTGGCGCGGGAAAATATCGACGATGACGAGCTCGTGCGGGCGGAGGGGGCCGGAACCGCGGCAGTGCGGGTCGCAGGCCTGGTCGCCGCCGGCGACGATGGTGTCGAGGGCGAGGCCTCCGGCCTCGAGGCAGGCGATCTCGATGGCGAGGCGGACGCGTTCGGACGTGAGCGGCTTGCCGTCGAGCAGGAGTTTTTTCCCGGCGATCCTGGCGCGGCGGAGGAGCGATTCGGCGGCGAGGAAGCCGGCGGCGGCGACGCGATTGCCCGCGCGGACGGCGGCGGCCTCGCGCGGACTTTTGATCTCGCGTTGTGGAAGGACGGCGCCGGTGGCGACGGCGACTTCGAGCCCGCGGGCGCGCAGGCCTTCGAGCAGCCCGGCGGGAAAATCTCCGGGGACGACGAAGCGGGCGATGCGAAGCTTGGCGGCCAGAAGGGCGACGATGTCCGCGGGCCCCGGCCGGGCGTCGGGGCGGGCTTTGCGCGCCTCGGCCTGGAGCGGTTCGAGCGGCAGAATCTCGTCGAAGGAAGACTCTTTCAGGCCGCGTCCAAATTCGAGGGCGTTGAGCACGGCGACGGAGCGGTCGCGGTGGCGCAGCGCGATGAAGGGATCGTGGCACTCGAAGCAACCGAGATAGAGCAGGTCACGGCTTGTCGACGTGTCGGAGTAGAACAGGAGGGCGGGCGCGACCGGTTTGGCGGACATGCCGCAACAAGACGCATGCGGCGCGGAAATGGAAGAGGAGTTGTGCAGGGCGAGGGCGGCGCTTAGGAGCCGACCATGGAAATTCATCGAATCACCCGGATCGGCGCGATGTTGGCGCTGCTGGCCATGACCGGTTGCGCGAAGGGAGGCGAAGGAAACGCCTCCCGGTCGGAGGCGACGGAGGCGAAAGTGGCGACAGGCGCGGAGGCGAAGGGCTCGGACGCCTATTTTCCGCTGACGGTGGGAGACAAGGCGCTGCGGGTGCAGGTCGTGGTCACGCAGGACGAACAGCAGCGCGGTCTGATGGGCCGGCGCGATCTCGGACCGGACGACGGGATGGTTTTCGTTTATCCCATGCCGCAGCAGATGAGTTTCTGGATGCGCAATACCCCGACGCCTTTGGACATCGGATTTTTCACGCCGGACGGCGTGCTGGGCGAGGTTCACGCGATGTATCCGTTTGACGAGACTCCGGTGCGTTCGGCCGGCGCGGACTACACGCTCGCACTCGAGGTGAACCAAGGGTGGTTCGCGAAGCAGGGGCTCAAGCCGGGCGCGAAAGTGAACCTCTTGCAGATGGCGGAGGCGCTGCGCGCGCGGGGCTTTCGGCCGGAGCGGTATTCGATCCGAACCGAGTAAAGACGGGCGCCGCGGTTGCCGGGCAAGGCGGGGGCGGTTGACAGGCTTTTGCGCGACGGGTTTGGTCGCGCCTCCATGCAAAACGTCAATCTTGGAAGAACCTTGGGCGTGATCGCGGGCCTCGTGGCTTCCGCCGCCTTGTCGCAGGGCGACACAATTGAAACGAAGAGCGGCGCCCGCCTCGTCGGCACGGTCAAGGCGGTGGATGGCGGTTCGATCGTGCTTGAAACCGACTATGCGGGGCCGATCACGATCAAGCAGGCGGAGGTGGTTAAGCTCGAGATCGAGAAACCGCTCATGATCCGTCTCGCCGGAGGCACCACGATGGAGGGAACGGTGACGGCGACTCCCGACGGGAAGCTCACGATCCAGGGCCAGGACGGCACGATCAGCACCACGGTCGACAAGGTCGCCACCACGTGGGCGCCTGGAAAGACCGACCCGGCGGTCCTCCAGCTGATGCGGAAGTGGAAATACGAGGCGTCGTTCGACATCTCCGGGAAGACCGGGAACAGCGAGCAGCTTGGCTATGGCGGCGGCGCGAAGGCGACGCTGGCCGGGTCGCAGGACACCTTGGTGTTCTACACCGACTTCACCTACCAGCGCACGAACGGCGTGAAGTCCGAGGACAAGGCCCGCGTGGGCGTCGATTTCTCCAGCTACCTCAGCAAGCGGGTCACGTGGTATGCGCGCGACGAGGGCGGCTACGACAACGTGAAGGACATCGATTTCTACAATGTCGCGGCGGCGGGCTATGGTTACGATTTCATCCAGAACATGCCGCAGCAGAAGCTCACCGGGCGCTTCGGTCTCTCGTATCGTTACGAGGACTACGGCGCGCCGGCGACGGAGGACGTGCGCAGCGCCGGTTTGGATCTCGGGCTGGCGCACCATTATCGTTTCGAGAACGCGGTGATGAACAACTCCATCACCTATGTGCCGGCCTTCGAGGATTTCGCCAACTACCGGGCGATCCACGATTCCAACCTCGAGTTTCCCCTCTCGGGCAGCTGGAAGTTCCGGGTCGGGGTGAACAACGACTACACCAGCAAGCCGAGTCCCGGTGTCGAGAAGCTCGACACCACCTACTACGGCAAGTTTGTGCTGAACTGGCAGTGAGCGGCCGGCGCGGAGCGGAGGCCACCGCCCGTGCCGCCTCGTATCCGCCGGAATACGCCCGTCCGCGAGACTTCCGCGACGGGCTTTTTTGTGCCTGCATGGGGGGATGTCGCGGGTGAAGAAAAAGCATTTTTCGGAGGGGGCTTCGCGGCCTTGGCGCGTCGCGGTGTTCGGCGACACGCATGATCGTTTCCCGGCCGAGCTGCCCGGGCGGCTGGCGGAAGCGGACGAGATCTGGCATCTCGGCGACGTGTGCGAGCCCGCGACGCTGGTGGAGTTTGAGCTGCTCGGCCGGCCCTTGCTGGTCGTGCGCGGGAACAACGACTGGCACGAAGCCTGGCCGCTCACGCGGCGACTGGAGCGGCGG
>CBINJQ010000094.1:0-12339 GCA_966251015.1 uncultured Akkermansia sp. | reverse complement strand
CTAGTCCTCCGCGCGTCATGAGCAAACCCGCCTGTCCCGCCTGCACCCTCGAAGACGTCCTCGAGCATCCCGATCACTGGGAATGCGCGACCTGCGGCCATGAGTGGCCGAAGGAGGAGGCGCCCGAGGCCGCCCACGTGGTCAGGGACGCGAACGGAAACGTGCTTTCGGAGGGCGACAGCATCACCGTGATCAAGGATCTCAAGCTCGGGGGGGCGCAGGTGCTGAAGGCCGGCTCGAAGGCGAAAAACATCCGCCTGGTCGACGGCGACCATGAGATCGACTGCAGAATCGACGGAACGGCCTACATGCTGAAGGCCTGCTTCGTGAAAAAGGCCTGAGTTCGCCGTTTCGCCAACCCGACCCCGATCATGGTGGCGCGACGGATTCGCCTCTTCGTTTTCGTCGCGATGGCGGCGTTGCCGCCTCGAGCTTTTGCCGCCACGTATTTCGTGGCGCCGGACGGGGCGGACGACGCGACCGGCGCCGAGGCCGCTCCGTTCGCGACGATCATGCGCGCGCAAAGCGCCGCGAGCGCGGGCGACACCGTTTACCTCCGCGGCGGCACCTATGCGCTCGGGGTCCCGAACATCACGCGGACCGACTCCACCTACGCCTACGTGAACGATTTCACGAAGAGCGGCATCGGTTACCTGGCCTATCCGGGAGAGACGCCGGTCTTCGATTTCAGCGCGGTGAAGCCGGACGCGCGACGAGTCACCGCCTTTTTTGTGCGGGCGGACAACCTGCGTTTCGCCGGCTTCCACGTCGTCGGCGTGCAGGTGACGATCAAGACCGGCGAGGCGTCGAACACGCAGTCGGAGAATTTTCGCATCACCAACGGCGGCGGCAACACGCTCGAACGCCTCGTGCTTCGCGACGGCATGGGCATCGGCGTCTACATCACCGGGGGCAGCGCGAACAACCTCGTGCTCAATTGCGACGCCTACAACAACGCCGGCCTCGACGGTCTCTCGACGGGCAACGTCGACGGCTTTGGCGCGCACACCGGCGCGAGCGGATCGGGCAACGTCTTTCGCGGCTGCCGCGCTTGGCTCAACAGCGACGACGGCTTCGACCTCATCAACTGCCGGGCCGCGACGGTGATCGAGAATTGCTGGGCGGCGTTCAACGGCTACGTCGGCGCCTCGCTCGCCGTCGGCGCCGACGGCAACGGCTTCAAGGCCGGCGGCTACGGCAGAAACGGCTCCGCGATGCCCAGCCCGATGCCGCGCCACGTGGTGCGCTTCAGCCTCGCGGTGCGCAACCGGGCCTCGGGCTTTTACGCCAACCACCACGGCGGCGGGCTCGATTTCGTTCACAACACGGCGTTCCAGAACGGGACGAATTTCAACCTGCTCAACGTCCTCGCCGACAACCTCACGGACGTCCCCGGCTACGATCATTACCTGAAGAACAACCTCGGATTCTCGCCGCGCTCCGCGTCGGTCTCGAACCTCGACCAGGCCGCGTGCGACGTGTCCCACAATTTCTTCAGCTTGCCGGTGACGGTGACGTCCGCGGACTTCGTCTCGACCACCACGAACACCGCCCAGCTTCTCGCGATCATGGCGACGCCGCGTCAGGCGGATGGTTCGCTGCCGGCGATCGACCTGCTGCGCCTCGCGGACGGCGGCGACCTGATCGACGCGGGCCTGCCCCTCGCCGGCTTCGCCTTCAACCAGGCGGCGCCGGATCTCGGCTGTTTTGAGAACGGGTTCGTGCCCGCGCCGTCGGGTTTGTCCGCCACGCCGGGCGACAACTCGGTCGCGCTTTCCTGGACCGCGCCTCCGGGGGAAAATCGCCACACCGTGGCGCGCGGGGCGGACGCGGCCGGTCCCTTTGCCGTGATCGCGACCGACATCGACGGGGCCGCCTATGTCGACGGCGCCGCGGTCAACGGCACGACCTACCACTACGTCGTCGCGGCCTACAACCGCTTCGGCGCCGGCGCCTATTCGACGGCGGTTTCCGCGAAGCCGCTCGGGCCGGTGGCGAAATGGACGGCCGGATTTTTTGCGGAGACGTCGGACCCGGCGATCATCGGGCCCGCCGCCGATCCGGACGGGGACGGCCTGCCCAATCTCCTCGAGTATTTTTTGGGCGCCGACCCGGCGACGTCGGACTTTGTCTCGCCTCTGCGGCTGGAGCGAAGCGGAGGAGACGCGAATGAGACGTGGGTTTTGCGTTTTCTCGCGGCGAAGGAAGCGCCGGGCGTGAGCTACCGGCTCGAGGCGTCCTCGGATCTGGTCGCCTGGGGAGACGTGCCCGGCGCGCCGACGGTGGAGGGGGAGGTCTCCGGTCGTTGGAGCATGCGTTTCGATCTCGGCGGGAACGTGACGCGCGTTTTCTGGCGCCTGCGCGTCACGCAAACCGGAGGCTGAGCGGCGTCTCCCGGGCGGCGGCGGCTGGGGGGCCGATATGAACCGGAGTGGTGAACTGAAAAAGGGCGTGACTCACACGCCCAGTTCAGTCGCGAGCCGCGGAACGCCGATGTCCGCGGAGGCCTCGATCACCCGGTAGCCGGGCGGCACGCGACCGGGTCTCGGGTCGATGAGAAAGCGGCGCGCGCCGGCCGGCGCCATTTCGGCGAGGCCCGCGGCGGGATAAACCTGGAGCGAGGTGCCGACGACGACGACGGCGTCGGCGTCGGCCAGCTCGTCCGCCGCCTCGTCCATCGCGGGCACGGCTTCGCCGAACCACACGATGTGGGGACGAAGCCGCGAGCCGTCGGGCGCGCGGTCCCCGGGCGTGATGGGCGCGTAGCCGATGTTCACGACGCACGAGTCGTCGCGCGTGCCGCGGGCTTTCACGAGTTCGCCGTGGAGGTGGATGACGCGGGTGGAGCCGGCGCGCTCGTGGAGGTCGTCGACGTTTTGCGTGATGACGACGACCTCGTGGGCGCGTTCCCAGGCGGCGAGGGCGAGGTGGGCGGCGTTGGATTTCACCGTGGCGAGCCGGGCGCGGCGTTCGTTGTAGAAACGGAGCACGAGTTCCGGGTTTCGCCGCCAGCCTTCCGGCGTGGCCACGTCCTCGACGCGGTGGCTTTCCCACAGCCCGTTCGCGTCGCGGAAGGTGCGCACGCCGCTCGGCGCGCTGATGCCGGCTCCGGTGAGGGCGACGATCTTCACGGGGCGACGCCTTCGAGGTTGGCCTTCACGCGCGAGAGCAGGGCGACGAGCCGTCCGCATTCGACGTCGTCGAGGCCCTTGACCGCGAGCTTGGCGAGGCGCGAGGACTGGCGGCGAAGCGATTGGTGGACCGTCCGCCCCTCGGAGGTGAGGCGCAGACGCACGCTGCGCTTGTCGGCCTGGGTTTCGCTCGCCTCGAGCAAGCCCCGGTCCTTGAGGGTCTTGATGAGCCGGGCGAGCTGCCCCTTGTCGCGACCCGAATGGGCGACGAGCTCGCTCAAGGTGGCGTCGGGCCGGCGCGCGAAGAACCCGAGCAACTTGCCCTCCATGTGCGTGAGCGGATGGGGACCGTCGCGGAAGGCGCGATATTGCCCGGCGCGAAACAGATGCATGACGGCGTGGATCGAATCGAAAACCTCCTGCGGAAGGTCTTCGGGCTTGTTGTTGACATTATCAACCGATTGCTGGCTCATTGTGGACAATATCAACCAAATGAGGGCCGCTTATGAAAGTCGAAACCGAAGCTGATTCTCCGCCTCGCGAAGGGGCGGCGGGGCGGGCGCGCGGGGCTTGCGCCGGCGGGGCCGCCGCCCGGGAGAAGGCGCGCGGGGGGTTGCCGTTCCTGCTCGCGGCGCTCTCGGCGCTGGGGCCGTTCTCGATCGACGCCTATCTGCCCTCGTTTCGGGAGATCGGAGAACGCTTCGACGCGTCGCCGATGCTGGTGCAGCAGACGCTCACGGCCTATTTCGTCCCGTTCGCGGTGATGACGCTGTGGCACGGCGTCATGTCGGACGCGTTTGGCCGGCGGCGGGTCACGCTCGTGCTGGTGGCGGCCTACGCGCTCGCCTCCCTGGGTTGTTTGTGCGCGTGGAGCATCGAGGCGCTGATCTTCTTCCGCGCCTTGCAGGGGATGAGCGCGGGAGCCGGCGTGGTGATCGGCCGTGCGATCGTGCGGGACCTGTTCGACGGCGTGGACGCGCGCCGGCTGATGAGCCGCATCGCGGCGGTTTTCGCGGTCGCGCCCGCCGTCGCGCCGGTGATCGGCGGCTGGTTGCACGCCTGGTTTGGGTGGCGCTCGGTGTTTGGCATGCTCGTGGTGATGGCGGCGGCCTTGTGGTTCGCGTGTCGGCGCTGGTTGCCGGAGACCTTGCCCCCGTCGGCGCGCCGGCCGCTGCGGGTCGGGCCGGTGTTGCGCGGCTACGGCCGGGCGCTGGGCTCGGCCCGCTTCGTGGCGCTGGTCGCGGCCTTGGCGCTGAATTTCTCCGCGGTCTTTGTCTATGTCGCCTCCGCGCCGACCTTCATCGTCGACGTGTTGCATCGCGGCGAGACGGGCTTCCTGTGGCTCTTCGGGCCGATCACGGTCGGCTTGCTGCTCGGCGCGCGCTGGGCGTCGCGGGTCGCCGGGCGCTGGGGCAATCTCCGCACCATCGGCATCGCCTACGGCGTGATGGCCGCGGCGGTGGCGTTGAATCTGGGTTTCCACGCGTGGCACGAGGCCGCGTTGCCGTGGAGCGTCGTGCCGCTGGCCCTGTATGTGGTGGGCAACGCGCTGGCGGCGCCGAGCCTGACCTTGATGGCGCTCGACCTGATGCCGGAGAGCCGGGGCCTCGCGGCGTCGTGCCAGGGTTTCGTGCAAACGGCGGGCAACGCCGCGGTGGCCGCGCTGGTGGCGCCGCTGTTCTGGAGCGGCGCGTGGATGCTCTCGCTCGGGATGTCGCTGGTGTTCGCGGCGGGCGGCGTCGCGTTTCTCGTCTACTTTTCGTGGCAACGCCGCGCGAGCCGCGCGATCTGGGGCGCCGTTTCCTCGCCGGGCCGGGCGGGTTGAGGGCGACTCCGCGTGCCGGGCGGGCCGGCGGGCTGCATCGCTCAGGATTTGGTGGACGGGCACGTCCCTGTGCCCGTTGCGGTGACTCCCGATCCACGGGCGTGGAGACGCGCCGGTCCACCTGGGAAGCGACGCTCTGATTTCGCCCGGCCCACGAATGCATCGGGGAATCTCCGGTGGGACGCTGGTGGCTTGCACCGGTCTTTTGCGTTCGCGGTCCGCGTTTGTGTTTCTCTTGCTAGGGCAAGGCTTAAGGGTCGGCGGTCCTCGAAACCAAAGACCCAAGAGAAGCAAAACCCGCCACCCGCTCCGCGTCTCGTCTTCCGGAAACCCCCCATGGCACGAGGTCACCGTTTCAACCGGTTCCGTTCATCGGCCGCAGCGTGGTTTGGCTGCACCGCGGCGTTTGCGGCGACGGAGCCGGCCGACATCGGGCAGCTGAAACGGATGGGCATCGCGGAGCTCATGGAGCTGGAGGTCACCTCGGTTTCGAAAACGCCCGAAGCCGCTCAAAACGCCGCGGCCGCGCTCACCGTGGTCACCGACGAGCATATCCGTCGTTCGGGCGCGACGACCGTGCCGGACGCGCTTCGCTGGGTTCCGGGGCTGCATGTGGCGCGGCAAAACTCGAACGTCTGGGCTGTGAGTTCGCGCGGCTTCAGCAGCGTGAACTCCGAAAAGCTGCTCGTTTTGAGCGACACGCGCAGCATCTACACGCCACTGTTTTCCGGGGTGGTCTGGGATGTGCAGGATTACCTGATGGCGGACATCGAACGTATCGAGGTGATTCGCGGCCCCGGCGCCGCGCTGTGGGGCTCGAACGCGGTCAACGGCGTGATCAACATCACGACCAAGAGCGCCGCCGACACCCATGGGACGCTGATCGAAACCACCGCGGGCACGGAGGAGCGGGCGATCGTCGCGGCCCGGTATGGGGACCAGACGAAGGGCGGCGTCCATTACCGCGTGTTTGGTCAGTATTCCGAGCGGGATGAGACCTTTAACAACGCGGTAAGCTCGGACGATTGGAACATCGGCCACGTCGGATTCCGGGCGGACGCGAAACCGAGCCCGCAGAACTCGTGGACGGTGCAAGGCGACATCTATCAAGGACGCGTCGGGCAACTCGCGCCGGCGGTGACGATCATCGGCCGTCCGGGGCCGAGCGGCGATTTGGAGACCACGGTGGCGGGCGGGAATATCCTCGGGCGATGGCGCCACGAGTTCAGCGCCGACTCAGACGTTCAGTTCAGGGCTTATTACGACCGGACGCACCGCGAGGATCCGAGTTTCACCGACGACCTTCACACCATCGACCTGGACCTGCAGCATCGCTTCGCACCGGCGACCAACCACGAGTTCATCTGGGGGCTGGACTATCGCTACATGGCGAACGAGAACACGGGCACGGGGATTTTCGAGGTTCGCCCGTCGTCGTCCGAGGACAATCTTTTCAGCGCGTTCGTGCAGGACAAGGTGACTTGGCGCGAGGTGGTCCACGTCACGCTCGGGACGAAGGCGGAGCACAACGATTTCAGCGGCTTCGAGCTTCAGCCGAGCATACGCGCGTCCTGGGATATCTCTCCCAAGCATACGGTGTGGGCGGCGGTGTCGCGCGCCGTGCGCGTGCCGAACCGGCTGGAGCGCGACATCTTCATCGACGCGAGCGACCCCGCGGGCAACCCGGTGCTGCGGCTGCTGGGCGACGACGATTTCGAGTCGGAGGAGCTGCTGGCCTACGAGCTGGGTCACCGCTGGCGCGCGTTGCCCAACCTGCATGTCGACGTGACCGTATTCGAGAACCACTACTACGGGTTGGCGTCGCTGGAGGTCGGGGCCCCGTTCACCGACCCCGCCGACGGTCGCACCATCATTCCCATTTCGAGCCGGAACCTCACCACCGGACGGACTTGCGGCGTGGAAACGCTGGTGAGTTTTTCGCCGGTCGAGCGGTGGCGCCTGTCCGCCAGCTATTCCTATCTGGAGCTGAACCTCGAGTCGTCGGGGCAAGACGTGAACCGAGGCGAGTTTTACGACGGAGCGAGTCCCCGGCACCAGTTCGCCTTGGGGTCGTATCTATCGCTACCGCGCGGGTTCGAGCTGGACGCGCACTTCCGGCATGTCGGCGAACTCGAAAGGCTTCCCGAGATCCCGACGGGCGAGGGCATCCCCTCCTACAGCGAGCTCGACGTGCGCCTCTCGTGGCGTGCGTCGGAGACGATGCGGGTGTCGCTCGTGGGCAGGAATCTTCTGCACGAGCACCATCTCGAGTTCGGCACCCCGGCGGCGCGGGGGGCGATCCAGCGCAGCGTGTATCTGAAGGTGGCGTGGGAGCTCTGAAAAGCCGACGCGCGGGGCGAAGGCCAAGCGCCGCGAAGTGCTCTGGCTTGGGCGACCACCGTCAGCGGCTCATGCCACGCTGATCTCCAGTTTTTCGCTCGTCAGGACGCCGTAGCAGCTTTGGGCGCCGTCGAGACACCAGGAGCGTCCGTGTTGGCGGGCGCCCTCGTGGCTGACGGTGTGCCCGATGATTTGGGGGAGCGTCAGGGCGTCCTCGAATTCGTTCTCCCAATCGAGCCAGGTGATGCCGCCGACCGGGGCGTCGCCGCCGCGCACGAGGCCGGCTTCGAGGAGCGGGTGCGGCGGGGATGCGGCCGGGATGGACTGCAAGGCGGCGGCTTCCAACTGGTCCAAGGTCGCCGACGATTCCGCCGCGGTGGCGCGGAGGGGAAGCAATTTTGGGGAAAGGCCGGCGTGGCTGAGGAGCCGGCCGTTCACTTGAACGAATAGGCGCGCGGCGGACCAAAACTCGGAGGGCAAGTGTTTCGCGATTTGTTTGGCGGCGGAAGGGCTGAAGGAGACGCCGCACTGATAGCGCAAGTTGCGCGGGGTGCGGCGCGCGAGGCAGGCGCGGCGGGATTCCCAGTATTGGACGTCGTGGTTGCCGAGGAGGAAGATCACGCGGTTGCCCAAGCGGCCGCGGAGATCTTCGAGGTAGGCGCAGGTCGCGGCAATGGTGGCGCGCGCCTCCGGCGGGCGACGGGAGTCGAAGTAGTCGCCGAGAAAGACGATGAGGTCGGGCTTGGCGGCTCCGTTGTTCTCTTTTGCGAAAATGCGCTCCACCCAGGCGATGTCTTGGTGGACATCGGGAATGACGAGGCAGCGCTGGGAGTGGAGAATCATCGGAGCGATTCGAAGTTCTCTGATATGGCTTCAGGGGATTCGCGCATCCAAGACCACCGCGCGCAACGATTCCGAACCCTGCCGGCCGTCGTAGGGCAGAATCAAGACGTCCAGCTCGTGTTGGGCTTCCTCGGGGGTTTTGGCCTTGATCGGGCTGCGGCGGGAGTCGGCCTCCGATAGAGTCCAGACCACGAGGTAAATTCCATGGGTGCGTCCGCAGCCTTGCAGATAGTCGCGGACGAGTTGATCGCGATGAGCCGTCTTGATCTTCGGGTGCCAATGGCCCTTTACCTCGATCACCACTTGGATAGCGCGCTGGGTCCTTGCGTTCGCCCCGAGGGCGACCGCCGAGATCTCGATGTCGGTGCGGTTGTTGTGTTGAATCTGAAGCTCGCGCAGAACGCTGAGGCCTTTGCTCTTGTCGAGATCCACCTCAAGCCATTGGGCGATGACGCGGCTCATGGAAACCTCGTCCTCCGGACTCAGGCTCAGGCGCGAGCCCTTCCGCGCTTTTCCTGTCCGCGTCCAGAATCGATCCCGCAACGAGTTCGGGTTTGCTCGTAGATTTGTCTGCAGTCGACCCAGCGATTCAATGACCAGCGCCATCAGGTCGTCTTCGTCCTGAATCCACCGGCGCTCCGCTTTTTCAACCAAGGCCAGCACCTCTTCGGCCGCAGGTGGGCGCCACGATCCACGGCGTAGCGCCACCAGGGCGGATTGCTTGCGCCAGCGTATCCAAACGGCATCAGGGGCGGGGACGCTGCACGCGATGCGCTCCAACTCTTCGACCGCTTCGGCGGAGCCGATGGATCCCAAGAGCGCCGGGAACTCGTCTCGCATGCGCGCCATGTCCATTCGCCGCGTGGGCGAGTAGGTCCGCCCAAATGGAATTGGCGGGTCTTCTCGCTTGGGAAAGAGATCCAAGAGGCGCAGATAGAGCTCCCCCAGGCGTCGTGGCGGCACGGTCTCGATGTTTTTGATGAACTCCCGCTGGTCCATTCGATCCATGGTGAGAAAGACATGGCGTGCCAATCCGCTGTCGTGAATCAGCGCAGGCCAAAGCTCTTCCCAAAACTCGAAAAGGCGCGATCCCGCCAACGCCGACGTCGCGGCGGCAAAGGCCGGCCACTCCGATTTCCTCCGGTGGCGCGCGCGCAAGCGGCGCCAGAGCAGGATCGCGGCGCTCTGATCGTGTTCCGCCAAGTGTTCCATCGCATGGCGGATCGCTTCGGGACTGCGCACCTCGCGGGCGAAGATTGAGATGACGAATGCGGCGAGACCTGCATCCCAGCAGGTGGCGAATTCGCGCAGCGCCAGACAATGGCCTTCGCCCTGATTGGCTGATCGCAGGATTTTTTCGCGGAGGAAGCCGCGCATGCGCTCCGAATCGAGTCGATAGGCTAACGCGACCATTTCGAAGTGGTGGGCGTCGGAGTTGCTGAACTCGTCGAAGATCGTGGGCAGCCAGTGCTGGCGGACGGCTTGGGCGAGGGCGGGGCTGGTTTCGATTTCGTGGCGCAGCAAAAACAAAGCTTTGTAAGCGAGTGCATCAGCAACCGATCGGCCTTCGCCGATCTCGTGCCGTGGATTGCCTTTTGCTTCCAAGATCAAACGACGTGCGCCGGTTTTGATCCGATCTTGCGTTGCGGGATCATGGAACTTCCAGCCTGGTGTAGTGGTGATGTCGTGACGCTTCTCGTCTGCATCGCGCGTCATCGGGCCCTGATACGAGAGGCGATCCGCAAGCGTCAGCCAGTGGGTCGGCGGACTCTTTGGATCGAGCAATTTCAAATCGCGGCGCCACACGGTTTCGGGTGCCGGCTTTGGCTTAGCCCATGCCTTCCGTCGCCGTTCCATGTCTTCCCGATCTGTTAACCACTCACGATGCTGCTTGGCCGCTTCGACTGAGTCTGCCGCGCCGATCTGCCAAAGTCGCATCCAAGGAAAGGCGTCGCGCAGCTCCACGCTACGCGGCAAAGCCTCGATCAGGAGGCTGCTATGCATGGCATTATCGGTGAAATAACAGGCGGCGGCGAGTTGCGCATAGATGCGTCGGCGGCGTTTTGAGCCGATGCAGGCGCGTTCGATCAGTTCAGGAAGGTCCCCGGCGTGTAGCAGCTCCCGAATAAGCCAAATCCTCTCGCCGGGAGCGATTCGTGCGACCGATACCCAGTCCGCGATGAAGCGGTGGCGAAGGCGAGTATCGGCCTTGAGCAAATCGGTTAGAAGGGGTGTCCGGTCTTCATCGTCACGATCACCGCGCACAAAGCCGCCGTCTTGATGGCGGCGGCGCGCTCGCCACCAGACCCGCGTCAGCAACAGGCGAATACGCGGTTCGTTCATGCGCGCGATGCCGTGGCGGTAGGCTTCGCGCACGAAAGGATGGAAGCGGCTCAGGGTATCGAAACATCCGGGCCAGATCAGGCAGGCGCGAAGCAAGGCGTCCGCGTCTTCGGGTGTGGAATGTTGCGCGAGAATGCCACCCGAATGGCTGTCTCGCGGGAGGGCGCGCGGCACGTGTGGCAGGGCGCGGGCCACCGACCATATGCCGTGCTTCAGCAGCGTGTGCAGAATCATCAGGCGCTCACGGTGGGTGCGCCCTTTGCGAAGGAATGGGATGAGCTGATGCGCCGTTTTCGGCGTCGCCAAGTCGTCGAGCGCGCCCGCCGCCACATGGTGGAGGTCCCGATCTTCGGGCGAGCGCAGGCATCGGATCGCGTCCGGCAGCATCGCCTCCAAACGGCAGGCTTCTGCGATGGAGAAGCATAGCCGGCGAGCGACTTGATTTGCGGAGCGGTCGTGCAGGGTTTCCCGCAGTTGGCGGGCGAGGCCGGGGTGCTTCAAGGTGTGGAAGAACCGGCTCACGCCCGCGCCGTCGAAAAGTTCCTCCGCGCGGGCTTTGGCCAGAATGGCGTCCACGAGCGCCGCTTTTTGTTCGTCGCGCACGCCGGAGACGTCGCTGCGCAGCAACACCTCGGGATCGTGGGCGAGGAGGTGTTGGAGCAGCAAATCGGACTCGCCGGCGAGCCACGCGGCCAGTTCGCCCAGTTGCGGATGCACATGCTCTCCGTGTTCGTCGCGTTGGAACAGGAGCGGGCGCTGCTGAGGAAACGGCAGCGAACTCAGGTAGCCGGCGGCGAGGTGTTCGGCGAAGGTGCGGTGATAAAAATCGGCGCGCCCCGCAGTCTTCGGCCAGAACAACGGAGTCTCCAGAACCGCGTCGATGATCGCCTCGTCCACCTCGAACGGAATGTCGCCGATGCGTTCCTCTCCGTGCTGGATCTCGGCGAAGGTCAGGTCGGAGGCGTCCGTTTCGCGCACCGAGCTGTGCGCGATGGCGGAACGGCCGCAGAGCAGCATGAGCGCGGCGATCCGCTGGGCGACGCGGAGGCGCTTGTTCTCCGATGCGGTGAGACGCGGCAGGGGTTTGTTCCGCAGGCGCGATCGCCGGCCTTCGTCGCGCTCGGAGATGAGCGTGCGCGTGCAGCGACGGTAGAGTTCGCGATGCGAGCGGGGAAACGCGCCCGCGCCTTCGGCGAACTCGCGTAGCAGCATTTTCAGGGTGAGCGGACGGGATCCGAGCGCGATGAGGCGGTGCCTGCGCAGTTCGCGCATGAAATCCGCGCCGGTTTTCTTGGTCTTGGCGAGTCCGGCCAAGCTCGCGTCGGCGGCGAGGCGCGCGTCGCGGTCGCGAAGCGGGCACAGTTCGTAGAGGCCGGAAGCCACTTGGGCTTGGGTCTCGGTTTCTTTTCGCGCCGCGCCGGGCCAGAGCGCCAGCAGGCGCTCGCCCTCGCTTTGCGGCCACTCCCAAGAGCGGCACGCCAGGACCAATTGAAGGCGCGCGAGCGGTTCGGTGTTTAGCTTTAACGCTCCCGCCAAAGCGCCGACGAAGCCGTCGATTTTGATCAGGCCTTCGTCGACACCGTCGACGACGAGCGAAAGGAGGTGGCTGCCCTCGCGCCAGTTTCGCCAGAGCGCCGAGTCGAAGGTCTGGCGGCAAAACTGATCCCAGGTGGCGATGTCCCGAAATTCGAGAAAGATTCGATCCGGGTTGGGGGACGTTTTCAACGCGGCATCGAGAGCGCGGCTTTTGCCCATGCCCGGTTCTCCGCAGAGCACGAAGCAACCCGGCCGAGGCTCCAATAGGCGTTCGGTGCTCAACAGATGACGGTTCTCCGCACCGAGCAGTTTGTCCTCGGG
>CBINJQ010000093.1:0-12352 GCA_966251015.1 uncultured Akkermansia sp. | reverse complement strand
CGCCCAGGGGCCGGAACGAAGCAGCTCCCCGGTCTCCGAAAACGGGGCGAAATCGACCTCCACCGCCGTGCCGCCGAGCGCCCGCAAGCGGTCGGCCGCTTCGCCATGGAGCCGGGCCGCGTCCCGGTCGCCGAAAAACTCGAGTTGCCCGGGACGGGGCATGCCGAAGCGGAAGGCCCTCGGAAACTCGCCCGCCGCCCGGCCCGGCGCCTCGCGCGAATACGGGTCCGACTCGTCGAAGCCCGACGCCACGCCGGCGATCACCGCGACGTCGGCGCAGGTCAGCGCGAACACGCTCACGCAATCAAGGGACCGGCAGGCCGGCACGAGGCCGCGCGTGCCGAGAAGACCTCGCGTGGGCTTCCAGCCGACGATGTTGTTGAACGCCGCCGGCACCCCGCCTCCACCGTCCGCGTCCGAACCGAGCGCGAAGGAGACGAGCCCGGCCGCCACGGCCACCGCGCTGCCCGAGCTGGATCCGCCCGAGACGTAGTCGTCGTCGAAGACGCAGCTCGGCGCCCCGTGCGGCGAACCCACGCCGGCCAGCCCGACGCCGAATTGGTCGAGATTGGTTTTTCCGATCACCAGCGCGCCCGCGCCTCGCAGGCGTCTCACGACTTCCGCGTCGGCGACGGGCTTGCGGGAAAACGCCGGGCAGCCGGCGGTGGTGGCGAGGCCGGCCACGTCGAGATCGTCCTTCACCGCGAAGGGCACGCCATAAAGAGGCAGGACCTCGCCCGCCGCTCTCCGTTTCTCCAGCGCGGCGGCTTCGGCGAAAACGTCGCCGGCCGGGCGAAGGGCGATCCAGACATGATCGTCTCCGCGCGCCGTGATCCGCGCGCGGACCTCGCGCAAAATCTGGACGGGAGTGGCGCCCGACGCGTAGGCGGCGGCGAGCGACGACAAATCCAGACTGAGGGCGGCGGACATGATGCGAGAGGTTCGCGGACGGCGGACGCGATCAACGGGCAGGGGGCGGGAGCCCGAATTGGCTCCCGTTGCACCCAAGCACAAAAAGGGCTCGGACGCAGGCGTGCCGTCACGGGACGCGCCATCGGGCGAAAATAAGCCGGTTTGGTGTTGGCGCGAATTCTGCTCCGGCTAAACCCCTAACCCATGCGCCGCCCCGCCCTCCCCCGCCTCCTGTCCGTCGCGTTTGCCGCCCTTGCCGCGCCCGCCGCCGCCTTCGCCCACCCCGGGCACGACGGCGGCCACGATGGCGGCCTGACCTGGGACTTTGTCGGCGAAGTGCTTCATCGCCTGAGCAGCCCCTACCACCTCGCCCCGGCGGCGATCGCGGCGCTCATCGTTTTCGGCCTCTGGAAACTCGCCCGCCACAAACGCGGCGCCGGCCGGAAAGAATAAGCCTCCACGCATTTGGGCGGGTGTGCGCGGTCGTGCGCACGCGGCCTGGAAACGAAACGCGGACCCGCGATAATCGCGGATACCGGGTCGAAAACTCGCGCTACTACGAAGCCGCCAAGGCCGGGGCCGCTCGATTCAGGTTCGCGCTTCGTGGGAAACTGAAGCCTGACTAGGGCCTCTTCCCATGTCTTCGGCCCGCCCCCCGTCCTCCAAATCGCGTCTCAAATACTACGTCGTCGGCGCCGTTCTGGTCCTCGTCGGCGCGGGCGTCGTCATCCAGGCCAGGCGCCGCGCCGCCGACAAGGCCACCGCCGTCACGGTCGAAAAAGCCGTCGTCGCGTCCATCACCCAGATCGTCTCCGCCACCGGCAAGATCCAGCCCGAGACCGAGGTCAAAATCTCCCCCGAGGTGTCCGGCGAGATCATCGAGCTGCCGTTCAAGGAAGGCGCCGACGTGAAAAAGGGCGACCTCCTCGTTCGCATCAAACCCGACTACTACCAGGCCCAGGTCGAGCAGCAGGAGGCCAGCCTGCTCGCCGCCCGCGCCTCCGCCGTCCAGAGCAAGGCCCAGCTCGAAAAAGCCCGCGAGGACCACGAGCGCAGCATGAGCTTGTCGGCCCGCAAGCTCATCCCCGATTCCGACGCCACCAAGGCCCGCACCGACCTCGAGGTCGCCCAGGCGAACTACGACAGCGCCCTCGCCCAGATCCGACGCGCCGAGGGCCAGCTCAAGCAGTCCCGCGACCAGCTCGAAAAAACCACCCTCTACGCCCCCATCGACGGCACCGTCAGCCTGCTCAACAGCGAACGCGGCGAACGCGTCGTCGCCACCGGCCAGTTCGCCGGCACCGAGGTCATGCGCGTCGCCAATCTCGACCGCATGGAGGTCCGCGTGAACGTGAACGAAAACGACGTCGTCAACGTCAAGGTCGGCGACCGCGCCCGCATCAGCATCGACGCCTACCCGGGCCGCAAGTTCTCCGGCGTCGTCAAGGAGATCGCCGCCTCCGCCAAGACCACCGGCGCGCTCTCCCAGGAGGAGGTCACCAACTTCCAGGTCAAGATCCGCGTCTCCGATCCCGGCGCCGACCTCCGCCCCGGCATGAGCGCGAACGCCGACATCGAGACGCGGACCGTCGAGAACGTCGTCGCCGTTCCCATCCAGTCCGTCACCGTGCGCTCCCGCGAGGGCGCCAGGACCATCGAGCAGCTCGCCGAGGAACGCGACCGCAAGGCCCGCGAAACCCAGGGCGACGGCGCCGCCGCCGCGGTCAACGAGAAGCAGCAGCGCGAACGCGAGCGCGCCGACCGCGACACCCTCCAGCGCGTCGTCTTCGTGCGCACCGGCGACACCGTGAAACAGGTCCCGGTCGAGACCGGCATCGGCGACACCGCCCGCATCGAGATCAAATCCGGCGTCAAGGCCGGCGACGAGGTCGTCACCGGCAGCTTCAGCGTCATCACCCGCACGCTGAAGGACGGCGCCGCGATCCGTGTCGACCAGCCCAAGCCCGACGCCGCGAAAAAGTAGCCCCGCCCACCGAAGTCATGGCCGCAAAGAGACGCAAAAGTTCACCTCCGCCGACGGAGCCCGCCCGCGCGCCCACGGGCGCCTGTCACGCCCGACGCGCCCGTGGATTCTTTGCGCCTTTTTGCGGCCAATCGCCGCTGCCGATAACTCCACGCTAACCGCCGCCAATGTCGTCCTCCCCCGCCCCGCTCCCGCGCGCCGTCCGGCCGCCGGGTCCGCCCGTGATCGAAATCGAGGGCGTGACCAAGCTCTACCAGATGGGAGCCGAGACCATCCACGCCCTCCGCGGCGTCTCGCTCCGTATCCGCCGTAACGAATACATCGCCATCATGGGCCCTTCCGGCAGCGGCAAGTCCACCCTCATGAACATGCTCGGCTGCCTCGATACGCCGACCGCCGGACGCTACGACTTCGCCGGCCGCGACGTCGCCGGCATGGTCGACGACGAGCTCGCCGACATCCGCAACCGCGAGATCGGCTTCGTCTTCCAGAGCTTCAACCTCCTCCCCCGCTCCGACGCCCTGCAAAACGTCGAGCTCCCGCTGATCTACGGCGGCGTGCCCGCCTCCGAGCGCCACGCCCGCGCCAAGGCCGCCCTCGACATCGTCGGCCTCGACGACCGCGTCCACCACAAGCCCAACGAGCTCTCCGGCGGCCAGCGCCAGCGCGTCGCCATCGCCCGCGCCATCGTCAACCGCCCCTCCATCATCCTCGCCGACGAGCCCACCGGCGCCCTCGACACCAGGACCGGCGTCGAGATCATGGACCTCTTCGAGCTCCTCTACGAAAAGGGCAACACCCTCATCCTCGTCACCCACGAGGAGGACGTCGCCCGCCACGCCCGCCGCATCATCCGCCTCCGCGACGGCCTGATCGAGAGCGACGAACTCACCTGATTTAGCATTTATGATTGATGATTTATGATTGGCCCAAATCCCGCCGCCGAACTCGCCGTCCGCCACCGCGCCGCAAGTCCGGCCCAATCATAAATCTCAAATCGTAAATCATAAATTTCGCATGCGTCTCCGCCACGAGCTCGTCGAGTCCGTCCGCATCGCCTTCGCGCAGATCCGCGCGAACCGCATGCGCTCCGCGCTCACCGCGCTCGGCGTCGTCATCGGCATCGTCGCCGTCACGCTCATGGGCACCGCCATCAAGGGCATCGACGTCGGCGTCGACCGCAGCCTCGCCGGCTTCGGCGACGACATCCTCTACGTCACCAAATGGCCGTGGCGCGACGTCGACGACTGGTGGAACTTCCGCAACCGCCGCCCGATCAAGACCGCCTACGCCCAGCAGATCAACGAGTGGATCGCCTCCCGCCCCGGCTGCCCCTTGAAGCTCGCCGTCCCCGCCGCCTCGCGCGGCAGCACCATCATCCGCGGCGAATACCGGGTGGACAACATCTTCACCCTCGGCACCTCCGCCGACCTCCCGCGCATCTCCAAATCCGACATGAAGGAGGGCCGCTTCTTCAGCGAACTCGAGGCGCAGACCGGCCGGAACGTCATCATGATCGGCTACGACGTCGCCGACGCCCTCTTCCCCGGCGAGTCCCCGCTCGGCCGCACCGTGCGCATCCGCGACCAGAATTTCACCGTCGTCGGCGTCTCCGCCCGCCAGGGCAGTTTCCTCGGTCTCTTCAGCTGGGACTCCATGGCCGCCATGCCGCTCAACACCTTCCGCCGCTACTACTCCACCACGAGCAACAACGGCGAAATCCGCGTGCAATACGACACCGCCCGCGCCGCCGAGGCGAAGGACGAGCTCCGCGGCCTCATGCGCCGCATCCGCCAGCTCGGCCCCGAGCAACGCGACGACTTCGAGATCAACGAGCAGGGGACGATCCGCGAACAGCTCGACCCGATCAAAAACGGCATCGCCCTCGCCGGCCTCTTCATCACCGGCCTCTCCCTCTTTGTCGGCGCCATCGGCATCATGAACATCACCTACGTGAGCGTGAAGGAGCGCACCCGCGAAATCGGCACCCGCAAGGCCCTCGGCGCGCGCCGCCGCACCATCCTCCTCCAGTTCCTCATCGAGGCCGTCTCCATCTGCTTCATCGGCGGCGTCGCCGGCCTCCTCCTCGCCGCCGGTCTCTCGCAACTCGTCGCCGTCCTCGCCCCCTCCTTCCCGCTCGTGTTCTCCGCCGGCCTGGTGTTCGTCGGCCTCGCCGTCTCCGTGCTTACCGGCGTCTTCAGCGGCTTCGCCCCCGCCTGGCAGGCCAGCAAACTCGATCCCGTCGTCGCCCTCCGCTACGAATGAGCCCCGCTTCTCAAATGCCCGAGCGACTTGACCCGAGGCCATTGGCCGAACCGTCGACACCCTCGGTTTCGCCAAGCGAAACGCTCGATTCCAAACGGCGCTCATTGAGCCGCCGTATTAGGGGTTAGTTCCCTTCAAAACGCGCCGCCATGCACCCGCTCGAAACCCTCCGCCTCGCGCTGGCCGCCCTGAAGTCCAACAAGCTTCGCTCCGCGCTCACCATGCTCGGCATCGCCGTCGGCGTGTTCTCCGTCATCGGCGTCATGACCGTCATCAGCGGCCTGCGCTCCAACATCGAGTCCGGCCTCAACGTTCTCGGCGCGAATTCCTTCCTCTTCACCAAGTATCCGGGAATCAACTTCAGCGGCCCGCGCGGCCGCTTCGCCAACCGCCCAGACATCACCTACGCCCAGGCGAGCCGCTTCAAGGCCCTCCTCGGCGACGAGGCCGACACCGGCCTCGTCGTGCGCCGCGGCGGCCGCCGCGCCGGCTACCTCGACCGCCGCACCAATCCCAACGTCACGCTCTTCGGCGGCGACGAAAACTACATCACCGGCCGCGCCTTCGACGTCGCCGCCGGTCGCAACCTCGGCACCGGCGACATCGAGCTCGGCCGCCCCGTCTGCGTGATCGGCGACGACATCGCGAAGCGGCTTTTCCCCAACGAGGAGCCGCTCGGCCACGTAATCCGCATCGACGGTCAAAACTTCACCGTCGTCGGCGCGCTCGCGCCTAAGGGCTCCTCCTTCGGCCAGAGCCAGGACAACTTCGTCCTCATCCCCGTCACCCGCTGGCTCCAGATCTACGGCGGCAACGGCCGCTCCGTCGCCATCAACGTGCAGGCGCGCTCCCAGGCCGAGCTCGCCCCCGTGCAGGACCGCGCCATCGGCCTCATGCGCCTCGTGCGCTCCCTCGATCCCGAGGACGGCAACGACTTCGAGATGGTGTCCAACGACTCGCTCATCGAGGCGTTCAACAAGATCGCCGGAGTGGTCGCGGTGGGCGCCTTCGTGATCAGCGCCATCGCCCTCCTCGCCTCCGGCGTCGGCGTGATGAACATCATGCTCGTGAGCGTCACCGAGCGCACCCGCGAGATCGGCGTGCGCAAAAGCATCGGCGCGAAGAAGCGCCACATTCTCGCCCAGTTTTTGATCGAGGCCGTCGCGCTTTCGCTGCTCGGCGGCCTCGCCGGCGTGCTCCTCGGCATCGGGGTGGGCAACCTCGCCGGCCGGATGCTCAACGCCGCGATGGTTTTCCCCTGGGGCTGGGCGCTCGCCGGCATGCTGGTGTGCAGCGCGATCGGCGTCGGCTTCGGCCTCTACCCCGCCTGGAAAGCCGCCTCCCTCGACCCCATCGAGGCCCTGCGGCAGGAGTAGCGCGCCGCCGCGCCGTCCCGCGGCCCCGTGCATCCCCGACCGGGCGCGACCGCCGGGCCGAACCTCCGGGGTGTTTTCTTTGCGCTCCTCGCGTTCTCTCGCGGCCGATCCCCCGTTCTTCGTCCTTCGGCGAGGTTCGCGTTCTCCGCTCCGCCGGCCGCCCCCTCCGTCGCGGCCTTTTTATCCGCTTCGCGCCGGAGATTGGTCCAGCACGCGGCGCACCGCGGACGCCAGCTCCCGAACCGAGAACGGCTTGGCCAGCACCTCGCGGACTCCGATCTTCTGCAGGCGCTCGTGGCTGAGCGTCGCGTCGTAGCCGGTCATCAGGATGATCGGCAGGCCCGGACGCAGGTCGTGCAGGTGCGCCGCGAACTCGGGTCCGCTCATGCCGGGCATGGCCACGTCGCTCACCACGATGTCCACCTCCTGGATGCGGCCGCGCAGGTGCTCCAGCATCGTGGCGCTGTCGTCGCTCGCCTCGACCTGGTAGCCAAGCTGGGAAAGCATGAGCTTTCCGACCTGAAGGATCGATTCCTCGTCGTCGATCAGCACGATGCGCTCGCCTTTTCCCTTCGGCATCGGCGCCTCCTTCTCGACCGGCTCGGGCGCGTCGCTGGGAGCGTGGGCGGGGAAATAAAGTTCAAACACGGTTCCCTCGCCGGGCTTGCTGCGCACGAGCACGGCGCCGTCGTGCGCCTGCATCACGCCATGCACGACGGCCAGCCCCAGCCCGGTGCCTTCGCCCGGCGCCTTGGTGCTGAAAAACGGCTCGAAGATATGGTCCAGCACCTCGCGCGTCATCCCGCGGCCGGTGTCTCCGACGGTCAGGCGCACATGCCGCCCCGCGCGCGGTTTGCCACCGGAGCGGGCCGCCTGCTCGGCGGTCACCTCGACCGCGTCCAGCTTGACGATCAGGCGGCCCGGCCCGTCCGCCATCGCGTGGCCCGCGTTGGTTCCCAGGTTCATCAGCACCTGGTGGACCTGCGTGATGTCGGCGAGCACGGGCGGCAGGTCCGAGGCCAGGTCGACGTCGAAACTGATCATCGCGGGAATCGTCGCGCGCAAAAGCGAGAGCGGCTCCTGCACCACCTGCGCCAGCTCGACGGGCTTGCGCTCGTGCCGCCCCGGCCGGCTGAAGGTCAGGATTTGTCTCACCAAGGCGGTCGCGCGCGCGCCGGCTTGGGTGAGCGCCTTCAGATAGGCGTCCGTCTGCGGCGAGGTCCCTTTCACCTGGAGCTGCAAGAGCTCGGTGTAGCCGGTTATCGCCGCGAGGATGTTGTTGAAATCGTGGGCGATGCCTCCGGCGAGGGTTCCGATCGCCTCCATCTTCTGCGCCTGCAGGAACTGCTCCTCGAGCAGACGGGTCTCGGTGATGTCCTGCGCGGTGCCGACGATGCGATAAACCCGGCCGCTCGCGTCCCGGATCGGGTAGGCGCGATCACGCACCCAGCGGATCGACCCGTCGGGACGCATCACGCGGTAGGTCTCGTTGTATTCTCCCTCGATCTGGCGGCGCGCCGCCGACGCCACGCGATCGCGGTCGTCCGGGTGGACGGGCTTCAGCCACTCGGACGGGCGGGCGAGGATCTCGGCGCAGGGGCGTCCCCAGATCGCCTCGTAGGCCGGGCTGATGTAGAGCATCTTCTGCTGCTCGGGATCGGTCAGCCAGAACACCTCGTGGATGTTTTCCGCGATCTGCCGGAAGCGCTCCTCGCTGACGCGCAACGCCTCCTCCGTGCGGCGGCGCGCGCTGACGTCGAGCTGCACCCCGATGAAGTTGGAAACGCGTCCCGCCGCGTCCCGCACCGGAGTGATCGACACGTGGTTCCAGAACGAGCTGCCGTCGCGCCGGTAGTTGACCACCTCGCCCTCGTAGGCCCGCTCCTCGCGCAGGGCCGCCCGCATCAGCGCGACTTCCCGCAGGGACGTCTCGGGCCCCTGCATGAAGGCGCAGTTTCGCCCCATCACCTCGTCCGCCCGATAGCCCGTGAGCCGGGTGAACGCCGGGTTGGCGTAGAGGATGCGGCGGTTGGAGTCGGTCAACAGGACGCCCAGGGGCATCGCCTCCAGCGCCTCCTCGCGGAGCCGGCCCGAGGCCTCGCTCGCGCGAAGGGCGGCCCGCTCGCGCACGAGTTGCGCGCGGCTGAACGCGTTTTCCAAAGTCGCGGGTATCTCGTGGAGGTAGCCCGTGCGTTTCACGATGTAGTCCGAGACGCCGAGGCGCAGAGCCTCGACCGCCACGGCCTCGTCCCCCTGGCCCGTCACCAAGACCACGGGAGGCTTCGGCGGGCCGCCGGCCCCGAGCTCGCGAAGCAGCTCGAGGGCGTCGATCCCCGAGAGCCGGTAGTCGAGCATGAGCACGTCGTAGCCGGCCGGGTCGGCGGCGAGGCGTTTGCGCGCCTCCTCGCCGGTGCCGGCGACTTCCAGCCGGATGTGTCCGGCGTGGCGTTCGAGGTAGCGCCGGGTGAGGTCGGCGTCGACGTCGTAGTGCTCGGCGTAGAGCACGCGCAGGGGCCGGCTCCGCCGCTCGAGGCCGGCCTTGAACGACGCCACGGCGGACTCCAGGACGCCCGCGAGACGCCGCAGATAATCGCCGCGCTTCGGCAGGTAGTCGTCGACCCCGGCCTTGAGCGCGACCACCGCGCTGCGTTCGTCGCCCAGCCCCGTGAGCATGACCAGCGCGAGGGGAAGCTCGCGCTCCCGCACGCCCACGACGAGATCGAGCCCCGAGCCGTCGGGCAGGTTCAAATCGATCACCACCGCGTCGAAATCCTCGGGGCGCTCCAGCAGTATCCAGGCCTCGACGAGCGTGGCGGCGAGCGTGAGCTTGAGATCGGGCAGGGCGCGCCGGAGCTCGATCTGCGCGAGATCGGCGTCCTGACGGTTGTCTTCGACGTAAAGGATGCGCATGGACGGGGAGGCGGGAGGATCGGGGCGGAAAGCGACGCGGGGCGTTCTGGCGACGGGGATCAGCTCGGCCGCGCGTTGAGCACCGTCCAGTAGACCTCGATCTGCGAGGCGACCTCGACGAACTTGTCGAAGTCGACGGGCTTCACGATGTAGGAGTTCGCGCCGAGCTCGTAGGCCTTTTTCACGTCCCCGTTGTCGGCGGACGTCGTCAGCACGACGATGGGCACGCCGCGAAGGTTCGCGTGGGACTTGATCTGGCGCAGCACCTCGAGCCCGTCGACGCGGGGCAGCTTGAGGTCGAGCAGGATGACGGCGGGCAGGGGCTCGCCGGCTTCCCAACGGGGAATCCAGGAGAGCGCCTCCTCTCCGTCGCGAGTCACCTCGATGCGATTCAGAAGGCGGCGCTTTTTGAAGGCGCGCAGAGCGAGGTCCACGTCCATCGGGTTGTCCTCGACGAGAAATATCGGCGGTTCGGGATTCATGGGTGCAACGGGAGTTCGACGAAAAAAGTGGCGCCGCGACCGAGCTCGCCCTCGGCCCAGGCGCGGCCGCCCATGCGCTCGACGGCCTTGCGCACGATCGCGAGGCCCACGCCGGTGCCGGGGTAGTCCTCCGCGCGGTGCAGGCGCTGGAAAATATCGAAGATGCGTTCGACGAACTTCATCTCGAAGCCGATCCCGTTGTCCCGCACCCAGAGCAGATACCTGCCCTCCTCGACGCGCCCGCCGACCTCGATGCGCGGAGCCTTCGAGCCGCGGGTGAACTTGAGCGCGTTGTCGAGCAGGTTGCGCAGGACCTGCGAGAGCCCGTTGATGTCCGCGCTCACCGCGTGGTCGGGCAGATCGACGGCGAACTCGACGCCCCGGGCGGCCAGCTCCTCGCGAAAGCCGACGGGCAGCGCGTCGATCACCGCGCGGGGCTTGATCGGCGCCAGCGTCATCGCCCGCCGCTCGAGCTGGGAGTAGGCCAGCAGATCGTCGATGAGCTGCCCCATCTGCTGGCTCGCCTGGCGCACCGAGGCGAGGAAGCGCCGCCCCTCCTCGTCGAACTTGTCCGCGTAGTCCTCCTGCAGGAGCCGGCTGTAGCCGTCGATCCCCCGCAGCGGCGCCTTCAAGTCGTGGGAAACCGAATACGTGAAGGTCTCCAGCTCGCGGTTCTTGGCCTGCAGCTCGGCGGTGCGCAGCATCACCCGGCGCTCCAGCTCGGCGTTGAGCTCGTGCACGCGATCCTCCGCGCGGCGCCGCTCCGCGATGTCGATGCCCACGCCCGCCAGGCAGCTCTCGCCGCGAAAATCGACCGTCATGCCGGTGAACAGATAGGGCGTGACCTTTCCGTCCTTGGAGCGGAATCCCGCCTCCACCTCCGACACGCCCTTTTCGAAGACCTCCGCGATCCGCTCCCGCAGGAGCGGCTTCTCCTCCTCGGTGAAAAAATCCAGCGGGTGCATCCGCGCGATCTCCCCGGCTTCGTAGCCGGTCACCCGCTCGAAATTGTTGTTCCAGCGCAAGAAACGCCCCTCCTTGGTGTAGAGGTAAAACGCGCCCGGCAGGCTGTCGATCACCGCGTCCGAAAAATCGCGTTCCGCCCGCAGCCCGGCCTCCGACTCGCGGCGATTCAAGTCCTCCCGGTGCAGGCGGTTCGCCGTGTGCCACGCCAGCGTCGCGAAGATCAACACGTTCGACATCGCGAAGATCGCCAGCCCCGTCTCGAGCCCATACCAACCCGCCCGCTCCCCCGACAAGCGCAGCCACCCGACCACCACCGGCACCACCAGCGCGGCCGGAAACAGGCGCCGCAGCAGCACGCCGCCCGCGGTGTCGCTGTTCCACGTCATCACGAAGCCGCCGTCCGGCCGCGCGTAGAATATCCCCGCGCCCAGCACCGCGAACAACAGCGCCGTGGGCATCGCCATGCTCAACAGGATGCCCGACCGGTCCCCGCCGTAGACATAGCGCGCCAGCCCTATCCACCCGACGAACAAGACCATCGCCGCCACCGCCTGCGCCAAGGGGCTGAACACCCGGCGCGCCGTCGCCGCGAGCGCGAACCCGGCGAGAACAAAACCCGCCGCGGTCAGCACCGCCATCTGCCCGAGACCCGCGTGAGGTTTGAACCCCAGCATGTCCAGCTCCGTCGGCCAGCCGGACGCGTGGTAAAGCAGACGCCGCGCGCCGATCACCGCCACCAAGCCGCCCAGCACGGCCGCCGTCCGGCGCCACAGCTCCGACCTCCCCGCGCCTTTGCCTTTCGACGACGACATCGCCGCCGTGAGCGCCAACAACGCCAGCCCGGACAACACGAAGGCCGTCGCCGTCAGCGGCACCATCGGCGTCCATTCGGAGCGGACCTGCGTCAAGATCTCGACGCCCGTCATCCACCCCGTCAGCACCAGCACGCCCGCCACGCAGGTCAGCATCCCCGCCGAACGGGCAATACGAAAAGAGCGTATGTAGGTGTCGGAGAATGGCATGGAATCCCGGGGCGAAGAATCCCCGCCTACGCAAACACCTGTCGTCCAGGGTCCGGCAGGCGGAAGCGCTTCATGCCCGAGACCTTCCGCCTGCGCAAGAACACGCAGCTTTTATAGGGTGTTTACCTTTTGACGCTTCGGGACCCCGCCGCGCGGACCGGACCGACACCCGGCCACGGGCGGGGCGAAACGCCCTGGACGTATCGCGCGCCCCGCCCGCCCTGCCGCGAGGCCCGCCTCCGGCCTTTCCTCTCTTGCCAGTCCTCCGGCCCGCGCGTGTGCTCGCCGTTTTTCCCCGGCCCATGACCTCCGCGCAGATCCGCCAGTCCTTCCTCGATTTCTTCCACCAGCAGAAGCACACGATCGTCCCCTCGTCCTCGCTCCTGCCGGACTCCCCCGGACTGCTCTTCACCAACGCCGGCATGAACCAGTTCG
>CBINJQ010000092.1:0-12385 GCA_966251015.1 uncultured Akkermansia sp. | reverse complement strand
GACCTACGCCTACGAAAAAGGCCGGCGCGCCACCGTCGAGCTCCGCTGGAACGACCAGGCCCGCACGCTCTCCGTCGGCAAACGCCAGGGCTCCTTCCCCGGCATGATCGCCAACCGCGAGCTCCGCGTCGTGCTCGCCGCCGACGCCTCCACCGCCGGCATCGCAGAGATCAAGCCCGAGCTCGCCCGCGCCGTGCGCTACACCGGCAAGGCGCTCTCCGTGAAGTTCTAAAATCAGGGCGGGAAGCGGTCCTCT
Source organism: uncultured Akkermansia sp. (assembly GCA_966251015.1). Taxonomy (GTDB): domain Bacteria; phylum Verrucomicrobiota; class Verrucomicrobiia; order Opitutales; family Opitutaceae; genus IMCC26134_A. The sequence goes on along the minus strand of CBINJQ010000092.1, from coordinate 12,129 downwards.
CCGACATGCCACGGGCGAAACGCCCGCGGCGGGCAGGCGTCCCCCGCCCGCCCGCCTCCGGGACAGGAGAAACGCCTCCAAGCGCACGACGCCGTCGTGCCTCGCCATTCTAACAAGCCGAAAAGCCCGCGCTCGCCTCGCGCATGATCGGGCGGGAGCCTTCCGGCCCCGCCTCGGCCCCCGCCCGACCATGCCCACCTCGCCCGTCCGCTTCGCTCTGCTCGCCGGCCTCGCCGCCCTCTCCTCCGCGCCCGCCGCCATGGCCCTGCCTCCCCTCCTCAACGCACCCGTCGACCTCGGCGCCGATTTCACCGATCCGGCCAACCTCTACTTCCTGCCGTCCGACCTCGCCTCCTTCGACCTCGCCACCGGCCGGGGCTCCCTCGTCTGGAAACGCCACCGCCTCGGCGGCGGGCTCACGTTCAACCACCGCACCGCGAGCTACGAAACGGTCGGCGCCGACGAATGGCCCAAAACCGTCTACCCCGCCAACCCCGCCCTCACCTTCGAGCTCGATTTCGTCGACGCCTCCACCCTGCGCCTCCGCCTGCGCAGCACCGACCATCCTCCCGCGCCCGCCGCGCCCTCGCTGATGCTCGTCGGCGAACCCCGCGACACCGGCGCGTGGCGCGGAGAAAAGGTCGAAGGAGGCTGGCGCTACACCAGCGCGCGCGGCTCCGTTTTCATCGGCGAAAAACCCTGGCGCGTGGAGCTCCGCGACTCGTCCGGGCGCCTCCTCACCGCCACCGATCTCAACCGCAACGTCCCCGGCTTCGGCTTCGTCCGCCGCGCCGCCGACTCCTCGCGCAGCTTCTCCGCCGCCTTCTCGCTCGCGCCCGGCGAACACATCTTCGGCGGCGGCGAGTCCTTCACCGCCTTCGACAAACGCGGCCAGCGCCTCGTCCTCTCCACCACCGACGCCGTCGGCACGGAGGGCCCCGCCTCCTACAAGCCCGTCCCGTTCTTCCTCAGCAGCCGCGGCTACGGCCTGTTTCTCCACACCTCCTCGCCCGTCACCGCCGACTTCGGCGCGACCAACGCCTCGCGCACCATCCTCACCGTCGGCGAGGACGCCCTCGACCTGTTCCTCTTCCTCGGCGAGCCGAAGGAGATCATCGGCGCCTACACCGCCCTCACCGGCCGCTCGCCCATGCCTCCGCTCTGGAGCTTCGGCCTCTGGATGAGCCGCATCACCTACAAGTCCGAACAGGAGACCCGCGAGGTCGCCGCCAAGCTCCGCGAGCTCGAGATCCCCGCCGACGTCATCCACCTCGACACCGGCTGGTTCCAAAACGACTGGGAGTGCGACTACCGCTTCTCCCCCGAACGCTTCCAGGACCCCGCGAAGATGATCTCCGATCTCCGCGACCAGGGCTTCCGCGTATCCCTCTGGCAACTACCCTACTTCATCCCGAGGAACCCGCTCTTCTCCGAGATCGTCTCCCGCGGCCTCGCCGTCCGCGACGCCCGGGGCGGCCTGCCCACCGCCGACGCCATCCTCGACTTTTCCAACCCCGAGACCGTCGCCTGGTATCAGGAAAAGCTCGCGGGCCTGCTCAAGCTCGGCGTCGGCGCCATCAAGACCGACTTCGCCGAGGCCGCCCCCTACAACGGTCTCTACGCCTCCGGCACCACCGGCTTCTTCGAGCACAACCTCTACCCGCTCCGCTACCAGAAGGCCGCCTTCGACATCACCCGCGAGACCACCGGCGACTCCATCATCTGGGCCCGCGCCGGCTGGGCGGGCGCGCAACGTTACCCCGTCCACTGGGGCGGCGATTCCCAAAAAACCTTCGGCGCCATGGCCGGCTCGCTCCGCGGCGGTCTCTCCCTCGGCGTCAGCGGTTTTTCTTTCTGGAGCCACGACATCGGAGGCTTCTTCGCCAAGACCGACCTCGAGGTCTACCGGAAGTGGCTTCCCTTCGGCATGCTCACCTCGCACGCCCGCGTCCATGGCGAGCCGCCCAAGGAGCCCTGGCATTTCGACCAGGCCTTCGTCGACGACTTCCGCCGCAACGTCGAGCTGCGCTACCGCCTGATGCCCTACCTCTACGCGCAGGCCAAGGACTGCTCCGAGCGCGGCCTGCCCATGCTCCGCGCCGCCTTCGTCGAGTTCCCCGACGACCCCGGCGCCTGGCTCGTCGACGACGCCTACCTCTTCGGCTCCGACCTCTACGTCGCCCCGCTCCTCGAGCCCGGCGCCACCGCCCGCGACGTCTACCTCCCCGGCTCCGCCTCTTGGATCGATTACCAAACCGGCCGCGCCTACGCCCCCGGCTGGCACCGCATCGAGTCCGGCGCCGTCCCGGCCATCATCCTCGTGCGCGACGGCGCCGCGCTCCCCCACGCCGCGCTCGCCCAGTCCACGAAGGACATCGATTGGACAAAGCTCGAACTCCGGGTCTTCGCCACGCCCGCCGCGAAAACGGCCGCCGCCCTCGTCTATCTCCCCGGCGACAAACACCCCGCCGCGCTCGCCCTCGCCCGCGCCGCCGACGGCCGGTTCCGTCTCTCCGCCGATCCGCTCGCCGACCGCGTGCAGTGGACCGTGCAAACCGCGCCGACGACCGCCCGCTAAAGCCGTCTCAGTTGTAGCCACGGCCGTCCCCGGACGTGCCCCTTGAGCCGCGCCCGGGGACGGACGTGGCTACAACACGCTCGCGCCAAAAAGCGGCTTCAGTCGCACCGCCCTGCGCGCATCGTCCGTCCCGATGCCCACGCGCCGCTTTTTTCTAGGCCTTCTCCTCACCCTCGGCTTCTTCGCCCTCGCCGGCTGCCGCACCGAACCCGGCATCCCGGCCAACGCCTTCGGCCATCCGCTGCCCAACCTGATCGCCGAACGCCTGAGACTCGCGCGCGACGTCGCCTGGACGAAGTTCCACAGCGGCGCCCCCGTTTTCGACCCCGCCCGCGAAGACGCGCTCAAGGCCGTCTTCGTCGAGCAAGCCCGCGCCCGCAGCCTCGATCCGCACCGCGCCGAAGCCTTCATCATCGCGCAGCTCGACGCGTCCCGGGCCGTTCAAACCGAGCTTCTCCGCCGGTGGGCAAACCCGGCCGCCCGGCCAGCCCATCCGCCTCGCGATCTCGCCTCCGATCTCCGGCCGGCGCTCGGCTCGCTCACCCCGCGCCTGATCGCCGCCTTGGAGCCCGACCCGCGACCCGACCTCGCCTACGCCACCGAGCGCCTCCTTCGCGCCGACGGCTTCTCCCCCGCCGTCATCTCCCTCGCCACCGCTCCGCTTCGCTGAAACCCTCCCGCCTCCCCACCGCCATCGCCGCCGCGCCCATGAGCACCCCTTCCATCCTGATCATCGAGGACGAACCCGCCATCGCCGACACCCTGCTCTACGCGCTCGCCACCGAAGGCTTTTCCCCGCGCTGGTGCGCCACCGCCACCGAAGGCCTCGCCGCCCTCCGCGCCCAGCCCTTCGCCCTGCTCGTCCTCGACGTCGGCCTGCCCGACGCCAACGGCTTCGAGCTCTGCAAACAGCTCCGCGCCTCCGGCCACGATCTGCCCATCGTGTTCCTCACTTCGCGCTCCTCCGAGATCGACCGCATCGTCGGTCTCGAGATCGGCGGCGACGACTACCTCGTCAAACCCTTCAGCCCTCGCGAGCTCACCGCGCGCATCAAAGTCATCCTCCGCCGCGTCGCGCCCCCATCTCCCGCGCCCGCCGCCCCGGCGCCCTCCGCTCCGCGCCTACCAATCCCCGCCCCCTGCGCTCCCGCGCCCTTCGTCCACGACGAACTTCGCTGCCGCATCGCCTACCGGGGCCGCCCGCTTGATCTCACCCGCATCGAATATCGCCTGTTAAAAACGTTCCTCGGCCAGCCCGGCCGCGTGTTCACTCGCGAGCAACTCCTCTCCTCCGCGTGGGACGAACCCGAGGCCAGCCTCGACCGCACCGTCGACGCCCACGTGAAGACCTTGCGTGCCAAGCTCCGCGCCGCCGCCCCCGACGAGGACCCCATCGTCACCCACCGCGGTCTCGGCTACTCGCTGCGGGAATAGCGTGGCTTGAGGTAGGGCGGGACCGATGGGCCCGCCCTGCCATCAAGCTCCAAATCCGCCCGCGCACCTCGCGATCCGCCCCAAGGCCCGTTCCCTCGCCGGCCCCTCCGGCAGCAGCTCGATCCAGCGCCGCGCCAGGACCGGATCGGTCCCCGCCACCTGCTCGGCCAGCGCGATAACCAGCCGATCTCTCTGCTCACCCGCTCCGCTGCGGGCCAGCGCCCAACGCATCGCCTCGGCGGGATCGGCCTCCGCCATCATCAACGCCACGCTCTCCACCAGCGCATCTCTCGCCTCGCCGGGCTCGCGCGCATCCACCCACGCCGACGCCGCCAGCAAATCCGCCTCCGCCCACTGCGCGACAAGCACCGCCCACACGCCGTTCGCAAAAGCGTCCACGCCATGGCGAGCCGCCATCTCAACCGCCGCCTTCGGATCATGCTGTGCCGCTGTCGTGCAAACCATCGACATCGCCGCCTCGCGCTCGCCCTCGTCATTGAAAACCACAACGCCCGCCCAAGCCATCGCCTGAGCCGCATCCCGTTCGCCCCAAATCCTCATCACCTCCATCAACGCCTCGCGTCGGACATCCTCGGCCAAGCTCAAGGCCGACTCCGCCGCCTCCGTCGGCGCCTCCCGCGCCCAATCGGCTAACACTTCGCCCATGCGCAGACCTTCGCCACCGCCGACCGTCGCGCTACGCCGAGCCGGTTCAACGCCTGACGGGAGCCGCGCCTCGACCCTTTTACTCGCAACTTCGCCCGCCGCCCGGTCCGCGTGACCGCTTTCGTCCGGCTCGAAGGTCATCCCCAAAAGAGCCGCCAACAGCGCCGCCCCCGCCAGCATCCTGTTTCTCCCGCCTTTCATCGCCGCGTCTCCGCGACCGACGTCGCCGCGAGCCCCCGCACCGGGCTCCAATTCAGCCGCACCAAATCCGCCCCGACAACCAAGGCCTCGAAGCCGCTTTCTCCCGATGGGTAGAGCGAACAGATCGAGCGGTAGTCCGGCCCCGGCTCGCCGTTCACGATCACGCTGCGTTTGTCGCCCTTTGCGACCGCGTAGGCGAAGTGCCGGCTGTCCGCGCTAAAGACCAGCGTGCCACGCGTCAGTCCGTCGTGCTCCGGCAGCGCCTCACCGTCGAGCACGGGAAACCAGGTGTCCTTGCGCGAGGGCTCGTCCGGATAAAAACGTCCCGCCTCGTAGGCGATCCGTGTTCCGTCAGGGCTCAATGTAAGCTGCGCCACCGCGTCGAACTCCGGCCCGCGCCCCCCTTCCTTCACCACGACGCGTTTCTTTCCCAACGAAGCGACGAAAGCCAACGCGCGCCCGTCCCGCCCGAAAACCGGCAAGCCCGCGCCTCCCGGGAAATCGCCGCCCGGCGTCTCGATATCCTCCCCCGCGCCCGACCACACCAGCATCCGCCACCGCCCGTCGACACGCGCGCCTTGCGCCAGGCGTGTCCCGTCGGGAGAGAACAGCGGCGCGTCCTTGGAAAACTCCTCGCACGCGATCGCCTCCTTCCCGTCCACCACGAGCACCCAGCCGCCCGCCTTTTTCGCCTGATACGCGAAGCGTTTTCCGTCCGCGCTGAAGGCAAGCCGGTCCACCTGGTCGTATTCGCTCTGCTCGACCCCGTCCAAGACGGCGCACCATTTTCCGTTCTCCTTCCGGCCGCCGTAGGCGAAGCGTCCGCCCGCGTCGCTGAAGATGAGCGACGCCGGCGGAATCTCATCGAAGCCCGGTCCGGCCGTGCCGTTAAGAATCACCCGCTCGGCCTCGCCGTAGTTGCGTGCCACATACGCGATATCCGTTCCGCCCGGACCGATGACCGGGATCGGCGTGCCGACCTTGTCAAACTCCGCGCCCTCGCGGCCGTCGACCACCACGACCGTCTTCTCGCCTTTCTTGGCCACATAGACGAGCCGCCCGTCCCGCGTGTATTTCGGGGATTGGTGCGAGATGGCCTCGTAGGGCAGCGGCGTCTCGCGTCCGTCGACGATCAGGTTCCACGCGTCCAGGTCTTCGAGTCGCGTGACCGCGCCGTAGGCGAAGTGTTTTCCATTGGGACTGAAATCGATGCGCGAAATCTTGTCGTAGACCGGCCCGGGCTGGCCGTCGACCACCGCGCGCCATTTACCCTGCGGTCCGCACGTCGTGCAGGGCTTGTCCTCTTTGACGACCGCATAGGCCAACCGCTCGCCGTCCGCGCCGCGGACAAAGGAGTCGTTCACAAAAACCCCGTCGAAATCCGGCCCCGCGACACGCCCGTCGAAATACACGCGTTTGCGCTCTCCCTCCGGCACCGCGTAGGCGACGTGACGTCTGTCGGCGGTGAGCAACAGGCTGACCACCGCGGGCACCGGCCCGAGCCGCGTCTCGTCGAAAGGGCAGCCGGAAACGCTCGTCGCCTCGGCCCGGCCGGCTCCGGCCGGCAGCGACAAGAACGCCATCAACAAAACGCGGAAACGAAGGGATGCAGGGTGCATGGGGTGGACGCCCAAGACAAAGGGCAGGCTGCTTTTAGGGTTGAAGGTGGACGGGCGGGTCCGTCCGCCCGTGCTCGATCGTCAAGCAGCGGGCACAGGGACGTGCCCGCCCACCCGCGGATTCACCGGCGAAGGCGGGCGAGACCGACCACGCCGCTCACGGGCCGCCGTCGCGGATGGCGATGTTCATCGCGCAACCGCCTTCGACGTTGGTCCAGCGCACCTCGCCGTTGAGGTTGTAGTATTGTTCCCACGGCAAGGGCGTGCCCGTGCAGGTGCCGGGATCGCTGCCACCGCTGCTCGAGTAGAGCACGTTCGTGCCGGACAACACCTCGACGAGCGGGAAGTTGATGCCTCCCGACTTCACCCAGTATTCGGTCTCGAAGCGAACGGTGTATTTCGAGGCGCCGCTCGACTTCAACTGGCACCAGTCGCCGCGATGCATGAACACCCATTGTCCAAAGAGATAGCCGGCCTGGAACTCCTCGAGGCCGCCGCTGGCCGTGCGATAGGTGACACCCGCGGGATAACCGGCCTGGATCTTCACCGAGGACATGACGCCGGCGATGCCCGACATGGTCTTGTGGTTGTCGGTGAAGATCACCGGAGCCCCGCTCAGGTCCCCCGAATTGTAGCAAAGCGCCGAGTAGCCGGGCCACCAGATGCGCATCGAGTCGACGGTGTTGTCCGCCAGCCCCTTTGCCACCATCTGCGAGGTGTTGTAGGTGCCGACGCCGAAACGCTGCGACTTCGTGCCGGTGTAGTTGCGCTCGGACCAGAACGTCGCGCCGGCGGGAACGAAGGACCACTGCTGGTTGGTGCTGCCGTTCACATACCAGAACTGGAGGTCGGAACCGGTCGCGGTGAGGCCGCCGGTGTCGAGCGCCTTGCCGTTGGCGCGGTTCACGATGCGGTAGTAGCCGGTGCCGAGGTCCTGGATGGTCCACTGCTGGTTGTTGCTGCCGCCACCGGCCCACACGCCGCACACGCTGCCGTCGGTGGTCCGGCCGATGCTGTCGAGGAACAGGTTGCTCTGCTGGCATTGCAGCTTCCAGTAGCCGCCCACGGTGGAGAGCACCCACTGCTGGGGCAGATGGAGCGTCTCGGGGTATTGCCGCACGGGGCTGCCGTTCGCGGTCAGGCTGTAGTTGTCGATGGCCATCCCGGTGGCGCGGTTGACCAGCTGGTAGCGACCGTTCGCCGGTATCGCCGCTTGAAGGCCGCCTGCGGCGACCATCGTCAATGCCGCGCAAAGGGCGGCGAATTTCTGTCTGAGGAGGTTCATGTTTTTCGGGGTCGGGGGTTTGGCGCCCTCGCCCGTCCGGGGTGGAAGATTCCGGACGCGACGCGAGTAACCGGGATCTGAATACGAATCGCTTGCCGCCGCATCTACCTCGGCGGCGAATTATCGTTAACACGGGGCGGCAACGTCGGCCCGTCGCGCCACGAACTCTGCACCAGCACCTCGCGATGCCGCTCCGGCAATCCGAAGTGGTGGGTATGAATCAGCCGGATCAGCGTCTCCACCGCCGTCTGACCGATGAGATCGGAATGCTGGTCAAGCCCGGCCTCGGCCGGACCGTCGAGATAGCTGGTGGACGCCAGCCCTATGTCCTCCGGCACGCGCACGCCGAGCTCGGTCAGAAGCGCGTGCAAATCCCCCACCTCGGTGAGGATCGCGTCCGGCCGGTGCGCGCACAGCCACTCGCGCAGCACGTGAAGGCGCGCCTCGCGCTCGCCGTGCTGGAGCATCAACAGCGGCACGCGCCTCTTCTCCGGCAGCTCGACCTGGAACGTCAAAAACCCCGCGCGGCTAAAGGCCGAAGGATCGACCATGCACACATAGCCGACACGACGATAGCCTTTCGCAGCGATCCGCGAGAGCGCCATGAGCGTGCCCTGGAGGTGATTGCCCACCACGATCTCCGCCGGCAGCCGGCGCACCGAGTAGCCGATTCGCACGACCGCGTAGCGCGCCCAGTCCAGGCTCGCCTGATCGGGCTCCGTCTCCGCCGCGCCGCCATGCGGTGGCACGAGAATCCCTTGGATTCCGCAGCTGCGCAGAATCGAATCGAACCGCGCGAAAGAGAGCCGTCCGTCCACGACGAACTCCCGCAAGCGGTATCCGTTTTTCTCCGCCGCGGCGCGGGCGCCTTCCCACATCAACGCAAACTCCCGGTAGCGCCGGAGCCTCGCGGGTTCGCGCCAGTGATTAAGCCACGCCAGCTCCGCCCGGATGCCCCGCGGTCGCGAACTCCCGCGACCCCGCAGCGCCACCGCCATCGCGTCCGGGCGATAGTTGAGTTCCTCCGCGGTCTTCCGAATCAGTTCGCGGCGCGCCGGAGTGATCCGCGGATCATCGCGCAGCGCCCGCGACACCGTCATCGACGAAAGCCGCAGCCGCTGGGCGATGTCCCGCAAAGTCACCCGCGCCGGGGTGGACGAGGACATGGGATTGGTGGGGGTTTTGATGGGGAGACGCAGCCGCTCCAGAAATCCGCGTGAACAGATCCGGACAGGCAGGGGTAAAGCAGGCCGCTTATCCCTCCCCGGTCCGATCACATCCAGACGCGCCGCCGGTTAACACTAACGCACCGATCCTCAAAGGGGTGTCCGCGAGTTTGCTTTTCCCTTCCTATCCGCCGCGCCAAGGTCCCGCCTGCCGTGACCATCCGCACCCGCATCTTCCTCGTCTACCTCTTGTTGATCGGCGGCGGCTACCTCTACCTCTTCGGCTCCATCCTCGGCGCGATCCGGCCGCGCTACCTCGAATCGATGGAGGCCACGCTCATCGACACCGCCGCCTACCTCGCCGCCGTCGCCGAGACCCACGTCCGCCCCGACGAGTCGCTCGACGTCGCCCCGCTGCGCCGCGCCTTCGACGCCGCCGCCTCGCGCCCGCTCGACGCCCAGATCTACACCTTCCACAAGACCGCCGTCGACCTGCGCGTCTACCTCACCGATTCCGCCGGCCGCGTGCTCTACGATTCCGAGGACGGCCGCGACGAGGGCCGCGACTATTCGCAATGGAACGACGTCCTCCTGACATTGAAAGGCCGCTACGGCGCGCGCGCCACCCGCCTCGACCCCGCCGACGAGTCCTCCCTCGTCATCCACGTCGCCGCGCCCATCCGCCGCGGTGATCGCGTCGTCGGCGTGCTCTCCCTCGGCAAACCCACCGCCAACATCAACGCCCTCGTCGCCGCCGTCCGCACCAAGGTCCTCCTCGCCGGCGCCATCGGCGGCGGGCTCGTCATCGTCACCGGCCTAGCCTTCTCGCTCTGGATCACCACGCCGGTCGAAAAACTCACCGCCTACGCCCGCGCCGTGCGCGACGGCCGCCCCGCCTCGCTCCCGAAGCGTTTCGCCGGCCGCGAGGTCGGCGAGCTCCGCCGCGCCTTCGACGAGATGCGCGCCGCGCTCGAGGGCAAGGCCCACGTCGAGCGCTACACCCAGGCCCTAGCCCACGAGATCAAGGCCCCCCTCGCCGCCATCCGCGGCGCCGCCGAGCTCCTCGCCGAGGCCGGCGCGCCAGACCGCGAAGACTCCATGCCCGCGCCGCAGCGCGCCCGCTTCCTCCAAAACCTCCTCACCGAGTCCGCGCGCATCCAGACCATCGTCGAAAAACTCCTCCAACTCGCCGCCCTCGAGGCCCGCCGCGGTCTCGTCGATCCCGCGCCCGTCGAACTCCGCGCGCTGCTCGAGGAACGTCTCGCCGCCGTCGAGCCGATGCTGCGCACCCGGCGCATCACCGGAGCGCTCGACGCGCCCGAGGCCGTCGCCGTCACCGGCGAGCGTTTCCTCCTCGCGCAAGCCGTCGGAAACCTCCTCCAGAACGCCCTCGAGTTCACCCCCGCCGACGGCTCGATCACGGTTTCGCTGCGCGCCGCGCCCGACGGCGCGCTCGTCATTATCGACGACACCGGCCCCGGCCTGCCCGACTTCGCCGCGCCGCGGCTTTTCGAGCGTTTTTATTCGCTGCCGCGTCCCGACACCGGCGCAAAGAGCACCGGCCTCGGCCTGAGTTTCGTGCGCGAGGTCGCCCACCTCCACGGCGGCGAGATCACCCTCGCCAACCGCCCCGCCGGCGGCACCCGCGCGACCCTCGCCCTCGGCCGCCCACCGGCCGGCTGACAGCCCGCCTTCGCCCGGTGGTTCCCCGATGAAAAAGGGTGGCGGTTTCCCGTAGTCGCGTCAGGTATCCGACCTGGCAAGACGCCATCTTTATGAAACTACGATCCCCGACATCCTACGCCGCGTTATTGGTCGCCCTCGCTTCGGTTACCCCCGCCTTCGCCGCATACCAAGGCGTCAAAAGCTCCGTCACCCTGGGACTGACCGCCACCAGCGAGATCGGCGGCTACCTGGTCAAAGACTCCGCCCTTGCCGGCGAAGAGGCGAAAGGGATCACCTACGACGAGGACTCCATCCAAAACCCCCCGGGCTTCAACCCGGAGTCCGCCAAGGCCAACTACTATTCGGAAAAGCGCACCGTTAAAACCAAGGACTACGATCCGTCGACCGAGGGCGAAAACATCCACCCGACGTCCATCGTCCACGAGGAGTCGGGCAAGCTGCACCCGCAAAAGATGACGAACGCCGACTTCATCAAGGCGCTCGTCGCCCGCGGCTACGTCCCCGACTCCGCCCTCACCGGACACCGCCTCGTCGCGATCTTCCCGGCGGACCGCCCCACCTCGGACGAAACGCCGCCCGCTCTCTTCTTCATCGAAAACCTCGCCGGCACCTCCATCCACTACGTCGGCCGCGAACCGAGGAGCTTCGGCGAGACCGAAAACGGCTACAGCCCGACAGTCCACGACGCCCTCCTCCTCGACTTCGGCTCGGGGGTTGAAGCCTACTCCTACAAGAGCGCCTGGACCTTCGACCACCGCCGCGTCCCCGACGGCGAAGGCGGCACCACCTGGGAGTTCGACGACGTCGGACAGGAAAAGCTCACCGACACGTTCTCCGGCAAGGTTCGCGCCTACGTGGACATCTTCCCCGAAGTTTACGACGCGAACACGGAGAACTACACCAGCACCGGCACCACCTACTACTTCAGCGGCCTCCTCTCGTTCTCCGGCAGCCTCAAGACCTTCAACGACCAGGACCCGTCCAACGACATCTACGTGACGAACTCCGCCAAGCTGCTCGCCGAAAACACCAGCGGATCTTTCTACGGGGACTACGACGCCGACTTCGACTACTACCGTTCCTACGGGATCACCACCGGCGGCGTGAGCATGACCAACACCAAGGTCGTTTCCGACATCACCCCCTACTTGGACGCCATCCCCGAGGCCCTCGATTGGCTGAAGAAAGCCATCGTCGACTCCTACTCGCCAACGTCCATCGAGTAAGCTCTCCCCGTCCTCCGCCTCGCCGCGCGCGCCCGCGCCCCCGAGCGCGCGACGGCCCGCGTCAAACGCACGCCGACCCTCCCCGCCGAGGGTCGGCTTTTTATCGCCAACACACCCCATGTCGCCACGCCTGGCCCTCGCCCTTTGCGCGACCTCCGCCGCCGTCCTCGGAGGCTTCTGGCTTTTCCGCCCCGCGCCCGCCTCCGCTCCGCCCGCGCCGCGCGAGACGACCGCTGCGGCCCCCGCCACGCCCGCGCCCCAGGCCTCC
>CBINJQ010000091.1:0-12400 GCA_966251015.1 uncultured Akkermansia sp. | reverse complement strand
CCGTCGAGTTGATCATGGCCTTCGAGGAAGAGTTCAAGGACGAGATCAAGGGCGAGATCCCCGAGGCCGACGCCGAGAAGCTCAAGACGGTCGGCCAGGTCGTCGACTACATCAAGGGCAAGTCCGGCGCCGCCTGAGGACCGAATCGCTCTTCGAGAAAAGTCGCCGCGTTTTCCGCGCCCGCTCCTTCATCGGAGCGGGCGCTTTGTTTTTGCGGGTATCGAGGCAGGGAGGGTCCGCCGGGCTCGCCGCGGCTCGTTTGCATATCCCGGACGGCGGTCCCGGCGGTCCCTCCCTGCCTTGAGTCCGTTCGCCCGTTCGTTCACCGGCCTTGCCCTGCGCTTCGCGCTCCCTTCACTTCCGTCCCTTTAAGCCCATGTCACACCTTCCCGATTCCCAGCGCGTCGTCGTCACCGGCCTCGGCGTCATCCACGGCCTCGGCCAAAACGCCGACACCTTTTGGGCCGGCTTGGTGGCGGGCAAAAACGGCATCGACCGCGTCTCCCAGTTTGATCCTTCGCCTTTCGCCACCCAGGTGGGCGCCGAGGTCAAAGGCTGGAATGTCGAGGATCACATGGACCCGAAGGAGGCGCGTCGCAACGACCGCTACACCCACTTCGGTTTCTGCGCCGCCAAGCAGGCCTGGGCCGACTCCGGCCTCGACATGGCGAAGGAGGACCCCGACCGCGTCGGCGTCGTCGTGGGCTCCGGCATCGGTGGCATGCTCACCTACGAAACCCAATGCCGTAAGCTCCACGAGCAGGGCCCGCGCAAGGTCTCGCCCTTCACGATCCCGTCGCTCATCGGCAACATCTGCTCCGGCATCGTCGCCATCGAGCTCGGCGCCCGCGGCCCGAATTTCGGCATCGTCTCCGCCTGCGCCACCGGCACCCACGCCCTCGGCGAGTCCATGCACATGATCCGTCGCGGCGACGCCGACGTCATGATCGCCGGCGGCACCGAGGCCGCCATCACGCCCTTCGCCTACGCCAGCTTCTGCGCCATGAAGGCGATGAGCACGCGCAACGACGATCCGGCGACCGCCTGCCGCCCCTTTTCCCCCGGTCGCGACGGCTTCGTGATGGGCGAGGGCGCCGGCGTCCTCGTCCTTGAATCGCTCGAACATGCGAAGAAGCGCGGCGCTCGCATCTATTGCGAGATCGCCGGCTACGCCGCCACCGCCGACGCGCACCACATTACCATGCCCGACCCGGAGGGCAAGGGACTCGGCGCCGCGATGACCCGCGCGCTCAAGGGCGCCGGCGTGACCACCGAACAGATCGGCTACATCAACGCCCACGGCACCAGCACTCCCTACAACGACAAGTTCGAGACGCTCGCCATCAAGCGCGTCTTCGGCGAGCAGGCCAAGAAACTCGCGGTCAGCTCCACCAAGTCCATGACCGGCCACCTTCTCGGCGGCGCCGGCGGCATCGAGAGCGTCATCTGCGCCAAGACCCTCCAGACGCAGACCCTCGCGCCCACGATCAACCTTCACGAGTCGGATCCCGAGTGCGACCTCGACTACGTGCCGAACGTCGCGCGCCAAGTCTCCGGCCTCACCACCGTGCTGAGTAACAACCTGGGTTTCGGCGGCCAAAACGCGGCGGTGGTTTTCCGCGCGATATAAGTCCGCGCCGGGCGGCGCCCGCGGTTTTCTGAAATTTCTGACGCCGGGCGGATTGCGGCTTGTCCGCCGCCGCGTCGCCGGGCTGAAAAGCGCGATGTTATTCGGTCCCGCCCGCTCCGCTGTTGATATCGCCCGGCTTTGCCGGGGCGTTGCCATCGTGCTGGTCGTGCTGGTCGCGTCGGCGTCGAGCCTGCTGCGGGCGGCGCCCTTGGTTGGCGATGGCGCGACCCTCGCCATCGCCACCTCGCAGTCGGTCATCGTGCAGCATCCCGTGTCCGTCGGGTCGCTGCCCGGCAAACGAGTGAGTTTCAGCGTCGTCACGGAAGCGCCGTGGTTGTCCGAGCCCCTGACTTATCAGTGGTATTTCAATGATCGGCCTATCACGGGCGCGGCGGCCAAAAAAGCCGTCTATTCTTTCGTGGTCGGTCCGAACCATGCCGGGCGTTACCATGTTGTCGTCGGCGGCGGAGCGAGCGAGACCAGCCAGACGGCGGAGTTGGTCGTCTACGCCAAACCGAAGTTCGTCGCCCAGCCGTCCGGCATCACGCTCGACGCCGGGCAACCCCTTGTCCTGCACGCCGAGGCGACCGGGAATCCCGCGCCGAGTTATCAATGGTTCTTCAACGACGTCGAGATACCCGAGGCCACTTCGTCCACCTACGCCGTGGACTCGACCGATGCGCTCGACACGGGACGTTACAAGGTTCGCGCCACCAGCGTCGCCGGCACGACTTTCAGTCGCGTCGTGTCCGTCGCGGTCCGGTCCGCGCCGCTCATCGTCGACTCGCCGGTCGATACCGACGCCTTTGTCGGCGTGCCTTTGCGGCTCTCGGTGACCGCCTTTGGGTTTCCCAAGCGGTCCTATCAATGGCGTTTCAACGGCAAGCCCGTCCAGGGGGCGAACGCCGCGGTTTTTGTCCTCAAGCCGACTCTCGCGAAGACCGGCGTCTACGACGTGGTCGTGAGCAACGCGCTCGGTTCGGAGGTGAGCGACCCGTTCACCGTTACCGTTTACGCCGCGCCAAAACTCGTCGTGGTCCCGGTCGGCGCGAACAAACGCGTGGGACAGGGCCATGTGTTCAAAGCGGAAGCGTCCGCCTATCCCGCGCCCGCGTATCAATGGCTCAAGAACGGCGAGGAGCTGCCGGGTCAAACGTTTGGAACCCTGACGCTTTCGCCGCTGAAGTTGACCGATGATGGACTTTACTCGGTCCGCATCTCGAACACCTTCGGTTCCTTTACCACCAAGCCTGTGAGGCTGCAGGTGGGGCTGGCGCCCTACGGCCCGGTCAAATCGTCGGAATATCGCTTCAATACCACCATCTACTCGGACTTCGGAGATTCTCTTCGCTTGAACCTTAAGTTCACCATCGTGAACGGAAGCGTTGTTCGCATCTTCGATTACGACGACTACTCCACCTCCGCGGACAAACTGGAGTTCACGCGCATCGGCAACGACCGCGTAAGGATGCGGTTCTACTTCACCGAGGACGGAGTCCGGATGACCCTTGCGATGAATTTCTACTTCACCACGCCCACCAGCGGGAATGTCGTGGTTTCGGTGTCCGCGGCAGGATATGGAGTCGTCGGCTCGGGTTCGAGCTCCTTCACCTATACCGAGCCCGGTCTTTGAACCGGCCGCCTCCGGGCTTGTGCAAGAGGGGCGCCGACCCGTAGCGTGTCCGGTTTCTCACCATGTCACGCATCGTCGCCATCGTCGGACGCCCCAATGTGGGCAAGAGCCGTCTCTTTAACCGGCTCACGCGGTCGCGCATTTCCATCGTGCACGACCAGCCGGGCGTCACCCGCGATGTCGTTTCCGCCGACGTCAAGGACGGCGCCTACACCCTTCTCGACACCGGCGGTCTCGGTCTAAAAGGCGGCGATTCGCCCGCCGAGCTCACCAAGGCCTCCGAGAAGCAGGTCGATTTCGCCATCGAGGCCGCCGACCTGATCCTCTTCGTCGTCGACGGGCTGGAGGGCTTCACCGCCCTCGACACCCAGATCGCGACCCGCCTTCGCCGCGCGAAGAAGAACGTCGTCCTCGTGGTCAACAAGGCCGACTTCGGCGACGACAAGATCGACCTGGGCGAGGCCTACCGCCTCGGTCTCGGCGAACCGGTCCGCGTCTCCGCCGAACATGGTCGCGGCGAGGGCGATCTCCGCGACGCCATCATCGCGAAGCTCGGCCCGGCGCCCGAACCCGAGGTCATCCGCATCCCCGGCGTCGCCGGCGAGGTCGAAGCCGACTCCGACGAACGTCTTCCCGACACCGACCCCGATGGCAACCCCTTGCCCGCCGCGCTGCCGGGTCGCCGCGATCCGTCGATTCCGCTCTGTGTTTCATTCATCGGCCGGCCCAACGTCGGCAAATCCTCGCTCAGCAACCGCCTTCTCGGCAGCGACCGCCTGATCGTTTCGCCCATCTCCGGCACCACGCGCGACGCCGTCGAGATCCCCTTTGTATTCAAGGGCCGCAACGGAAGGGAATATCCCTTCCGGCTGATCGACACCGCCGGCATCAAGGCCCAGACCAAGCTCGCCTCGCCGGTCGAGTATTTCTCCCGCCTGCGCTCCCTCGACGCCATCGGCAAGTGCGACGTAGTCTTCCTCGTGCTCGACGCCGTCGACGGCGTGACCGCCCAGGACAAGGCCATCGCCGGCGAGGCCATCAAGGAGCGCAAGCCCATCATCGTCATCGTCAACAAGTGGGATGTCGTGAAAGAGGCGTTCCGCAAAGGGCTCGATCCCGACTGCGCGCCCGAGGAGGCGATCCACGACTTCAAGACCGAGCGCGAATACCGCGCCAAATACGAGCGCTCCATCCGCGACCGCCTCTTTTTCACGCCCGGCGCGCCCATCCTCTTCGTGTCCGCGATGAGCGGCTACGAGGTCGACCGCATGCTCAACTGCGCCGTGCAGCTCAACCGCGCGCTCGAGAAGAAGATCCCGACCGCCAGGCTCAACGCCGTCATCGGCGATCTCGCGGAACGCGTGCCGGCGCCCGCCATCGGCGGCAAACGCTTCCGCGTCTACTACGCGGTGCAGACCGGCGTGCGCCCTTTCCGCATCAAGCTGTTTTGCAACCGCGAGGACAAACTCTCCGAGCAATACCGCCGCTACCTCGAGGCCGGCATGGTCAAGGAGTTCGGCCTCGACGGCTGCCCGGTGTATTTCGACCTCGTCGGCAAACCCAAGCACACGCCCGGCACGCCCTACACCGGCAAGGCCGCCATGGCCGAACAACGCCGGCTCAAGAACGAGGAGTCGGGCACGCCGAAGTGGAAAGTGCGCGAGGAGCGCGAGGCCCGGGGCCTGGGCGAAGCGTTCCCGTATGAAACCCTCGAGGACTGATGTCGGAGGCGGCGAAGGCCTTCGACCGGGAGCCGGCGCGCCGCGTTCGTGACCGGCGCCACGTATCCGGACCGCGGATGCGAGTTCGAGCTCCCGCGGCCGCGTCGCCCTGATTTTTAACCACGGAGAACACGCAGGGCGCGGGGAGCCGAAAAGAGAGAGGAACGTTTTCTTCGCCTCCGTGTTCTCCGTTCGCTCCCTGGTTTTGGCCTTTGAATAAAATGTCCCGCCCGCGCACCGTCTTCCTCGGCTCCGACGCCATTTCCCTTCCGCTCCTCGACTGGCTCGTCGGGCCGGAGGGCTCCGCGCTCGTCGAGCTGACGGCGGTCTACACCCAGCCCGACCGCCCCGTCGGCCGAGGCCAAAAGATCCAGGCCAACGCGATCAAGCAGTGGGCGCTCGCCCGCGGCCTGCCCGTCCATCAGCCGGAAAAACTCACGCCCGAGGCGCGCGCCGCCTACGCCGCTTCCGCGCCCGACCTCTCGCTCGTCATGGCCTACGGCCACATCCTGCGAGACGACTTCATCGCCGTGCCTCCGCTCGGGACGCTCAACTTTCACGCCTCTCTCCTGCCGAAGTATCGCGGCGCCTCGCCGATCCAGACCTCGGTCGCCCAAGGCGAGCCGGAGACCGGCGTGTCGCTCATGCGCATCGTGCGCCAGCTCGACGCCGGACCGGTCGCCGACCGCGAGGCCGTGCGTATCGATGCCCTCGATACGGCTTTGGAGATCGAGCAAAAGCTCGCCGCCGCCTGCGCGCCGCTCCTCGCCCGCGCCCTGCCGCGCCTGCTTCGCGGCGAACTCGTTTTCGTCGAGCAGGACCACGCCGCCGCGACATTCTGCCGCAAGCTGACCAAGGACGACGCCGCGCTCGATTTCGCCGCGCCGGCCTCCCTCCTCGCCGCGCGCATCAACGGCCTCAACCCCTGGCCCGCCGCGCAAGTCGAGTGGCGGGGCCAGCCCCTTAAGTTCGGTCTGGCGGATGCCGTCGAGGGCGCCGCCGTTCCCGGCGTGGTCGCGGGCGCCGACGACGAGGGGCTGCTCGTCGGCACGGGCGCCGGCCTGCTTCGCGTGCGTCGTCTGCAAAAGCCGGGCGGAAAGATGCTGCCGGCCGG
Organism: uncultured Akkermansia sp.; assembly: GCA_966251015.1. Lineage (GTDB taxonomy): Bacteria > Verrucomicrobiota > Verrucomicrobiia > Opitutales > Opitutaceae > IMCC26134_A. The sequence goes on along the minus strand of CBINJQ010000091.1, from coordinate 6,302 downwards.
GGATTTTCTTCGCGGCGGCCCGGTCGCCGTCGGCACGGAGTTCTCCTCGCGACCGATGGCGCCGCTCGTGGACGCAAAACCTTTCCCGGTTCTTAAAAAGGCGATCTGAGCGCGCGGCGGGCGTGGCCGCGCTTTCGCGATCACCGTCCCGGCCTCGTTCGGCCGGCCGGGGCGTCTACCGCCACTCCGCCTGCGGCAGGTAGCTGCCCGGATACATGTTGAGATATTGCACGATTCGCGGCCGTTGCCCGTGATTCGGGCTCGCCCCGTGGGGCAGCCGGTGGTCCCAGATCACGAGATCGCCCGCGCGCCCGCCGACCTGCTTCACGCCGAGCGCATGCAAATCCTCCCGCCGCGGATCGCGATCCGCCGGCAGGCCGTCCAGCCACGCGTCCAGCCGTCGGTGAAAACCAGGCACGCAGCGGAACGCCCCCTGCTCGGGCGGCGTGTCCACGAGATAGAGGATGCCCTGCGTCCCGAACGGGATCGGCCGCGCCAGGCTCACGTCCCAGTGCAGGTCGGAGGCCCGGAACCGGGCGCCGGGCTGCAGCGGCGGGTTGAAGCCCCCGCGATCGCACGAGACCCAGAGATCGGTCGTGCCCCAGAGCTGGGCGTAGGCCTTGTGGATCCGCGGCGACTCGCGGTTGGCCGTGAACGCCGGGTCTTGAAACAGGTTCGACATGATCCCCTGCGCGAGCGGCACCTGCCACGTCGCCGGCTCGTCCGGGCTCGCGCCGAGATGCCGCCAGATCGCCTGTTCCGCCGCGCGGCGCGACTCCTCCGGCACCGCGTCGTGCAAAATCACATACCCGTGCTCCTCCCAGTGCGCGAGATCCTCCGCGCTCAAGACGGGCGGCATCGCCTCGATCTCCGCCAGCCAACGCCGCGTCGCCTCCGGCATCGGCGCATCCGTCATCGCCGCGTTGATCCGCGCTACCCGCGTCGGCGTCGGCGCGCCCGCCGTGTCCACGATCCACTGCTCGAACGCCTCGAACGTCGTTCCCTGCTGCAACAGATGCGACCGCGATTGCTCCAGCCCGAGGCCGAGCGCGTCGGTCAGCAGCATCTCGCGCTGCGTCTCGACGTGGTCGTGCGGCGCCGTTCCGCGCCGCTTCGCAAGCGTGCGAGCCCAGAAACGTTTCAGTTGATAGACGCCCAGAACGCCCGTTTCCGTGGCGGCCGGCAGGAGTAAATCAGGCGCAGACATAGGGATGAGGCTTGCCCACGCCAACGTCCGACGCCGCCGTGCGCAAGCGCGGGCTCCCGTCGCCTTGCGCGATCCCGATCACCGGCGGGGAGCCTGTTTCGGCGCCGAGTAGCCGCTCGCCGCGCGCGAGCGGATACTCGAACACCGCATTTTGGCGTCAGCCCGTCAGCACGCCGTTGGTGTTGGCGATGGCGACGCCGTCGAGCGTGTAGGGCGTGAGGTTGAAGCTGGCCGGCACGAAGGAGGAGCCGTTGTTGGCCTGGCAGACGAGATTCACCTGGATGTTCGTGCAGCCGGCGTAGTTGCCCGGCGGCAGGAAACCCGTGCGCGGCCCGGCGGGGAAGGCCGGCGCGCCGTTCACCAGAGGCGGCGTGTAGGGATTCACGACCGAGACGACGCCGTCGACCACGGAGAGCGCGATGTCGCCGCGCGTCGTCAGGTCGAAGGTCACCTGGGTCGTCGAGCCGTCGGGCAGCGGAGCGGTGCAGGAGAACGTCACCGCGATGTCCTGGCACGAGGCCGGATACGAGCCGATAGGCAAATAGCCGGCCCAGGCGTCGGTGACGATGATGCCGCCGCTGACCTGGAACCACGGGGATCCGGCCCACACGGCCGAGCTGTCGCCGGGCTTGTAGATGTTGTAGCACATGCTCGACTTGAAGTGATACGTGTTGTCGCAGCGGAGGGCGGCCGGCCAGGTGCCCGCGAATTTGTAGTTCCACGAACTCCAGGCGCTCATCCCGCTCTTCCAGGTATAGGCGGCGATCGGGTTGCCGTTGATGTCGACCGGCGGGAAGAGGAAGAACGGACGCGGATAGTAGGCATCCGTGCATGTGTCCCACGCGTCGCCGTAGTAGCCGCTGTCGGCGGTGAAGAGCTGCACGAACGAAAAACCGGAGACGTAGTCGGTTTTGTCGTCGGTGAAGCCTTGGTCGTAGAGGTATTGGAAAAGATTCCAGCCGCCGTAGCGCGAGAGCCCGCCGGTCGGCGAGAAAATCTTGGTGAACTCCGCCTGCGTCGGGTAACGCCATGCGTTAAGCGCGGGCGGCAGGTTCCAGGAGTTGCCGATGAGGCTGCTGTTCTTCGTCAGCACGTCGGTGCCGGCGCTCCAGTTGCGCAGTTTGCCCGAGAGATGGCCGAGCACGACCAGGCCGCTTTGCACTTCGTGGTAGATCGTGCCGGGCTGCTGGTTGGCGACTTTGGGAAGCAGCGCGACGGCGATGTCGTCGGGCATCACCCCGAGAAGACCTTGGAAGCGGTGGCTGAGCGGCCAGAAGGTGGCGCGAAAGAGATCACGCTGCTGGACGAGATTGGGCTTGGCGCCGCCGCTGCCGGAACCGCCGATGAGCGCGGCGTCGTAGGCGGCCGTGGCGGCGGCGCTGACGGCGAGAGGAGTCGTCACGCTGTCGACCGCGGCGTTCGTCTGGTAGTTGTGCGCCTGGATGACGAGCTGCACGCCTTGCGTCTGCAGCATGGAGTAATAGTGGAACAACCACTGGGCCGTGGCGAAGCAGTTGCCGTTGGAGAGGAAGTTCTGGCCCGCGCCCTGGACCGCGCCGGGCCTTGTCATCTCCACGAAGAGCGCCGCGGGCAACGACGTGGCGAGACCGACGCCCATGATCGTGTCGTGGATCATCTGCAACGACTCGACCACGCCCCCGTCCGGGTTGAGAACCTCGGTGGCGAAAGTCGCCAGGGTGGAGGGCGTGTTGCCGCCCGTCGCGGTTGTGTAGCCGGAGGCGATTTGCACCGACGACTGGATGTTGGCGACCGCGGTCGTCATCGTTTCGGTCACCAGGTCGACGTCCAATTTATCGAGTTCCGCCAGCACCGCCGAGAGCTGCTGGATCATCGTCGCCTGGTTGTTCACGATGGTCGTGAGCTGCTTGTTGATCTGCGCCAGCGCGGTGGAGACGGAGCTCGAGCCGGAGTTGAAGATCCAGGAGCAGACGAGCGACATGAGCTGGCTGCCCACGCCGGAAATCATGCCGCCCGCGAGGTCTTTCGCGCCCCACTTGAGCAAGTCGGACGCGCTGGTCGAGAACGCGCTCTCGGTGACGCTCGCGGCGACGCCGTCGGTGGTCTCGGCGAGGTCCTCCATGCTGTCGGCGAACGCGCCGTCCTCGGCGCCGAGCACGTCCATCCAGGTGGTGTCGTCCGCGGCCCACTTGGCCGACGCGGGGATCTCCGGCGTATCATCCTCCGTGAGCGGCGTCGGCGTCGCGCCCGGCGTGTGGGCGCGTCGCGGCGGCGGCGAGGCGAACAAGGGACGCGTCGGCGGCGGTGTCGCGGCCAAGCTGGCGGCCCAGGCGTGCCAGCCTCCGGCGGCGGCGGCGGTCGCCTGGAGTTTCGGGAAGGCCAGCACGTGCGGTTTGGCGATGTGCGCGAGGAAACCGGCGGAATAACCCGGCATGAACTTCGCCACCATCGCGCCGAAGAGGTGGCCCTTCACGTGGGTGTCGGCTTGGGCCGGGGTGAGCGCGGGGTTCGCGGCCCGCACCGTGCGCACGGCGGTCGACGCGGCGTTCAGATAGATGAGCGCGCCGGCGCGCGAGGCGGCCGGGATCGCTGCTTCGTAGACGAGACCGCGGGCGCGATGCAAAAGGGCCTCGGGCACCTGCGCGGCGGTGATGGCGAGATTCGGAAAACCGTAAAGCGCCGCCCCGGGCGGCACCGCGGGGCAGGGGAGCGAGAATCGGCCGTTTGGCGCGGTGGCCTCCGTCGCAAGAACGGAGCCGTCGGTGGCGATGAGCGCGACGGTGCCGGGCTCGTGGTGCGGTTGGGTGAGGAGTCCTTCGATGGTCATGGTGTGGGTGAAGACGGATGATGGGCGGGGAACAGGATGGTCGCGGTCGTGGGGGCGCGCGGGTGTCGTCGGCCTCCGGGCCGAGACCTCGTATGCGCGTGGTATGGAGCGCCGCCGCACTTCGCGCCGCGGACCGGCGCCGACCGGGCGGATGGGGGCGGGCGGCCTCAGCCGCCGGAGATCGTGATTCCGGGCACCGTGAAGATGCAGGCCGTCGAGCCTGTGCCTCCGATTCGCACGGCGATGTTTCCCGTCACTCCGGCCGTGGTGGGATTATTGATGTTCTGGAGGATAAACTGGAGGGTGATGCCGCCGTAGGGCGGCATGTTGTTCAAGGCGCTCCATACCCAGAGAGTGCCGACCGGGGCGTTGTCGACGGGCTCGGTGGTCGGTCCGATCGTGCTCGGGGGATTCAGCACGGCGTTGTAGGGATAGGGCGACAGACCGAAGAAGTTCACGGCCTGGCCGGACGACGAGCCCGGCAGCGTGAAGCCCGGCGGCAAGGTGACCATCCACTCGCTCGTTTCCGAGACGATGAAGCCCGGCGGGAGCGGGAGGGAGAAGACCAGTTCGGTGATCGAGCCGGGCGACGTCGTCATGGGATCGACCGTGCCGTCGGCGTTGATGATTTGGGCGGCCGCGCCCGGCCGCGAAATCGGGGGTATGTTCATGGCTGGATGCCGTTGGGGCGCGGTAATGCCTTCATCTGCCAACACCGCTGTCAACCTATCCCGGGGCCGGAACCAGCAATGCGCGATGAAGTTACGATTGGACGTCACGTCTGGCGGGTTGCGACCTGAGACCTGGCAAAGTCCTCGAAGAACGCGTCGACTTCCGGGGTTTGGATGCCGTTCCGTTTGAGCATGCCCGCCCTGGCCAACATCGTTCATCTCGACGCCGACGCGTTTTTCGTGTCGTGCGAGCTGGCGCTGAAGCCCGAGCTGCGGGGCGCCAAATGCGCGGTGGGCGGGCGCGAGCGGGGCATCATTTCCTCCGCCAGCTACGAGGCCCGAGCCTGCGGCGTCTACACGCCGATGCCGACCTCCCGCGCGCTCAAGGTCTGCCCGGACCTTGTCCTGCTTCCGCACACCAGCGGGCTCTACGGCAAGGTTTCCCGGCGCATGTTCGATCTTTGCGAAACGCTCACGCCAGTCGTGCAGCGCAACTCCATCGACGAGGGTTACCTCGACCTCGCGCCGTGCGGCCTGCGCGACGCCGCCGCGGTGGAACACGTCGTGCGCGATCTTCAGCGGCGTATTTGGAACGAACTACAAGTCCCGATCTCGATGGGGATCGCGACCAACAAGCTCGTCGCGCAGATCGCCAGCAAGCTGCGCAAACCTCGCGGTTTTGTGGTGGTGCCTCCCGGGGAGGAGGCGGCCTTTCTTCGCCCGCTGCCCATCGGCAAGCTGCCGGGCGTCGGCCCCAAGACGGAGGAGTCGCTCAAGAGCCACGGGCTGCTTCGCATCGGTCATATCCTCGAACTTTCCGAGCCGCGGCTCGCGGCGATCTTCGGCGACGGCTGGCGCGAGATGCGCGACGCCGCGCTCGGCGTCGACGCCCGCCCGGTCGAGGTGGATCGAGAGGACGCGAAGAGCTACTCCCAGCAGGAGACTTTCGGCGCCGACATAGGCGACTTCGCCGAGATCGAGCGCGTCGCCAAGCGCATGATCGACGAGCTCATGCCCGACATCCGGGCGGATGGAAAACGCGCCCGCACGCTGACCGTGAAGGTGCGTTATCCCGATTTTTCCCAGGAAAGCGCGGGGCGCAGTCTTCCCGAGGCGAGCGACTTGGAGTCTCCGTTTTATCCGCTCGTGGGGCCGCTGCTCGAAAAAGCGTGGAGCAGGCGCCGGCGCCCCTTGCGATTGGTGAGCGTTCGGCTCTCGGGGATCGAGGGCGGCGGCGCGCAGCTCGACCTCTTCGAGACGCCGGCCGACGACAAGCGCCGCAAGCTGGCGGCCGTGCTCGACCGGCTGAACGCGGGGGGCCGGGACATGCGCGTGAAGCACGGACACCAGATCAAGAAGTGAGACGCCTGCGGCGCCCCGACACCCCGCCGAGCGTTGCGCGCCGGCCGGGTTTCTACATTTTCCCCGCATTTCCCGCCATGCCGATTTACGAGTTCTACTGCGAAAGAAACCACACGGTTTACCAGTTCTACGCGAAGACCCTCGCGCAGGGTAAACTTACCCCGAAGTGCCCGGACAACCCGCGGTGGCCGCTCAAGCGCGCCGTGTCGCAGTTCGCCTTCACCGGTCGCGCGCAGGAGCCGAAGGCCGACGCCGA
>CBINJQ010000090.1:0-12628 GCA_966251015.1 uncultured Akkermansia sp. | reverse complement strand
CCTCGTCAAAAGCTCCTGAAAATTAAGAGGCCGGACGCCTACCCCTAGGCGTCCGGCCATTGCTTTCTTAGTTACCCCAAAATCCTCTGCTAAGCAGAGGAACGAGAGAAACCATCGGAAGCACGCTCGGGATGTTCAAGCGATTGTTTTTGTTGAACTATAAATGACTGGAAAAAGAAGAGATGCGACATGTTTTCCTGACCGGAAACTGGTGGGTAAAAAAGAAACCGCACCCCTCGGCAGGGTGCGGTTAAAGGGAAGGGCACTGATGGCTAGATGCTTACGAAACGTGACGGTCAATCGCCGTGATGGTGTAGGCCTCCTCGGAGGAACCGATCTTCACCTTCACCGTTTCTCCGACTTTCTTGCCGAGCAGCGCCTGGCCGAGCGGAGTCTTGTAGGCGATGATGTTTTGTTCGGGGACGGAGTCCCACGCGCCGAGAACGGTGTAGCGGGAGGTCTTGCCGGATGAAACCAACTTGGTTTCGACCACGCTGCCGACTCCCACGATTTCGGTGGTCACCTCCTTGAAGTCGGTGATCCGGGCGCGGCCGAGATCTTTCTCAAGCTGGCCTTTTTGGGCCATGAGGACCGCTTGGTCTTGCTTGGCCATCTTGTATTCCGAGTTCTCCTTGAGGTCGCCATGCTCGCGGGCGGTGGCGATGGCCTTGGAGTTGTCGGGGATCTTCTTGGAGATGATGAGCTCGAGTTCCTCGCGCTTGCGCTCGTAGCTGTCGCGGGAGACCAGCAGCTGTTCTTCTTTCGACTCGTTCTCGCCGGAGAGGACGGTTTGGATCGAGGGGAACAGTTTGATGAACCGGGCCAAGAGGGATTTCTTCGTGAGATCCTCGAAGCCTTGGTTGAGCAGAAGCGCATGGGCGAGGTCGCGCGCTGTCTCCGCCGAGGCGGCGGAAAGGAGATCCGGAATGAGCTCGGCGTCTTCGCTGAGCGAGTCGGCGAGCGGGATTCGCCGCGCGGAGGCGGATTGAAGCGCCTCGTAATCGATCGCGTAAAAGATGGCCGACAGCAGCCGGGGGGAAATCATGTCGCCGAGCAGCTTTGCGAATTTCTTCGAGTTGCGATTCTTGACGATCCAGTGGAGCACCGGGGCGCGGAGATTCTGTTCGGCCATCCACCGCTTGAACGTCGCGGCGAGCTCTTCCCCATGGCCGTTCTCGACAAGGAAATTGATGCACTCGGTGGTGAACTTGCCCTGGGAGGTCTTGAGAAGGGAGATGACGATATCGCGGTATTCGACCGGATGGGCCTCCTTGACGAGTTCGAGGAAGGGGCCTTGGAAGTTGACGGGGAGTTTCTCGACGATGGCGGGCAGGTCGCGAACGTTGGAGACGAGGGAAACTTGGGAGGGTTCGAGGGAAGCGATCTCGGCTCCCGCCAAAGCGGCGAGGCGGTCTCGGACGGCGGCGCCGTATAGCCGTTCGGCGGCGTCGAGCTGGTTTGACGTTTTCACCGCATCGGCGAGGCCCGCGAGTATGGCCGGAAGATCTGCCTTGGCGTTGCCTTTTTCGGAGGCGGCGAGGAGTTGCTCGACGACTTGGATACGGCGGCGGGCCGAGCGCGTCGAGTTGAAGGCTTCGGCGAGTTCGTCTTCGGCGGAGACCGGAGTCTCGCGGAGGAAAAAACATTCGGTCTTCTTGATGGGCGAGGCGATGCGCGGATCCTTTGCGATGGCCTTCTTGGCGCCCGACCACCATTTCTTGAATTTCTCATCGCCAAGGACTTGGGCGAAGACGATTTCGACCTCGATCTGGGTGGCGGCGGAGTTCGGGTAGGCGGCGAGAGCTTCGATGAGAAGCTGGGCGGGGTTTTCGGATGCCAATTTGGCGATCACCGCGGGCTCGGTCTCTTTTCGGACGAGAAGATGGTTGGACGGAAGAATGTCCAAGGTGTTGACGCAGAATGCCGGATCCATCGCGTGGCCGGGCTTGGTCTTGAAATCGATGATGAGCTTACCGGCGGCCTCGTCGTATTTTTTGATCTGCCCGAATCCCCAGCTCTTGTGGATGCAGTAGGCGCCTGGCTCCATCGCCTCCAGCTTGGCTTTGGCCGTCTTGAGGGACGGGTTTTTGGCTAGGAGTGCGGCGATGGCTTCGGAATTCATGGCAGAGAGGTTACGGGACGGGATCGGTCAGCAAAGCGGACGGCCCGCCCGGGTGTCAACCGCCGTGGCGGGCATGCCCCCGCCGGCTCGTGATCGAATTTGTGCCGAGGCCGTTAAAAAAATGAACCCCCTTCTTTTTGGGAAGGGGGGAAACTGGCGGAGAGAGGGGGATTCGAACCCCCGATAGGCTTTTACACCTATAACGCTTTAGCAAAGCGCCGCTTTCGGCCACTCAGCCATCTCTCCGAAGCAGGTGGCGAAAAAGGGTGGCCGCCGCGCAAAGCGCAAGGTCGATTTTGCACGAGTGCAAATTGGACCCGGGTCAGTTTTTCCGGACGAGCATGCGGTCCGCGAGGAAGAGCAGGAACGCGGTGTCTCCCGGCAGGGATCGAAGCGCCTCGTTGGCCCGGGCGGTCTCCGCGGCTGCAAGCCGCCGTGCGCCATCGAGTCCGTGCAGCCTGACGTAGGTGCTTTTTCCGGCCCGGGCGTCTTTGCCGGCGGTTTTTCCGAGCGAGGCCGTGTCGGCCGTCGCGTCGAGCACGTCGTCGACGAGTTGAAACGCGAGACCGAGGTGGCGCCCGGCGTCCCGCAAGGTTTCCACGGCGGGGCCCTCCATCCCTCCCGCCATCCCGCCGCACACCAGGGACGCTTCGAGCATCGCGGCCGTCTTGTTGAGATGGATGAACTCGAGCTCGTCGGCGGTGGCGGACGGGGATCCGTCGCCCGCGTTTTTTTCGGCGAGGAGATCCTGCATCTGCCCCCCGACCAGACGCCGTCCGGAGGCCGCCCCGGCGAGTTCGCGCACCAGCGCGGCGGCGAGGGCGGGGCGATCCGCGTAGGCTTCGGCGAGAACGAGGAACGCCTGGTTCAGCAGCGCGTCCCCGGCGAGGAGCGCGGTGGCCTCGTCGAACGCGCGGTGGCAGGTGGGCCGGCCCCGGCGCAGGTCGTCGTCGTCCATGCAGGGCAAGTCGTCATGGATAAGTGAATACGTGTGGACGCATTCGACGGCGGCCGCGGCGGCGAGCGCCCGGGAGACGCCGGTTTCTCCGTCGGCGAGTTCGGCCGCGGCGAGGGCCAGGACCGGGCGCAACCGTTTGCCGCCGGCCTGAAGGCTGTAGCGCATCGCCTCGTGGATTCGGGCCGGGCCCGCCGGGGATCCGGCGGGGAGCGCGGGCACGAGGACGTCGAGCGCGGTTTCCGAGCGGGCGACCAGGGCGTTTAATTTAGTTGAGAAGTCCATCGGCGCGCTGAGGATTCGAGCGAAAATTCCGCGCTGCAATGCCCACGCTCGAACTCGTTTGCAAACGTCTCTTGTCGGACTCCGCGTGGATCTTGAAGTGCCTGCTTGGCGCGGTGCTGCTGGCGGTGCCGGTCGCCCATTTTTTCGCCTGCGGCTATCTTTACGAGTTGTTGAATCGCGCGCGACGCGGCGAACCGCTGGAATTCCCCGATTGGGAGGACTGGGGGCGGTTGTTCAGGCAGGGCGTGCCCTTGTTCGTTATTTTCCTGGTTTTTACCGCGGTTCCTCTGACGGTCGCCTGGCTGCTGACCTGGCCCCTGCATCGACTTGGCGCCGGCTGGTTTAGCTACACCCCCATGATGCCCGTTCTTCTGTTTTGTTTCCCGCTGACCGCGGCCAGCGTATATCTTTATCAGAAGCGGGAGGATTATCAGGACGCGTTTCGAGTATGGGTGCTGATGCGAATGGTTCGTTCCACCGGACTCCCGCTGCTTGTGCCCACCTTGGCATTCGTCGGTTTTCTTGTGATCGGCCTGCCGTTCATCACATTCACCGTTTTCGCCGGGGCCGCGCTTTTCGGAACCACCTTCGCGGCGGTTTTTCATCACGTGGAAACCTCGCTGAGGGCGACAAGCAGGACCTGACACGAGACCTTCGTCACCACACTCTTTTCTCAACATGGCCTCTCCCTCCGACCGTAAAGCTCCCGGCGTCATAAGCCTTCTAATCGGCGCCGCCCTGAGCGTCATCTTGGGCTCTCTTCTCGCCGGGCTGCATCTCGCGTCCCAACCGGTCGAGGTGATGAGGAGCGCTCCCAAGGACAAGTCGGCCGGCGGCAAACTTTATTATGTGCTGGGCGCTTCGGGCTCGACCGCGGGAAAAAGCTGGGAGGTGAAGGAAGAGCTGATTGCGGCGGCGAAAGCGGGCAACGTAACGCTGAGCGAGGCCGAATTGAACGCTTGGTCGGAGTCGACCTTGGAGCCGCAGAAACTTTCCGAAGATCAGAAAAGTTCCGCCGCTACTATCCTCGGGGGCATTCCAAATTTCCGGATCGAAGGCTCGTCCTTGCACGTCGGTCTCGTGAACACGGTGGTCTTTTTCGGCGCCGAAGCGCCCTTGGTCATGCATGCCCACGGCGGTTTTGCGCGCTCGGGCGACGGCTGGCGCTTCGTTCCGAGCGAAGCCCGGCTTGGCGCGCTTCCGCTTCACCGGATCCCTGTGTTGATGTCTTTGCTGGCCGATCGTTTTGGCGCCGCCAATCCGCCTGCGGTGGTGGAGAAGATGTTGCGTGACGCCAATGACATCGCGATCCGCGACGGGGCGCTGGTGATTTCCCTTCGTTGATTCAAATGCCTGGGTTTCGGGCATGCGCGGGGCGGGCGCTTGCGGGGCTCGCGCTGGCGACTTTCGCGGACGGCGGAGCTACGGTCCTGGCCCAGGGCGACCTCCCGGCCGTGGATGGTGCGCGCGAAGTTCGTTCTCATTCGAAGGTCAGGTTGCATTCCGAAGGCAGCGGACGGTTCGAAGTGGTGTCGCTTCCCGGCGCGGAGGGTGTCCGATTGGCGGAGGTGGCCGAGGCCGCCTGGCTGGAGTGGACCGGGCCCCTGGCCCTGCCGCCACGGCTGCCGGTCGCCATTACCGTCCGGCTGGTCCCGAAGGCGGACTGGCGTTTCGGTGGCGTCGCCACCCATGTGGCCGCCGATCCCGCGGGGGTGGTCAGCGTATGGCTATTGTCCGACGGGCCTGCGGGTGTCGCCGGCGAAAGGCTCTGGGCGACCGCCTTGGCGGAGGGCGTTTTGCTCCGGAAGGCTTTCCTCCTCGGCTTGGATCCCGAAAAAGCGCGCGCTCCGCGGTGGCTGACGGCGGCGGCCGCGGAGGCGGTGATCGTGGCCCGGCAGCCTTCGATGATGGACGCGTGGCAAGTGGAATTCGGCCGGCTTTCAACGCCGGCGAAGCTTCGCGATGTTCTTCTCTGGCGTGCGGACGGCGGTGGCGTTGATCCCGGGAAAAACGGGGAGGCCGCTTTTGGCGTCTGGCTTTGGTTACGGGAAGAGAGCGGCAAGACCGGCGCGTGGGAGCGGTTTATCGCCGCTCTGCTTGGAGGGGAATCGCCTGGAGCGGCCTTGGCGCGCGAGTTCGCGGGCTTGACTTCGAAGCCAGGCGAGGCGCGCGAGTGGGAACTCGCCTGGCGAGTGGCCGCGGCGCGACTGATGACAGGAAGGACAACCCCGATGCTCGGCGCGGAGGAGTCGCGGCGGCGTTTGGAACGGCTTGCGCGTATCGTGGCAAGAGATGCGCGGAGCGGAGACGAGCGTGTGATGCCTCCGTGGGGCGAATGGGCTTCGCGCGACGAATCATGGCCGGCAACGCTTCGCGCGGAACGGCTGGTGATACTCGGGGCGGATTTTACCGTGATCCACCCGTTTTACCGCAACGCCGCGGGATCGCTGGGCCGTGCCTGGAGCGCTCTGGCGGCGGGCAAGGAGGATGCCTGGCGCGAGGCGAGTGTGGAATGGTCGCAAGACATGGCGGACGGACGTGCGTTGGAAAACGCGAGCCGATCACTGTTGGACGCCAGCGAGCGACCGCCTTCCCGCTGAGGCGGGATCGATTCGATCTGGGCGACGCGGACGGATCCGAAGCGAGACGCCGGGCTCGTTTACCAGGTGTCCAAGACCGCGGATTTGGCTTTTGACGCCAGTTCTTCCCCGAGCGTCGGCACGATGGTGAACTCCGCCTGGGTTTGCTGGAGCGGCACCAGGTAGGGGCCGGTCGTCGTGGCGATGGCGGTTCCGTCGTTGGTGAAGATCTGGCGCTCGACCCTCAGTGTCCGGTCGGCGAACCAGGTTTTTTCGCCTTTCATGTCGCGAAGAGTGGCGGACGCGTCGAGAACCAGGCCGAAGGTGCGCGCGAGGCCGGCGTCGGACGGCAACGAGGTCAAGGTGTCGCGCCGGATTCCCTTGAGGCTGATCGTCAGGATGGCGTCCGCCTCGTCCGGCGTATTCACGACACGGAGACGAGCATCCCGGATGAACGCCTCGCGAATCTGCGTCGTGAGCAAGCCGGCGGATTGGGGAACGACCGCGTTGGTGTCGACCGGGGCGATGAAGATGGAATCGAAGTCGCGCGAAACCCCCGTGCCGAGGCGGTAATGGGAGCATGCGGCTCCCAGGACGGCGAAGACGAGCAGGACGGAGGCGGCAATGCGACGAAACATGAGAAAATGCGCGGTCGAACGTTGGGTAACCGAAGGGTGGCGGACCTTGTCTCCGGCTTAGAACAGCCAGAAGCGCTTCCCGCGCGGACCCGGGCGGGAGTCGAGATCGACGGGGTCTTCGCCCGCTTCGATTTTCTCGATGATGGCGAGGAGGCCCCGAGCGCGATCAGCCACGGGCGAATCGGGATAAACCGTGATCGCCTCGTTGTAGAAGACCTTGGCGGCCTTGTAGTTCGAGCGATATTTGTAGTAGAAGTCGCCCATGGACATCTTGCTTTCCGCGAGCATGGTGCGGGCGTCGTTGAAGCCCTTGTTGGCAACCGCGGCCTCGGACGATCCCGGGTAAAGAATTAGGTAGTCTTGGAAATACGTGAGGGCCAGCTGGGTGGAGGCCTGATCGTAGGGGGGACCTTGGGTGATCGATGCTTGGGACGAGGCGAGATCGAGATAGGCGTCGGGGGTCAGGAAGCTTTCCGGATAGTTGTTGATCATGCGATCAAGCGCATCGATCGAGGCATCGCGGTCGCCGGCCTTCGTATAGGCCTGCGCGGCGTTCATCAGCGAGATCGGGGCATACTCGCCATAGGGGGCGTTGGTGACGACTTGCTCCAGATACTCGATGCCCTTCTCGCGCTGGCGGAAGCCAGGGATGACTCCGAAGTAGAGGGGGCGCGCGCCGTTGACGAGTTTCTCGGCGATGCGGTATTCGGCGCCGAGCACGTCGTTGAAGCGGGGATAGGCGGGATGCTCCGCGATGATGCGCTGGAGGTTGCGGAAGGCTTTCGTGTAACGCCTGCGCTGCTCGTAGTGCTTGGCGGTGCGGAAAAGGGCTTCGGGGGCGAAGACCGAGGCGCCGTATTTTTTGACGACCTTGTTGTAGGTTTTGATCGCCTTCGAGATCTGGCCGGCGTCCTCGGCGCGGCGCGCGGAGTCCATGAGCGACTTGGCGTTCCTGCCGTCCTCGCTTGTCAGGAAGGGCGAGAGCGCCCCGCCCTCGACGCGCCAGCCGGTGGCGGGCTCCCAGACGAGGTCGGCGCGGACCACGGCGCCCGCGAACAGGGCCCACGCAAGAAGAACGGTAGTGAAAATTCCGATACGGCGGGCGGAGACGAACATGGTGTAAATCACCAGCGAACCAGCGCCCCCCCGTAGGTCAAGCCCGCCCCGAACGCCACGAGGAGCAGGAGATCGCCGGACTTGAGCCGGCCGGAGCGGCGGGCCTCGTCGAGCGCGATGGGGATCGAGGCGGCGGACGTGTTGCCGTAGCGGTCGACGTTGACCAGCACGCGATCATAGGGGAGCTCCAGGTATTGGGCCAGCGCGTGGATGATGCGGAGGTTCGCCTGGTGGGGAACGACAAGCGTGACGTCCGACCCGGAGAGCTGGTTGCGGGCGAGCAGGTCTCGGGTGACGTCCTCCATCCCGCGGACGGCGAACTTGAAGACCTCTTTTCCCTTCATCGCGATGCAGCGGCGGGCGTCGGAGGCGGAGGGCGACGAGCCGCCGCCCGGGACGGTCAAAAGCTCGGCGGTGCCCGGGATAGCGCCCAATTGGGCGTCGACGATGCGCGACGCGCCGCCCGGTCGGGCGGGGCCCAGGACCACCGCGCCGGCCCCGTCGCCGAAGAGCACGCACGTGGCGCGATCGTTCCAGTCGACCAGCGTGGAAATTTTTTCCGCGCCGACGACGAGCGCGTGGCGATAGCGGCCGGACGCGAGAAGCGCCCAGGCGTGGTCGACGGCGTAGACGAAGCCGGTGCAAGCGGCGTTGAGATCGACGCAGGCGGTGCGTTCACCGAGTCCCAGCGCGGTCTGCACGAGGCACGCGGTCGAGGGCATCGGCATGTCCGGCGTGCAGGTGGCCACGATGAGGAGATCGATGTCGCGGGGCTGCAGGCCGGCGTCGGCGAGCGCGGCGCGCGCGGCGGCCGCGGCGAGCGCGGAGGTGGATTCTCCCGGTCCGGAAATCCGGCGTTCGCGGATGCCCGTGCGGGTGAGAATCCATTCGTCGGACGTGTCCACCTGCCGCGAGAGTTCCTCGTTGGTCAGTATCCGATTGGGCGCATGGGAGCCGGTGCCAAGGATGGCGATGGGAGCGGAGATCGGCATGAAACGGGGCGCGATGGAACGAAGGACGGTTCGGGCGTCGCGTGACGGCTGCTAGGAAACGGGGTTCGCGGCGACTGGCGCGGGGGCGTCGATGATCGCGTTGATTTTCGCGGTGTCGTGGGCGACGTGGCCGAGGAAATCGGCGCGAACGACCTTGTCGGCGGCGAGGATGGCGTGGTGCAGCGCGTGGCGGTTGCTCGATCCGTGGGCCTTCAGGACATTTCCGCGGAGGCCGAGGAGCGGGGCGCCGCCGTAAACGTCGGGATTCATCCGCGCCTTCAGCGCCTTGAAGGCGCCGGCCGAAAGCGTGGCGCCGGCCATGCGAAGCGGGTTGGCCTTGAGCTCGGATTTGAGCGTGTTGCTGAAAAATTTGGCCAACGATTCCCAGCTCTTGAGGAGGAGGTTGCCGACAAAACCGTCGCATACGGCCACGTCGCAATGGTCGGTGAAAACCTGAAACCCTTCGGTGGGACCGGCGTAATCGAGCAGCTTCGTCTCTCCGGCGCGCTTAAGGATCTCGTGGGTATCCTTGGTGAGCGCGTTGCCCTTGCCTTCTTCGGTCCCGACGGTGAGCAGGCCGACGCGAGGGTGTGCGCAACCGAGGATGACTCGGGCGTAATGGCTGCCGACCAGGGCGTTATGGACCAGATGGCGCGGCTCGGCGTCGGGATTGGCTCCGGCGTCGATGAGGATAAAATGGCCGTTCGCGCGCGGGATGACGGCGGCGAGGGCGGGGCGGTCGATCCCTTCGATGGTGCGAAGTTTGAGCGTGCCGCCGGCCATGAGGGCGCCGGTATTGCCGCAGCTGACCACGGCGCCGGCCTCGCCGGCCTTGATGAGCTCGATGGCCCGAACCATCGAAGAATCCTTTTTGGACCTGATGGCTTTAAGCGGCTTGTCCTCCATGGTGATGACCTCGGAGGCGGCGTGCAGGCGCACGCGTGGATGCAAAGAGAGCCCTTGCTGTTTCAGCAAGGGCTCAAGGATGGCGGTCTGGCCTACGAGGGTGATGTCGTTGGCCAGGCGGGAGTCGGCGAGGGCGAGTTGCGTCGCGGCAACCACCTCGGCGGGGCCGAGATCGCCGCCCATGGCGTCGATGGCGATGCGTCCCGCAGGAGCGGTGGGCGTGCCCATCGGAGACAGAAAAAACTCGGGGGAGTTTGTGGGCGGAGACGGGCTCAGACGGAGACGTCGAGCACCTGGCGGCCGCGATACATGCCGTTCTTGGGATTCACGCGATGGGGGCGGAAAGCGGTGCCATCGACGGGATCCTTAGCGAACTCGGGAGCTTGGAAAGCGTTGGCGGCGCGGCGGTTGGCGCTGCGGCGTTTGGACTGCTTGCGTTTCGGATTAGCCATGGTGAGGAAGGTTTGGAGGTGAGGGCGAGGCGGATGCCACGCGGGTTTTAGGTGGAAAAAGTTGATTGAAATGAGTGTCGCGCGCTGCGCGGTCAAGCGCGATGTCGGCCGGGTGGCGTCCTAATTTGAGCCTAACCTTTTTCATAGGTGAACCGGCAAGGGGCGAGGGGATGGAGAACGCAGATCGGGCGGCGCTGATTGAGGGGCTATTTGGGGCGAGGGAAGACGGACGCATGGCGACCTGCGGCGCATGGACTTGAAAAGATCGGGAATGCGGCGACCTCGATATGCCGGCGGGCCGGATCGGCCGGGCCTTGTTTTCGGAGCAGCGGCGGCGCGCCTCTTACAGGGACGCGGGCGGAGCTCCTGGCGGGCGGAGGCAGTTCCCGACGATGGTCAAGAGGCCGTCGACGGTGAAGGGTTTCGCGAGGAAGCCGTTGATCGCGACACCGGAGTCCCGTCCGATCCGGCCGGTCGGGTCGTGACCGCTGGCGGCGATGATCGGGAGGTGGGGTTGGATGCGGCGCAGGGCGTTGATCGTGGCCTGTCCGTCCATGATCGGCATCACGAGATCGGTGATCACGAGCGCGACTCTTTCCCGGTTTTGCGCGAAAAGGGCGACTCCCTCCGCGCCGTCGCCCGCGAGCAGAATGCGATAACCGTGCGCTTCGAGGGTGTATCGGGTGAGGTCCCTGATAGAGGGCTCGTCGTCGATGACGAGGATCGTCTGACCGTCGCCGCGCGGGCCGGGATCGGCCGCCGGGCCTTGAGATGGAGTCTCCAGCCCGGGCTGCGCCGGCAGATGCACGCGGAAGACGGAGCCTTGGCCGGGAGTGCTCTGCACGGTGATGAAACCGCCGTGTTCGCGTATGATGGCGTGAACCGTGGACAAGCCGAGGCCGGTGCCCTTGCCGACATCCTTGGTGGTGAAGAAGGGCTCGAAAATGCGATCAAGGTGTTCGGCCGCGATACCATGCCCGGTGTCGGTGACGGAGATGACCACATAGGGGCCGGGGCGGGCCTTCGGGGTGGCGGCCGCGAGCTCCTCGTCGATCCGGAGGTTGACGGCGGAAAAATCCAAGGTGCCCCCGCCGGTCATCGCGTCGCGGGCGTTGAGGGCGAGGTTCAGAAGGACCTGGTTGATCTGGGTCGGGTCGGCGGACACCGCCCAGAGGCCCGGTGAAATATCGGAATGGATGGAGATGTTGCGCGGGAAGGTTTCGGAGGCGAAGCGAGCCGCCTGCTTGATCAGGTGGCGGACCTCGATCGCCTGCCGCCGCCCCTCCACTCCGCGCGCGAAGGTCAAAACCTGCCTCACGAGTTCGGCGCTGCGCTGCGTGCTCGTCTCGATCGTGGCGATAAGACGTTTGGCTTCCGGTCCGGGCTGGTGCAGGCGCAGGAGATCGAGCGCGAGCAGGATCGGCGCGAGCATGTTGTTCAGATCGTGCGCGATTCCGCCGGCGAGCGTGCCGATGCTCTCGAGGCGTTGCGCGCGGAGAAACTGGGCTTGGAGCCGGCTTTGCTCGGTGATGTCGGTCATGCCGCCGAGCATGCGCGTGGCCTCGCCCGTCCGGTCGCGCACGACCCGGCCGCGGTCGATGACGGTGGCATAGGTGCCGTCCGCCCGGCGGAAGCGGTATTCCTCCCGCCAGAACTCGTGGCCCTGCGCGCTGGCGCGCTTGAGGCTTTTCAATACGCGCTCGCGGTCTTCGGGGTGGACCGCGTCGCACCAGGTGGAGAACTGGTTGTCGAACTCGGCCGGCGTGTAACCGAAGCGGGTGTAGAACGAGTCGTTCCACCAGAGCGTGTCGGCGGCGATATCCCAGTCCCAGATCGCGTCGCTCGTGGCGCCCGCTATCAGCTGGAAACGCTCGCGGCTGGCTCGCAGTTCCGCCTCGGTGCGCAGCTGTTCGGTGATGTCGCGCGCGATGACAAGACGCGCGGGATGTCCTTCGAACGTCATGGGCTGCGACAAGGTCTCGACGGTGAGGAGGCCGCCGTCGCGGCGGCGATGTATCCAGCGGCCGGAGCGGTCGTCCTCGGGCTCGTGCCCCGCGGCGCGGCGTTCGTCGAGATAGGCTTTGAAGCGGGCGGCTTCCTCCGGTGTGCGGATGTCGTGGACCGTCATCGCGAGAAACTCCTCGCGCGTGTAGCCGTAGGTGGCGAGCGACGCCTCGTTGACGGCGAGGAAACGGAACGTCTCGGCGTCCCGGATCCACATGGGAAGCGGGTTGAGCTCGAAGAGCCGGCGGAAGGCCGCCTCTGTCTCGCGGCACGCGTCGAGGGCGCGCCGGTGCCGCTCCTCGGCCTCGGCGAGGAGGCGGGCGAGCTCGGCGGCCGAAGCGGCGGGAGGACAATGCTTTTCGGTTGGCGAGGCGGGATCGGACATCGGTCGGCGTTCCGCGCCGAGTATATCTCGCTCCCCCGCGCCCAGGGGAAACAAAATCCCCCGGGGAAAACTACCCGGGGGACGAGGTCGCGACGATTGTCGCCGGGGGGGGCGCCGTGCTCAGCCGCCGTGCTCGGCGAGCCAGCGTTCGGCCTCGATCGCGGCCTGGCAGCCCATGCCGGCGGCGGTGATGG
>CBINJQ010000089.1:0-12629 GCA_966251015.1 uncultured Akkermansia sp. | reverse complement strand
ACAACGTCCTCACCGGCACCACCAGTTTCACCGGCGCCACCACCATCGCGAGCGGCTCCACCCTCCAGTTCGGCAACGGCGCCTCCGGCTCCGGCGGCTTCGCGGGCAACATCACCAACAACGGCGCCCTCGTCTTTCACCCCGGCTCGAGCTCGGTCAACGGCACCGGCGTCGTCTCCGGCACCGGCGGCCTCACCAAGAACGGCCCGGGCACCCTCCTCCTCACCGGCGACAACACCTACGCCGGCGTCACCACCATCAACGGCGGCGTCCTCGGCGTGAGCATCCTCGGCGACGGCGGCACCTCCGGCGGCACCGGCCAGACCTCCGGCGCGGCGTCCAACCTCGTCCTCAACGGCGGCGTCCTCCGCTACACCGGCGTCGGCGGCGCCACCGACCGCCAGGTCACCGTCACCACCGCCGGCGGAGGTCTCGAGGCCTCCGGCAGCGGCGCCTTCACCTACAACGGCGCCCTTGTCTTCACCGGCGCCGACACCGCCCGCACCTTCTCCGTCGGCGGCAGCGGCCTCGGCGCCCTCGCCGTCCCCGTCGGCGACAACGGCGCCGGCGTCACCAGCCTGACCAAGACCGGAAGCGGCACCTTCACCCTCGGCGTCGCCAACACCTACACCGGCGCGACCACGATCAGCGGAGGCAGCCTCGCCATCTCCGCCGACAACAATCTCGGCGTCGCGCCGTCCTCCGCCACCGCCGGCCACCTGTCTCTCGGCACCAACGGCACGCTCCGCGCCGACGCTTCGCTCACCCTGAACGCCAACCGGAGCATCGCCCTCGTCGGCGGCACCGGCGGCCTCGCCGCCGCCGCCGGCGCCACGCTCGCCTACGGCGGGTCCATCTCCGGCGCGGGCAACCTCGCCTTCAACACCGGCAACACCGGCACCGTGGTCGTCTCCGGCACCGACACCCACACCGGCACGACCTCGATCAACGGAGGCGGCACCGTCCGCGCCGGCGCGGCCAACGCGCTCTCGTCCGCGTCCGCGTTCACCCTCGCCACCACCGCCGGCACGACCCTCGACCTCGACGGCCACGACCAGACCATCGGATCGCTCGCCGGCGGCAACGCCACGGGCGGCCACGTCGCCCTCGGCTCCGCCACGCTCACCACCGGCGGCAACAACTCCAACACCACCTACACCGGCGTCATCGCCGGCGCCGGCGGCCTGACCAAGGTCGGCACCGGCACCTTCACCCTGGCCGGCGCCAGCACCTACGACGGCGCGACGACGATCAGCGAGGGCGCGCTTCGGGTCACCGGCAGCCTCGGCAACACCGCCGTGGACCTCGCGACCGGCGCCACCCTCGAGGGCACCGGCGTGATCGGCGGCGCGACGAGCATCTCGGGCACCCTCAGCCCCGGAGTCGGAACCGGCATCGGCACGCTCACCTTCGGCGCCGATCTCGCCCTGCTCGCCTCGAGCACGAGCGCGTTCACCCTGACCAACGCGGCCACCTTTGATCGCGTGGTCGTCGGCGGCGAATGGACCCCGGGCGGCACCTTGGACCTGAGCTTCGGCACCGGCTTCAATCCCGTCCTGGGCGATTCCTTCGACCTCTTCGACTTCTCCTCCGCGGGCGCCGGCGTCTTCGCGATCATGAACCTCCCCGAGCTCGACGAGGGCTTGGCGTGGAACACCTCCGCCCTCTACACGACCGGCTCGCTCGCCGTCGCCGCGGCCGTGCCCGAACCCTCGGCCGCCGCCGGACTCGCCGGACTCGCCGCCCTGGCCCTCGCCGCCAGCCGCCGCCGTCGCAAGACTTCGTGACGTCAGGCCCGCCGGCCATGCCGTCGGGCGTGCCGGCGGGACGCGGTGAAATGCGCAACAACCGCCAGCCCGGTCCATTGAAGCGGACCCGGTCGGGCGTTTCCGACATCGGCTCGCAGCGCGGCCGGCAACCCCGGCGGCTCCGCGGGTCGCGGCGCGGGCACCCGGACGCCTTTTCCGCTTTCCCCCGGCGGACGGCTCGCTTGTGCTCACGACACGCCTCGCGGTCGCACGCGCGCCCACCGCGCCCCCGCCGCCGCGAGTCTTATTGATGCTCAAGCGCCTGATTTCTTTTTTCACCGGATCGAAGTCCGCCACTTCCCCTTCCGCGGACTCCCCTTCTTCGTCCGACGCCGATCACGGCGCCCGCTCCCGGCCTCGTTCCCGGTCCCGTCGCCGCCGCGGCCCGGGTCCGGACCAGACCGAGCTCCCGCTGGGCAACGACTCCGCCGCGCCCGCGGAGACCTCGGCCGCGCGTCCGCGGCCGGCCGACCCGGCGTCCAGGTCCCCGCACCCGGAGCCCCGCGCCCCGCTTCCCCCGCGCCCGCGCATGGCTCCCGCCGCCCCCGCGCCCGTCCGCACCGCCGCCGCCACCAGCGGCGAAAAACCCCCGCATTTCGTGCTCATCGACACCCCCGCCGGCCTGGCCCCGCTTTACGCCGCCCTCGACCGCGTCGACGAGGTCGCGATGGATACGGAGGCGGACAACATGTTCCACTACCGCACCCGCGTGTGCCTGCTCCAGTTCCTCGTCGACGGAGAGGTCTACCTGGTGGACTTGATGACGCCGCTGCCGCTCGACCCGCTTTGGGAGCGGCTCGCGACCAAGCACCTCGTGATGCACGGGAGCGATTTCGACATCCGCCTGCTGCACGAGCTCTGCCGTTTTCGTCCGCGCAGTCTCTTCGACACGATGCTCGCGGCGCAGTTGCTCAACCGTCCGCGCGTCGGCCTCGGCGCGCTTCTCGAGCAACACTTCGGGCTGCAGTTGGACAAATCCGGACAGAAGGCCAACTGGTCCAAACGCCCGCTCACCCCCAAGCTCCTCGACTACGCCGCGCTCGACGTCTGGCACCTGCCCGCGCTGCGCGACCTGCTCACCCGGGAACTCGCCGCGCTCGACCGCCTCGATTGGCTCGATCAGCAATGCCGCCGCCAGATCGAGAGCGGCCTCACCGGCTTCCCGCGCGACGAGGAAACCGCCTGGCGCGTGGGCCCCTCCGACCGGCTCCGCGGTCGCGGCCTCGCCGTGCTTCACTCGGTCTGGCACTGGCGGGAACGCTGGGCCGAGGAGCTCGACACCCCGCCCTTCAAGGTTTGCAGCAACGACATCCTCTCCCGGATCGCCCAAGCCGCCGAGCAAGGCGACTCGATCGAGGCCATCGTCGCGACCACCAACCTCGGCAAACGCCAGCCCCGCCTCGCCCCCTCGCTCGCCGCCTCGCTGCGCGAGGGATTTTCGCGTGATCCATCGACCCTGCCCCGCCGCCCGCGCACCGAAAGGATCCACCTCAGCCAGGCGGAGATCGAGCGGCAGGATCGCATCAAGACCCATCGCGACCAGATCGCGGCGAAACTAAATCTCGATCCGACGCTCATCGCGCCGCGCAGCACGCTCGTCACCCTTTGCCGCGAACCGGAGCGCCTCGACGACATCCTGCTCCCCTGGCAAGCGAACCTCCTTCGCGCCTCCCCCGATTTTGCTTCCGCCGCCGCATCGTCGTCCGCCGGAGGCTAGCGCCCGGTATTCCCGGTTGACGGGAAGCTTGCCAACACCACCGCGGCCGGCCATTCGTCCCTCCTCCCCTATGAACAAGAAGGCCCTCCTGCCCCTCGCCCTCATCGCAGCAGCCACCGTCTTCACCGGTTGCGCACACCAAAAAACCCGCACCGGCAGCCACACGAGCGTTTTCGGTGGTTTGGTCGACGTCGAGAAAGGCGCCTATCAGCCCGCCCCCCGCGCAAGCTTCGATATCAACACCAATGAACTCGTCGGCGACGCCGGCGATCCCTCGGGCACCCAAGTGAAAGTGCTGTGGGGCCTGTTCAGCGCGAACGACTATTGATTCGAACGCAGGTCCCGGCCGCGGGACGTTGATTCACTCCGATTTTTGCCGCGCGATTCCTCTGAATCGCGCGGTTTTTTTGCGCCCGCAACCAACCCGGCGACCCCTTGCGATCAGGCGCCGCCGCGCAATCCAGTCGCACCCACCGGCATCGCTCCTGCTTTTATCTTGCAAAAATACCTCATGGCCATGTGGTAACGCGCATGCCTGAACGCGTGGAGAAGCAGGTCTATCTCACCAATCTCCGCCGGCTGGGCTTCGGGGAATGCCGACGTTTTGGAGGCGGTTTTCTCAAAGGTCTTTTTTTCTGGGGCGTCTCCCGTTTCGTCCCGCCGCAGGGAGAGACCGAGCTCCCGTTCGACTACGACGAGGCCGAAGCGCAGCCGGAGGACCTGAGCGTAAACTTCCACGAATACCACGCCGCGTGGCAGCAGCAATTCGCCTCCGCCGGATACCGGCCGGTCGGCTGGCAAAAGATTCGAAACCCAAAGGATCCAAATCACATCGATTCAGGCAGCGTGATCTATCTCTCCGCCGACTCCCGCTTCGTCGGCATCCTGAATCTGATCATCGTTTCGGACGAGTCGCAGCCCGCCGGCATCCGCGTGACGGAAGGCGGCAGCGTCATCGCGCACCTCGGAGATGACCGCACGATCACGGCGACCAATCTCGACATATACCTCGATCCGCGTCCCGGCTCCAAAGTCGTTCGGCGCCGGGGCGCGGAGTTGGCCGAGCTGCACGCCCACGCATCGCGACTCGCAAACCGCGCGGGCTCCGGCGTGCGGAGCTTCGGCGGCTGGCGCGACCTGCGCGCGGCGATGCAGGAGGACGATCTGCGGAATTTTCTGCACCGTCGCGACACACGGCGACTTTTTGTCCTGCGCCCCAAAAACGGATGCGGAGCCGGGCCGGGCCAAGCCCGCTGAGATACGCACGCTCCCATACCGCGGCTCCCCGGTAGGCTCTCCAGCCATGGATCCGCAAACCAACCAGGTCGGGCCTACCCTGCGCCACCAGGCGCCAAAGCCCTTCAAATTCGCCGCCGGCGATTCCGAAAACATCGAGGCCATCGGCGCCCACATCGAACGCCACGTCGGCAAGGTCGCCGCGGTCTTTCACGAACTCGTCTCGGACAAGGTCCACATCGACATACACGTCGTGCAACCCCGCGAGGAGCGCCCCTACTACACGCTTGTCACCTCGGGCATGAGCGACCGGGCGATGACCACGCCCGCCGGCGCTGAGGATTTCGCCCACGCGGAACTGTGCCTCAGCCTCCCCCCGGACTGGCGGATGAGCGAGGACGCGTGGAAAAAAGAGGGAGAACTACCGGCCCGTCCGCGCCCTGAAGTTCCTCGCCCGTTTCCCCCACGACTACGGCACCTGGCTCGCCTACGGGCATACGATCCCCAACGGCGATCCGCCCGCCCCCCCCCTGTCGAACCGCATGCGACCATGCGCCTTCGTGCTGCTCACCCCCATGCTCGCGCCCGACACGTTTCACGAGCTGGCCGTTCCCGGCCGAAAAACGATCCGATTCTACGGCCTGCTCCCGCTCCACGCAGCCGAACTTTCCGCCAAGATGCGCAAAGGAGCCGAGTATCTCCACAAGCTGCTCCTTCACGCCGGCTACTCCGAGCTCCTCGTCGCGGATCGGCCGAGCGGGCTATCGCGCGCCCCGTCGCCGGCTCAGGCCGGCGAGATCTGCGCGCAGGCGCCGCAGTTTTCCAGCAGCCGCTTCGCGCGGCGCGCCTCGGAATACTCGGCCGCCGGCAACACCACCGCCGGCGCCACGCGATACCAGGTCGGCATGCGGCTCGCCGCCTCCGGCCAGGTCGCGCCGAGGGCCGCGATCACGCGCTCCTTCGTCATGCCCGGCGCGGTGTGCGGCAGGAGCACCAGCTTGAACTTCGGGCCCGCGATCTTGGACCCCGTTTTCTCCGGCTGCTCGCAAACCACGCGAAATCCGACCTTGTCCGCCGCCCATCCCGAAAGCGCGGTGCGCGCCACCATGCGCTCCAACCGCTCCTTCCTCACGCGCCCGTCCGCCCAGCAGACGCCCGCGGCGACGTAAAACGACGACGCGTCCGACGAGTCGCCGCCGACGGCCAGCGGATCGTCCGCCACGAGGTGGAGCTTGCTCCGCGGCGAGTCGTCGACCCACACGGCCACGTTGCCCACCATGTCGAGAAAACCCCACGGGTTCGGCCAGGCCAGCGCCGCCGAACGACGTCCCTTGCAACCAAAGGCCAGCCGCCGCGTGCCCATCAGGGCCTCGGCCCAGGAAAACTGGCCCGCCGCCGCGTCCAGCCAGTTGGCGTCGTCGGTCATGCAGGCGTGCCACCATTCCTCGAACGAGGGCAGGCGATGGGTCCCGGCGCCCTTCGCGTTGAGGAATTCGCAGAAGCGCACGGCAACGTCCGGCGCCATTCCCGTCGCCGGCAAATCGTCGGCCCCCTTGCCCACCGCGTCGGGGCCCAGCGCCTCGCGCAGTTGTCCGATGGTGACGGGAAACAGGCTCATCTCATAGGGCCGGCCCGGCACCGCCATGAAGCGCATGCACAGGTGGCCCTCGCGCTCCCTGAGCCGCCGCTGGGCCGCCGCCGTGCCGGGGAAGGCCGTGCCGCCGAGCACCTTCAAGGTCTCGCCATCCTGCACCCGGCTGACCAGCCAAGCGGAAACCTCCGGCTCCGACTCCAGCTCGATCAGGCGCCGCAACGTGGCCCCGCTGCGGATCTGCGAAATCGCCTTCGTGGGCACGGAGCCCATGCGCCGCCCGGCGAGCCAGCGGATCTCGGGCGCCGCCGCCTGGTCCTCCAGCCGGCTCAACACGTCCTCGTCGTTGATCAATCGCAACGCCTCCGCGCGTATCTCCTCGATCGGCGAAAGCGTGGCCACCACCCCCCGCGCCTCGTCGTCGCGCAAGCGGCCCAGCGCGACCTCGGCCACCTGCCGCGGCACGTCTCCGGCGGCGATGTCGCGGATCCGCTCCGGCTCCTGGATGCGATCCAACGCCGCGAGGCGCACGTGCAGGCTGCGATCCCCGCGCACGCGGCGGTCCAGCGCGGCGGGTTCCTGGAGCCGCCCCACCAGCCGGAGTCGCTCTCCGGGCAGGGCCTCGAGCTCGATCAGTTGAAGCAAGGCCTCGGGCGTGGTGACGAAATCCGCCAGCATCCGCCGCAAATCCGGCGCGGGCTCGGTGCGATAGAGGCTGACACAGCACCTTTCGGTTCTGATGTGTCCGATGGCCCTCGCCCGGAGAAGCGCGTTCGGCTCCGTGCGCGCCACCTCGGCCCAGAAATCCTCGTCCGCCACGTCGCCCAAGGCGTCGAACAGGGCGCGCTTGAAGGCCTCGGTCGCGTTCGGGCGGTAAAGTTCGCAGATCCGCTTGTCCGGTTTGAGCCCGATCAACGCCTGCGCGCGCAGGGGCTCCGGCAAGCTCCGGTCCAAGGCCAGACCTATCCTGCGGTCGTGGTCCGTCACCCGCGCCAAAGCCATGGAGCGGGTATCGACGTTTCTCCCCGTGCGCACCACTTCGACCAAGGTCTTTTGATCGTCCAACGCCCGCACCGCCGCCTGCCGGACCTCCTCCGCCGGATCCGACAATGCCAGATGGCGCAGCTGCTCGGCGTCCATTTTCGCGGCTCCGCGCGGGTCGTTTTTCCCGTCACCCCCCGCCGAACGTTTGGAGAAAAATGGAAGCATGGCGCTCGATCAGGCCCCGATCTTGGACGCCCCGGCTCCCGCGCTCGGCGCGACATGGCGGCCCCACGTCCTGGAAACAGGGCAGGAGACGAGGGCAAGGGCCTTGAAGTCGGGGAAAATTCCGAGGCGCATTCCCTTCTTTAAAGAACACCTCCCGCCGACGCGTCAACGGGACAGCCGGGCGCAGTATTGCCAATGTCGGAACAGGCCTGTCCCGTCTTCGTGCGAACCCGGCCCGAATATGCGGTATTTCCCCCAGGCCGCTTTGTTCGCGCGCGGCCGGCGCCCTCCTTCCTTGGACATGAAACTCTTCCGCTGCGACCACTGCCACAATCTCGTCTATTTCGAAAACCACACCTGCGTCGCCTGCGGTCACATCCTCGCCTACCTGCCGGAGCCCGATTTCGTCGCCTCCCTCGATCTCGTCGACGCCTCCGCCCCCGCCGCTCCCGGGTCGCTCTGGCGTTCTCCCGCCCCCGCCGCGCATGGTCGGCGCTACCGCCTCTGCGCCAACTACACGCGATATCAGACGTGCAACTGGGCCGTCGCCGAGGAAGATCCCAACCCGCTCTGCCTCTCGTGCCGGCTCACCTCGATCATACCCAACCTCTCGGCGCCCGGTCACCTCGCCGCCTGGTATAAACTCGAAACCGCCAAGCGCCGCCTCCTGCACGGGCTGCGCATGCTCGGGCTCCCCACCGCGCCCAAACGCTCCGCCGAAGATCACGAAGGCCTCGAATTCGCCTTCCTCGCCGACCCGTCCGATCCCGCAGCGCCCCGCGTGCTCACCGGCCACGCCAACGGGCTCGTCACGGTCAACGTGGCCGAGGCCGACGACGTGGAACGCGAGCGCCGCCGCGCCTGTTTCCACGAACCCTACCGCACGCTGCTCGGCCATTTCCGCCACGAGAGCGGCCATTACTATTGGGATCGTCTCGTCCGCGACACCCCCGCCCGCCTCGACGGCTTTCGCGCCCTCTTCGGCGACGAACGCCAACCCGACTACGCCGCCGCCCTCCGTCGCCACCACGCCGAAGGCCCGCCCGGCGACTGGCAGGCCCGCCATGTCAGCGCCTACGCCAGCGCCCACCCGTGGGAAGACTGGGCCGAGACCTGGGCCCACTACCTCCACATGACCGACACGCTCGAGACCGCCGAAGCCTGCGGCGTGCGTCTCGCCTCGCCGGCCGCCGCGCCGGCCGCCACCGACGCCTTCGCCGCGATGATCGCGCGCTGGTTCGAGCTCACCCACGCGCTCAACAACCTAAACCGCGGCCTCGGCCAGCCCGACGGCTATCCGTTCGTCCTCTCCGATCTCGTGCTGGAAAAACTGCGCTTCGTTCACGACACCGTGGCCGGCTCGCCCGCCGCCGATCCGCGCCGCAACCCGCGCGCCAGCAGCAACGCCTCCACCACCAGCCAGCCCGCCAGCACGATCAACAGCGCCGCCACCCCCGCCTCCACGTGATGCACGAAGGCCGGCGGCTTCAGGCCCTCCAGCCGGTCCACGTGGGTGCGGATCATGAGCGACAGGCTCCAAATCGACACGACGAGCATGAGCACCGCCGGCCCGAGCGTCAGCCAGGCCCCGCGCTCGCGTCGATAGAGCCACACCGTCAGCGCGAGCAGCGTCAGCGCCGCGAGCAACTGGTTCGAGGTGCCGAACAGATTCCAAAACACGCGCCACAGCGGCAGCGCCTTCCCCTCCAGCTCCGCCGGCGGCAACAGCGCCAAGGCAAGCGGCCCGAGCAGCGTCAGCCCGGTGGCGAGCAACGCGTCGAAGGTCCCCTTCCAGCCGAGCAGCTCCATCAGCACGTAGCGCGCGAGCCGCGTGCAGGCGTCGAGCGTGTCGAAGATGAACGTCGCGAAACACAGCAGCGCGAAGCCGTGCGCCATCTTGAGCGGCAAAAGCTGAAAGCTCGCGTGATGGAGAAACAACGCCACGCCGTCGGCGAACAACGCGTCGGGCCGCCCGCCCGGCTTGGCCAGGATCATCACCGCCGCGAGGCTGATGCAGGCGAAAAAGGCCTCCAGCAACATCGACCCGTAGGCCACGGGTTTCGCGTCCGCCAGCCGGTCGAGCTGCTTCGAGGTCGTGCCGCTCGCCACGATCGCGTGAAAGCCCGAGCACGCCCCGCAGGCGATGGTGATGAACAGGACCGGGAACATCGGCGGCAACGCCCCGTTGTTCGAGAACAGCGCCGCGTCCGTCCACGCCGGGGCCTGCAAATCGAGTTTGCCCGTCAATCCGCCGATCAAAACGCCAAGCACGCCGGCGACCGTCACGATATACAAAAAGTATCCGCCCAGCGCGCCGCGCGGCTGCATGAGCAGCCACATCGGGGTCAGCGCCGCGAGCAGGCAGTAGCCGAGCAGGATCACGTTCCACGCCGAGGCCACGCTCCACCCCGCGGGCAACCACGCCGCCAGATCGAGCGGCAGGCGCGGCCCCGCCACGATCGCCGCCAGCACGAGCGGCAGAAAAATGAGCTGCGCCTTGCCCTCGCCCAGCTTGGTCGCGCGCATCGACCAGCCCATCAGCAACGCGAGCCCGAGATAAAGAATCGAGGAGGTCGCCACCGCCGGCCCGGGCGCCTCGCCGCCGCCCGCCGGGGCCGCCGCCGAAAACGCCCCGGCGGTCACGTCCGCGAAGGCCACGATCACGTAGACGAGCGACACCCACACGAAGGCGAGAAAGAGCAGGTGGCAGCGGCGGTTCATGTGCTGGCGCACCACCTCCGCGATGGATTTGCCCGCATGTTTCACCGAAGCCACCAGCGTGAAGAAGTCATGCACGCCGCCGATGAAGATCGCCCCGAAGATGATCCACAGCCACGCCGGCAGCCAGCCGAACCACGTCGCCGCGAGGATCGGCCCGACGATGGGTCCCGCCGCCGCGATGGCCGAGAAATGCTGGGGCAAAAGCCAGGACCAGCGCGCCGGCTCGTAGTCGACGCCATCGCGTTGGGCATGGGCCGGAGTGCGCTCGGTCTCGTCGTTCCGCAGCCCGGCGACGCGCACGAGCAAGCGCCCCATGAACCGATAGGCGAGGACGAGGAGAAACGCGGAGACGGCGAAGAAGAGGACCAGTTTCAAAGGCGGACGGGGTAACGAGGTCCGGGCTAGCCGCGCCCCCGGGCTTTATCGAGGCGAAATCGATTCGTTTCCGAGGCAGGGCGCGACCGCCGGGCGCGCCGCGAATTATCCGCGTAGCTGCGTCACCGAACCGCGGCGGGCCCGCCCTACCCGATCCGTTCCACGATAAGCGCTTCAGGCTCCGGCGGCGCGTCGTCGATCGCCACCGCGTCCTCCAGCCAGGCGCGCGCCTCGGCGAGCTGGTCCTCGCGGCTCGCGTGGACCACGCCGAGCACATCGCCGGCCGCCACGCGCTCGCCGGCTTTGACCAGACGCGTAAACCCCACCGCGTGGTCGACCGAGTCCTCGGCCTTCACCCGTCCCGCGCCGAGCCGCAACGCGCCCAAGGCCACCGCCATCGCGTCGACCTCGGCCACAAAACCGCCGCGGCCCGCGCGCGCCTCGGCGGTGAACCTCGCCCGCGGCAACACGCCGACGGGATCGTCGCACACGCGCGGATCGCCGCCCTGCGCGGCCACGATCTCGCGAAATTTCGCCAACGCCGCGCCGCTCGTGATCGAGTTCTCCAGCTTCGCGCGCGCCTCGGCGGCGCCGCCCGCGACTTTGCCGAGAAGCAACATCTCCGCGCCGAGGGCGTAGGCGACCTCCATCAAATCCTCCGCGCCGGGCTCGCCGCGCAGGCAGGCGACGCTCTCGGCGACCTCGACGGCGTTGCCCACCGCGCGCCCGAGCGGTTGCTCCATGCGGGTGATGAGCGCGCGCGTCGGCCGGCCCATGGCGTCGCCGATCTCGCACATCGCCTCGGCGAGAGCGCGCGCCTCCGGCAGGGTCTTCATGAAGGCGCCGCGGCCGACCTTCACGTCGAGCACGAGCGCGTCGATGCCCTCGGCCATTTTTTTCGACATGATCGAGGCGCAGATCAAAGGCAGGCACTCGACCGTCGCCGTCACGTCGCGAAGCGCGTAGAGCTTCTTGTCCGCCGGCGCGAGGTCCTTGGTCTGGCCGATGAGCGAACAACCCACGCGCGCGACCTGCGCCGCGTAGTCGGCGAGCGAGAGACCGACGCGAAAACCCGGGATGCTCTCGAGTTTGTCCAACGTGCCGCCGGTGTGGCCGAGCCCCCGGCCCGAGATCATCGGCACGGGCACCCCGCAGGCCGCCACCATCGCGGCGAGGGGAAGCGAAACCTTGTCGCCCACGCCGCCGGTGGAGTGCTTGTCGACTTTCACGCCGGGAACGTGCGAGAGATCGGCCACGGCGCCCGAGCGCATCATCGCCTCGGTGAGGGCGACGCGCTCGGCCGCCGTCATGCCGCGCAGAAAAATCGCCATGAGCAGCGCGGCGAGCTGGTAGTCGGCCCACGACCCCTCGGTCGCGCCGCGCACGAAGGCCGCGATCTCGCCGCGGGTGAGTTCGCGGCCGTCGCGCTTGCGGGCGATGATGTGCTGGGGGAACGCGGTCGCGTCGCTCATGCGCCGGAGCCTGCGTCGCGCCCCGGGGCCCGCAACACCAGCGTGGCCGTCGCCCCGTGGAAGAAAGCGCCGCAAACCGGCACGCGCGTCGCCCGCACGCCCTCGGCGGCAAGCGAGGCGAGCAGTTCGCCGAGTCGCGGGTAGTCGCGCCCGTCGCCGCCGCAGAGCGGATGCAGCCGCACCTCGCCCCGGGGACGAGTCACGCGCAGGAGCTCGCGACAGGCCGCGAGGTGAAACCCGAAATCGAACAGCCCGGCGTGGAGAAACAGCAGGTGCGCGCAGAGCGTGAGGTCGAAGCTCGCGTCGGCGAAGGGCAGGCCCGGAAGCGCGCCGCCGACATAGCGGCCGACGACGAAACCCGCCTCGTAGTCGGCGAGGAAACGCTCCGCCGCCGCGCGGCGCGCGACGATGGCGCGTTCGAGGTCGGGGAAACTGCGCGGGCCGGGTTTGAAGACGCCCGGCTTGGCCCGCATCTGCGCGGCCACACGGGCGTGATCCGA
>CBINJQ010000088.1:0-12688 GCA_966251015.1 uncultured Akkermansia sp. | reverse complement strand
CGAGGGTGAGCCCGCGGTTCAGGTAGGCGTAGTTCCAGAGCATCTCCTCGATGAAGTCGGTGCGGAACTTGAACTCCTCGCCGAAGAGGGCGGTGTCGGGGGTGAACTCGATGAGGGTGCCGTTTTTTTCGCCGGCGGGGGCGGCGACGATTTTCGTCTCCTTGACGAGTTTGCCGCCGACAAATTCGGCGCTCTTGGTCTGGCCGTCGCGGATGGCCTGGGCGCGGTAGGTGGCTGAGAGGGCGTTGACGGCCTTCTGGCCGACGCCGTTGAGGCCGACGGATTTCTGGAAGGTCTCGGAGTCGTATTTGGCGCCGGTGTTGATGATGGAGACGCAGTCGACGAGTTTGCCCAGCGGGATGCCGCGGCCGTAGTCGCGGACGCGGAGGGAGCGGTCGTGGAGCTCTACCTCGATCTTCTTGCCGAAGCCCATGGTGAACTCGTCGATGCAGTTGTCGATGGTCTCCTTGAGCAGGACGTAGATGCCGTCCTCGGGGTGGGCGCCGTTGCCAAGGCGGCCGATATACATGCCGGGACGCAGGCGGATGTGTTCGAGCGGCGAGAGGGTCTTGATCGATGCTTCGGTGTAGGCGTTGGCCATGGAAGAGCAGGGAGCGGGGAGCGAGGAGATGGGAGCCGGACGAAAAGGGAGACGGCGACGGGCCGGGACGTAGAGTGGGCGTCACCCTCTTGGCGAAGGCGGGTGCGGCAAGCGAAAAGACATGCGGGCCGCGAGCCGCGGAGAAGTCGGA
Organism: uncultured Akkermansia sp.; assembly: GCA_966251015.1. Classification (GTDB taxonomy): domain Bacteria; phylum Verrucomicrobiota; class Verrucomicrobiia; order Opitutales; family Opitutaceae; genus IMCC26134_A. The sequence continues at coordinate 11,936 of CBINJQ010000088.1, read as the reverse complement.
GGCGGGAGTTGTTTTTGCGCGGCGGGCTGTGTTGGGTGGGCGGATGCAAGTCCACGCACGCATCTCGAAGGAATGGCGCCGCCGCATGATCTTTTTGTTTCTGATGATCTTCGGCTCGGGCCTCTGGTTTCTCTACGACGGTTACATCAACTGGCCGCAGGAAACGAAGCGCTTCGAGACGGTCTACAAGCCCATGGCCGAGCAGATGATCGCGGAGGGCAAGGCGAAGGACTTGAAGGATCCGCTCTTGAAGCGCGAGTGGGAGCGCCATGCGGAAAAGAACGATTTGCCCCTTAAGGTGCCGAAGGAGCGCACGCCGGGCGACCTGGCCGGGCAGCGTTGGACCGGCTGGATCATGCTCGCCGGTTCGGCGATTTTCGCGGCGTGGGTGGCGTGGAACCACAAGCGCAGCGTGCGAGCCGAGGGCGATTTGATCACGGGCGCCTCGGGCGAGCAGGTGCATCTCGACTCGATCGTCGAGATGGATCGTCGCAAGTGGGCGAGCAAAGGCATCGCCTACGCGATCTACGAGGAGGGCGGGAAACGGAAACGTCTGACCCTCGACGACCACAAGTTCCTTGGATGCGAAGCCATCATCCTCGAGGCGGAGAAGCGCATCGCGGCTCGCGCGCCGGCGGAAGCGCCCGTATCGGGCGACCCGACGGGCGACGCGCCGGCTTCGGACAAGTCGGTTTCGGGCTGATACCGACGGCTGTTCGGATTTTGATTTCTCGGTTCGAAGGTGGGCGGGCGCGTTCCTGCGCCCGCTACGCCGCCCACGAGCCACGGGCGGAGGGGACCCGCCCGTCCACCCAAAGTCCGACAGGAGCTGTTCTTTTGCGCGGTTGTCGCAACTCGCGGCTACCCAGCCCCGCTGGCGATCAAATTAGTGCTCGTGGCCGTGGTCGTCGTGGATGCCGTAGGCCCACGCGCTGTCGCTCCAGAGCACCCGGCCCTCGCGCTCGAGGCGAAGGGCGAGTTTGTAGTGCGCGTAGGGGTCGACCTCGATCTTGCCCGGGCCGAACGCGCCGAGTTCGGCGTTCCATGAAAGCGTTTCCTCGCCGAAACGGCCCTTGATGCGGAGCGTGGTGCCGGTGGCGGGAGCGGGTTCGAGGACGGGCGCGAAATGGCCGAGGTTCCAGGTGAGCTCGAGCTTGTGGGGCGCGCCGTCGAGGGCGATTTCGAGGAGGACGCCTTTGCGGGAGCCGCGACGCGCGTCGTGCGCGCGTTCCTCGGTGAGGGATTTGTTCACCGGGATGTAGACGACGGTGCAGGTGACGAGAAGCGCGAGGCCGGCGGCGGCCCAGCGTTTCCAGTCGCGACGGGCGTCGGGTTTCACGAGGACGGGTTCGTCGGAATAGGTGCTCATGGGGCGGCGAGGATAAGGTGCCGGAGGAGTATGCGCTTCGGTCAGAGGGGCAAGGCCGGGAGAGAATCGATCTCGGCGGAACGGGCGAGGGCGGGCCAGGCTCCGGGGCGCGTGCAGGCGAGCGCGCCCGCCGCGGAGGCCAGGCGGAGGCGTTGCTGCGCGGGCAGGCCTCGCGCGAGGGCGAGGGCGTAGGCGCCGTGGAAGGCGTCGCCGGCGCCCGTTGTATCGATCGCGTTGATACGGAACGCCGGCATGGCGCCGGAGGCCCCGGGCGAGGACCACACGAGGCCCCGGGGGCCGAGGGTGACGACCACGGCGGAGCCGGCGCGGGCGCCGAGCGCCGCGCGCAGAACGGTCGGCGGCACGTCGGCGGGGTCGCGGCCTCCGAGCGCGGAGCGGGCGCACGCCTCGCTTGCGACGAGGTGGTCGGCGCGGGGTGCGAGGGCGCGGATCGAGTCGCTCCAGGAGCCGGCGTCGAGCACGAGCGGGGCGGAGGTGGCGGCGGCGTGCGCCACGAGGGCGTCGTTCCATTCCGGGCGATGTCCGTCGGCGAGGATCACACGGGCGAGGGGAAACCCGGGTCCGGTGCATGGGGCCGCCGGGCGCCGAAAGGGATCCGGAGCGGACGGACGATGTGAAACGACGGCCCGGGTGGCGTCGGGTTTGACGAGGATGGCGGCGAGCGGGGTCTCGAAGCCGGGAAGGCAGGCAAGCGCGCCGGCGTCGACGCCTTCATCGGCGAAGGCGCGCCGGAGAAGTAGCGAAAACGGATCGCCGCTTTCGTCGCCGATCAGGCCCGCGAACGCGGCGCGCCCGCCGAGGCGGGCGATTTGCGCGGCGGCGACGGCGGCGGGGCCGCCGGGCGTCACGAGGCGGGAGTCCGCGCGGAGTTTTTCATCGGGCGCGGGGTGGTGCGGAACGGCGAGAACCAGATCGACGCAGAGAAGGCCGACACAGAGCACGTCATGCTGAGGAATCTCATCGGGCGCCGGCATCGCGAAGTCGTGACGTTCTTGCGCGCCTTATTCGTCCGCTTGCGGCGGTCGGACCAGGATGAATCCCGAACCGCGCCGGGCGCCGGGGCGGACGGGTGGATACGTGTAGAATCCGAGGATGTGGTTGGCGTCCGGGAGAACCAAGGCGGTGATCGCCGCCTTGACGGGAAGGGTCGAGTCGGGGTTTTGCGGGTCCGAGGCGACGGTGTTGAACGTGCCCCTCACGACGCCTGCGGCTTGGGCGAGGGTGAGACCGAGCGCGGCGGGATTGGGGGAGCCGACCGAGATGCGACCCGAGGGGTCGAGCGTGAGATTCTCCGCGAGGTCGAGGGGCATGCCGAGGTCGTCGAAGGCGGCGGAGCGCAAGGCCTCCAAGGCGCCGTCGGGCGGGAGGTCGAGCGCCCGCTCGCCGGGGGCCGGGGGCGTATAAAGGCCGCCGCCGGATTGGCTGAGGCGCGAGTTGCCGAAGCCTCCGGGCTGGGCCCATGCGGGAGCGGCGCGGCGATGCCAGAAAACGCGGTCGCCTTCCGGAAGTTTTGGGTTGGGCGCGGCGGGCAGGCGGAGCGTTCCCTGCACGGCGCCGAGACTCTTGGCATAGGGGGCGAAGAGGTGAAGTTCCCCGCCGTCGCCGAGGGGCGTGGAGCCTCTGAGCGCAGGGGAGCCGTCGGAAGGAGTGAGCGTCCAGGTGGCGATGCCGTCGAGGGCGGCCCGGATCTGAAGCAGGCAGGGACCGATCCACAGGTTGCCGCCTCCATTGACCGGGCCCATGATGTCGGCGGCGTAAACGATGTTGGAAACGCCGGCGTGGGCGGTCGCGGGACGGGCGCGGGCCGACCATGGCGCGGGCCGGCCGCGCACCGCGGCGTCGGCGGCGCCGTTGTGCGGGTCTTCGAAGAAGAGTCCCGATACGCCGCCGTCCGAGCCGATCGTGAGGTTGAGCTCGAAAGTCTGGCCGATGTGGGTGAAGCGGTGGACGATCACCGGTTGCCCGGCGTCGTCGCGATCAATGGGAATGGAGATGGAGCGTTGCGAGTTGCCCAGTCGGAGGAGGCCGGTGGCGCGGCCGGTGGCGGACGTGGTGAAGGTCAGTATCCCGTTGCGGTCGAGGTCGGGAGGCAGTTCGGGGTCGTATTCGATCAGCGCGACATAGGACCCGACGAATTCGGCGGGAAGAGGGCTGACGGAGAAGAACAGGGGCAGGCGCACGATGGCGCCATCGCGTGTGGTGGCGGTGACGACGACGGGGAACGCGCCGATTTTGGTCGGACGACCGCCGAGGACGCCCGTGAGCGGGTCGAGACGGAGGCCGGCGGGAAGCCCGGCGGCTTTCCAGAGGGCGACTTCGCCCGGGACGTATTGGGAAAGGTCGAGCGAGGTGTTCGTGCCGGCGCGGATGTCGAAGGTGCCGCGAGGAGCGTCGTCGAGGACGACTTCGGCGTCGGCGGAGGCGCTGCCGAGGGCGTTGGTGGCGGTGCAGGTGTAGAGGCCGGCGTGTTTGGAGGTGAAGTTGGCCAGACGGTATTCGGGGCCGTCGGCGCCCGGGATGACATCGCCGTCGCGACGCCAGACGTAGTTGAGATTCCCTCCGGAGAAATCTCCGCGAAGGACAAGCGCAGAGCCGGTCGCGAGCGTCTGGCCGGCGGGCGGCGCGACGACGGCGGGCTCCTCGAGCGGTGTGCCGTAAAGCGTAAGCGAGACGGAGTTCAGGTATCCGCTGTCGGCGGGCTGCGTGTCGCGGATGCGAAGCGTCCAGCGTCTGGAGGGCGCCTCGGGGATGTGCGATTCCTCGCCCCAGTGGCGCACGCTGGTGAAGGGGTAGTCCTGGTAATCCTCGCCGCTCATCCGGCTGCTGCTTTTGGTGAAGCGGCTGGTGGTGCCCGACGGCGATACCAGCGTGATCTCCAGATCGCCGCGGTAGGTGTGGGTGATGTCGAGGTTCATCACGACGTGCTCCACGCGAAGCACCGGGGAGCCGTCGGGGATCTCGAAGGCGAGGGAGAACGGAAGGGCGCGGTTGTCCGGGATGAGCATCGAACCCTGCGTGGTCGGATAGGGAGAGAGCTCCGTTTCCGGGCCGAGGGGGCGCCAGTTGCGCGCCAGAGTCAGGGCGGACAGGGCGTTGACCAGGCCGCCGCCGAGGCGGGGGTGGTGTTTGATGGGATGCCCGGTGTCGCCGGCGGGGCGGGAGGTCCATTCCCCGTCCGTCGAAAGCAACCGGGTGGACGAGCGAAGGAAGATCTCCTTCACGTCGCGCCAGCCGAGGTCGGGCCGGGCTTCGAGAAGCTGGGCGCCGACGCCGGCCGCGATGGGCGTGGCGGCGGAGGTGCCGTTGAAACTCGAGGTGTAGCTTCCCCGGGTGTAGCCCGGGGCGCCGACGCGGTCGGTGGTGACGATCCCGCTCTCTCCGGGCGCGGCGACGACGAGGTGCGGGCCGCCTTCGCTGAAGCCCGCCACGTTGCCGGCCTTGCCGGTGGCGGCGACGGCGATGACGGGGCGGGCGGAGGCGTAGCCGTCCAGGGAGCCTTGATCCCCGTGCTTCTGGCCGTTGCCCGCGGCCCAGAAATAGAGCACGCCGAGGCCTTCGCGGCCGTTGGTCACGCCTTCGAGGACGGCGGATTGCCAGAGGGACGGAGCGGGACTGACGTCGGGGTAGTAATCGTAGGGTCCCCAGGAGTTGTTTTTCACCCAGATGGCGTCGTTGCGCCAGGACATGGCGGCGGCCTCCTCCGCGTCGTCGACCGGCGCGGCGATGAGGCGCAAGGCGGCGAAGGCGGAGGACGGGGCGGAGCCGGCGCCGCCCACGCGATTGCCTCCGCGGGCGGAGGCGAGGCCGGCGACGGCGGTCCCGTGGTCGTCCTTCCGGTAATAGGTGTCGCCTTCGATGACGACTTCGTGGTTCTCGGCGGACGGGTCGTTGTCGTTGTCGTTCCAATCGTAACCGAGGCCGCGGTCCAAGGCCGGGGACAGGTCGGGGTGGGAGAGGTCGACGCCGTTGTCCACGATACCGACGATCACGCCGGAGCCGGTGGCGCTGTCCCAGGACGGCGCGGCGCGGATCAGGCCGAGATGCCATTGGTTTCCGAGCATGGGATCGTTGAGGACGCGGCGATGAAAACGCTGGCGGGCGAGCAAGGGCCGGGCCGAGCGGATTCCGGGAAGATCGGCCGCGGCCAAGGCGGCGCGCAGCGGTTGCGCGGCGTCTCCGACGATACGGGCGATGGCGCGATCCGGCGCGTAGGAGGGCCTTTCCCAGGAGACGATTCCCAGATCCGGGCGAAGGGGAGGCGAGGGGGCGTCGGCGGAGGCGAGGACGACCTCGACGCGTGGGTTGAGGATGCGGCGGACGCGGTCGTCGCGCGTGGCGCCGGCCGGGTAAAGCACGAGGCGCGGCGGGGCGCGGTCCGGCGCGTTTTCCCCGAGCGCGGCCGCATGCCGGAGGAGCGACGGGAGATTCGCCTGCGGGGCGACACGTTCGAGCCGTTGGTCGACCGGGCCGTCGGGGCGGTATACTTCGTCGAGGGCGACGGCGTAGGTTTTGCGCGCGCCGTCGTCATAAAGGTTGAACACGGCGTCCGCTTCGGCGGGGGAGCGGACGGAGGCCTGAGCCGGGCGCGGCTGGTGTTTTGCCGGAGTGGCGGCTTGTTTGTCCGCCCGGCCGTCCGCGGGCGCCCGGGCTTCCGGCGAGGGCTTCGGCGCCAGCCAGACGCATAGCGCGCCGAGCGCGACGACAAGGAAAGGAGCGAGACGGCGCATGGTGGAGAGGGGAGGATCAGGCGAGCAAGGCCTCGTCGCAGAAGGCGAGCAGGCGGGAGCGAAGGACGCGCGCGCGCTCGGCGAAGGCGCGTTGGGCGCGTTCGTAGTCGGCGCGGCCCTCGGGTGTTTCGATCTTAACCGGAGGGAATCCGAGCGCGGCGAGATCGTAGGGGCTGGCGCGCATGTCGAGCTCGCGGATGTCGCGGGCGAGCTCGAAGCAGTCGGCGACCAGTTCCGCGGGCACGAGCGGGCCGAGCTTGAACGCCCATTTGTAGAGATCCATGTTCGCGTGCAGGCAGCCCGGCTGCTCGTGGTCGACGGAGGTTTCCCGCGCGAGCTGCGCGCGGTTCAACGGGCGGGCGGGCGGGGTGAAAAAACGGAACGCGTCGTAGTGCGTGCAGCGAAGCGGCTGCGACTCGACCACCGCGGCGAGATCGTCCGGCGGGAAGCGCAGCGGATATTGGTTGTGGCGGACCTCGTCGGGCGTCTGCCGGTAGACCATGGCCCACTCGTGAAGCCCGAAGCAGCCGAAGAAAGGCGGGCGCGCGGCGACGGCGGCGAGGAAGCCGCGCAGCCAGGTCACGAAGGCGCGACGTTTTTCCAGGACGACGGCCGGCCGGAGCGTCACGCCGTCACCAGTTTCCTGATACTCGGCGCGGGCGAGGTAGTCGCGCGCGGCGGCTCCGGCGAGCGCGACGCCGGGTCCCGGAAACCAGCGGCGCAGCCAGGACGGGCGATGTCCGTAGTAGGTGAACAAAAAATCGTGGACGGGATGTTTCTCCGCGCGCGCGGCGCGGTCCTGGTGCGGATCGGTCCAGGCGCGCACGCGGTTTTCGTGGGCGCGCGCCCGCGCCCGCCATTCGGTCTCGGAGAGAACGAGGACGGCCGGCGCGGCGGACGGCGACGGGAGGGAGGACATGGCGGGCGCCGACGAGGCGCGGCGGCGGTCGAAGCCCCGTCAGTTTTTGAAGTGCTTTTTGATGTCGGCGAGCACGGCGCGCGGACCTCGATATGTGCCGTCGGGGGTGAAGCTGAGGGACAGCTCCTTCCCGTCCGCGTCCATGAAGACGAGATTCGGGATGCCGCTCTCGTGCTTGGGGCGGCGAACCGCGTCGACGGATTTTTTCTCGCCGAAGCGCAGCGCCGGCCAGCCCATCCCGTATTCGGTCATGTAGCCCTTCATCGCGGCTTCGTTTTTGTCGCTGCTGACGAAGACGATCTCGAACTCGGGGTGTTTCGCCTTGATCGCCTTGTGCGCCTCGACGAGCTCGGGGGTGAAGGCGCGGCAGGGCGGGCACCAGTGCGCGGAATAATAGACGGCGAGGTAGCGGACGCCGTCGAGCTGGCGGGCGGAGGCGGGGGCGAGGGAGCCGTTTCGCACGGTCACCAGTTTGCCGGCGAGGGCGGCGGCGGTCTTGCCGAGGGGCGCGGCGGCGGCGGGCGCCGGGCTTGCTTCGTCGGCGTCCGCCGCGGGTTCCGAGCCCGGCCGGGAAAGGGCGTCGACGCGCGCCCGGTCGTCGGCCCCGAGTTTCGCGTAGGGGTAGAGGTAATGGGCGCCGTCTTCGCGGCGAAAACTGACGTAATCGCCTTTGCGGCCGAGGAATTCGGCGCGCATGCTCGCGCCGTCGAGATTGGTCCAGGTGGCGATTTCGGCCCGGAGGGTGGCGGCGCCGACGAACGACGCGATGACGGCGAAGGCCGTTGAGAGGGGGCGCGCGGAAGACATAAGAGAATCAAGGGTGGCGGCTCGCGCCGCGATGGCAACCCGGCGAATCGGGCGAAACGCGTGTTTTCCGCGGCCGATTCGCGGCCGCGAAGGGCGCGGGCGCCGCAAGAGGGCGGGAGGCCGCGCGCCTCCGCTCAAAGGCCGAGGGCGGTCCTGGCCGCGGCGACCTGGCCCTCGGTTGTAATAGAAATATCGATACGGAGCGCGTCCGTCGGCGCCTCGAGCGCGGCGAACTGGCTGCCGAGCAGGGCCGCCGGCATGTAGTGGCCGGTCCGGAGCGCGAGACGGGCGGCGATCAGCTCCGCCGGGCCGTCGAGGTGGATAAACCGCACGCGTTGCGCGTCGTCCGCCCGGAGCATCCGGCGGTGGTCCTGTTTGAGCGCCGAGCAGGCGAGGACGAGGGGGCGGTTCTTTTCGAGGCGTCGATCGATCTCCGCGCGCAGGGACGCGAGCCAGGGGGCGCGGTCGGCGTCCGAGAGCGGCGTGCCGGCGCGCATCTTGGCGATGTTGCCCGCCGGGTGGTAATCGTCGGCGTCGGCGAAATCCCAGCCGAGCGCCGCCGCGAGGGCGGTTCCGAAGCGCGTTTTTCCGGCGCCGGAAACGCCCATGACGATCAGGACGCTCGGCGGCGGCTTCACGACGCGGCCAGCGCGCGGGTTTGGCGGGGATCGCGGCCCTCGTCGGCGTCGAGATAGTCGAACATCGTCTCGACGGGATGGCCCTCGAGCCGTGATTCGGCGACGCGCTGCGCGAGCAAAGGCGCGCCGGCGTCCTTCCATCCGCGTTTGGTCAGGAAGGCGTTGAAAATCTCGTATTCCTCGTCGTGCCGGGGAGGATGGCCGGCGGCTTCGGCGCGGGCCTCCGCCCATGCGAGGATCTCGGCGTCGCTCGCGGCGGGGCTGGAGAGCACGTGGTCGCGTATTTCGCCGTAAGGGACCCGCAGGAACCGGCACATGCGTCCGTCGAAAACGGTGGGCTTGGCCGCGGGTTCGCCGAGATTCTCCACGTAGTCGGGCGGCAGGGCGCCGCGGGCGTGCAGACGGATCTTGTCGAGCATGCGCCCGAAATAGACGAGGCGCCCGACACGGGCGTAGGGACTGCGGAGGCCGGGGACGTGAGGCATGGGACGGGCAGCGAAACGCGGAACGTGCGAAAGGCAAAACGCTTCAGTCCCGGCGCCAATACACGAACGTGCAGAGCGAGGCGAAGGCGAGAGTGGGGCCGATGATCCACCCGGGGTTGATCGGCACCGAGTAGCGCCGGCACGCCCAATGGACCAGCGCGCACTTCACGGCGACGAGGATCCAGCACAGGGCGAGAACAAGTTCCAGCCGGCGGCTTCGAGGTTCGCGCGGATGCTCGATTTGCACCTCGTGAACAAACGGGCCCTCGATCTCGCGGGGATCGGGCTCGCGTTGTGAAAATCGGGAAAGGGGTGCGAACATGAGGGCGGCCTCGGTGATTTGAAGGCGCGGATTAACGTTTACCCGGCGCCGCGCCCGGCCGCAATCCAAGGGGGTGGAAACTCCGCAGAACCGTGAATCCGCGTCCGAGGGCGCGGAAGCCCGTGTCGACAAGTGGCTTTGGGCCGTGCGCGCCTACAAAACGAGGGCCTTGGCGGCGGAGGCTTGTCGTTTGGGCAGGGTGATGATCGACGGCCGGGAGGCCAAGGCGTCGGCCTCGGTGCGGCCGGGACAGGTCGTCGAGGCCCGTCAGGGACTCGTGCCGCGTCGGTTCGTCGTCCTGGCGCTGCCCCGGGGGCGGCAAGGGGCCGCCAAAGTCGCCGAATTCGCCCGCGACGAGACGGCGCCCGAGGATTTCGAGGCGGCCAGACAGCAACGAGTTCAACACCTCCTCGCGGGCGGCGGGGCGAGGCCGACAAAGCGGCAACGCCGGGCACGGGACGCCATTTGGGAGAGCCCGCGGAATTCATAAATTTACCGAAATGCGGCACCTTATAAAACCTGGGCGCCGCGATTATCCTTGCTAATCGGCGGCCGCGCGGTGTGGTGGCGCGCATCGTTAGCGAAACGTTAGATGACAGGAACTGGTGAGTCGTCAGGAGAGTTAGGCTCTAGTGATGATTTGAAACCCGATAGTCGGGAACGGACTGGCAGAGACGGTCAGCGACGAATTCAAACATCATGAGCAACTCCAAACTCTACGTCGGCAACATGTCCTTCAAGACGTCCGAAGACGAACTCCGTTCCGCCTTCGGCCAATTCGGTTCCGTGACCGACGTTTACGTCGCCATGGACAAGATGACCGGCCGCCCCCGCGGCTTCGCGTTCGTCACCATGGGCACCCCCGAGGAGGCCAAGCTGGCCGCCGAGAAGATGAACGGCGCCGACCTCGGCGGCCGCGCCCTCACCGTCAATGAGGCCCGTCCCAAGGAAGAGGGCGCCGGTCGCTCCTTCGGCGGCGGCGGCGGTGGCGGCGGCCGTGGCTTCGGCGGCGGCGGCGGTGGTCGCGGCGGCTTCGGCGGCGGCGAGCGCCGCGGCGGCTTCGGTGGCGGCGATCGCCGTTACTAAGCCTTGGCCCCGAGCCCTTAAGGCCCGGCCTTCCGGCCGGATATAAATTCGAGACGGCGCACCTTTCCGGGTGCGTCGTTTTTTCGTTTTGAGAAGCGTCGCGAAGTCCCCAGCGTATCCCCATTCATGAGCGAAGAGCCCGAGGTCAGTCCTTTGCGTTTAAAACGGCCCGGTGCCGGCGTCCCTCCCCCTCCCGCGGCCGATCCTGCGCAGGCCGCTCCGGCTTTGCCGCCCTTGGTTGTTCCGGAGGCCAAGCTGTTTGAGCCGCCCTTGGTTCCCCTGCCCGGATTGCCTCCCTTGTCCGTTCCTCCGGCTGTCGATCATCCTCCTTCGGAGGGCGGATCGGGAGAGCGGGTCCGTCGCCGCCCCAGTCTCGCGACTGACGCCGGTGCGAGCGCGGGTTCGTCCGTGCCTCATCCTCCGCCGGATCATCCGCCCGCCGCGGTGCCTCCCCCTTTCATCCCCTCCTCGGAAACTCCCCCCCCGCCGGCCGCGCCTGCTTTTAAGTTGAAGATCGGGACCAAGCCGCCCCCGTCGTCGGCTCCGCCTCCCGGCGCGTTGATCGGCGGACCCGATCCGTTGAAGTCGTTCGAGGAATCCACCGGGGGCGCGCCGCTCCTGCCCCTTCCGGGGGTCGGTCCGGGGCCGTCGGGACCGACCGTGCCGCCGCTGATGCCTCTGCCCGCCTCCGTCGGCGGCCCGGCCTTGCCGCCCGGCACCGAGCCGCCGGGGCATCGTGTTCCCATCCATCTCAAGGCGGCGGCCCCGGCCGAGGCGTTAGATCCCTCGAGATTATCGCCGCCCCCCTTGCCCGCCCGTGCCGCGAAGGCGGCGGTGAACCGGAGTCACGCCAAACGAGACGCGCTCGTGTTCGGTTTCGTCTTCCTTCTAGTCGTCGGCGCCGGAGCGGGAGCCTATTTTTATTTTTCCCGTTCCTCTCCGCCGCCGGAGCCGGCCCCGGCTCCGGGCAAGGCCGTGGCCGACGCGCGGCAAAAGGAGCAGGCCCGCGTGGACTCGGTTGTCGACGGCAAGGAGCCCGGGGAGCGTGCGGTCGGCAACGTGTCGCCCGGCGAGCTTCAAACGAAGTTGCAGGAGAAGAACTCCGCCGTCGCCGCTCCGTCCGGCACGCCCGCGCCGCCTCCGCCGTCCGGCGCGGTCGTCCCCGCCGTTCGTGTCGAGATACCGGAACCGACCCCGGCCCCGGTTCCGGTTCCGTCCGGGCCTCCGCCCGTGCCCAAGGCGAGCGCGCGCTTCGTCCGATACGCCGAGAGCATCCGCGTGAGCGGAGTTTTCCAAGGCAGCCCGGCGCGGGCGCTCATCGACGGCCGCCTAGTCCGCCAGGGGGAGATCGTCGAGCCGTCCCTCGGGGTGAAATTCGCGGACATCGACGTCGAGGCCAAGCAGATCATCCTCGAGGACGCGGCCGGCGCCCAGGTCAAGGTCAAGTATCTGTAACGCGGATACGCCGGTTCTTCGCGCCTCCTTCGCCGAAGGGGGGGCGCGCCCGCCTACCAGTTTTCCACCGGCCCCTTTGGAACGGGTATCGATTCGCGCGCGAACAC
>CBINJQ010000087.1:0-12729 GCA_966251015.1 uncultured Akkermansia sp. | reverse complement strand
CGGATCGCCACCCGCTACTTATGTTCCATTATTTACGGCGGCCTACACTAGCGACTTGGCATGAGCGGGTTCGCGGCCGAAGGCGCGTCCCGGCTGTCGAGCATGGCGGAGGCTTCGCGGACGAGGATGCGGGCGTTGATCCAGTCGAACCAGAGGATCTGCGGTCCGGGTTCCCACGGCTCGAGAGGGCTCTTGAAGCGTTCGTCCACGAGGGCCCGCGCATCGGCGACGAGTCTCGCGGCCTCGTCGTGGCGGCCGAGTTTCACGTAGGTCATCGCGATGACCATCCGGGCGGAGACCTCGCGGGGCGGGTTGGGATTCTGGTAGGAGAGGCAGCGCCGGCTCCAGCGGATGGCCTCCTCGGGGTCGCCGCGGCGCAGGGCGAGAAGTCCGAGCGCGAAGGAACGCCACGCGTCCAGGTAGGGATCGGCGCTCGCCTGACGGTCGGCGCCTTCGAAGGTGGCCGCCACGACCTCGGCGAGCGGGGCGAGGCCGGCGAGGAACCCGGGGTCGGCCGGCGCGAGCAGGCTGGCCTTCATGACCTGCTCGGCGGGCATCGGGTTGCTCGTGCGGGCGAAGCGTTCGACGGCGGCGCGGCGGAAGGCGTCGTATTGGGCGTAGTCGCCGTTCTCGCAGATGGCCGAGCCCGCGGGCATGAGACTGAAGGAGACCTTGTCGGAGTCGGAGGGGTCGACCAGGGTCAGGACGCGGGCGAGGGCGAAGTGGCGGTCCGCGGACTCGCGCCAGCGGCCGGCGATGGCGTGCCATTCGCCGAGCAGGCCGAGGACCTTCGCGCATTCGAGCGAGGGACGGAAAAGCGACGAGTCGATGCCGGCGACCAGGGCGTCGGCCTCCTCGGGCTTGCCGTAGTTGAGCAACCGGACCGCGGCCTGGGCGACTTTCTCGCCCACCTCGGCCTGTTGGAGCAGCCTCTCCTGCTCGCGCCGGGCGACGCGCTCGCGGTGAAGCAGCCAGGTGGACAGGCCGAGGCCGGCGAGGAGCGTGAGCAACACGAGCCCGCCGGCGAAGAACACCGCGCGGTTGCGCCGGTAGAGCTTCTCGAAGCGGTAAAGCCGGCTGGGCGGCCGCGCGGCGACGAGCTCGTTGGCGAGGTAGCGGCGGATGTCCATCGCCATGCCGTAGGCGGTCTCGTAGCGTCGGCGCCGGTCCTTCTCGAGCGCGGTGGCGACGATCCAGTCGAGGTCGCCGCGGACATCGGCGAGAAGGCGGGCGGGTTCGGCGCGTCGCTGGCTGGCGACGACGCGAAGCTCCGCGGGCGGCAAGGCGGCGAGCACGGCGGAGGGGCGGGGGATCTCGCGCTCGCAGATGATGCGTCGCATGCGCTCGAGGCCGCCCGACTCGAGCTCCTTCGAGTCGAAGGGGGTGCGGCCGGTGAGGAGCTCGTGGAGGAGGACTCCGAGGCTGTAGATGTCGCTCCGCGTATCCAGATCGGGATTACCGAGGTCGGATTGCTCGGGGCTCATGTAGGCCGGCGTGCCGACGAGGTGGAGCTGGAAGGTGAGGCCGGCCTCGCCGTGCCGCCCCTCGACGGCCTTGGCGATGCCGAAGTCGATGATCTTGGGCGCGGGCTGGCCGTCCTGCGTCGTGACGAGGATGTTGGACGGCTTGATGTCGCGGTGGATGATGCCCTTCTGGTGGGCGTGTTGCAGCGCGTGGCAGACGCGCATGAAGAGGCGCAGGCGCTCCTCGGTGGTGAGGAAATGTTGCGCGCAGTAGTCGGTGATCCTGATGCCGTGGACCAGCTCCATCACGAAGTAGGGACGCCCCGAGTCGGTCGTGCCGGCGTCGAGCACGCGGGCGATGTTGGGGTGGTCCATGATGGCGAGCGCCTGCCGCTCGCGCTCGAAGCGCGTGATGACGCTCTCGGTGTCCATGCCGAGGCGGATGACCTTGAGCGCCACCTGGCGGCGGACGGGCTCCTCCTGCTCGGCGAGGTAGACGACGCCGCAGCCGCCGGCGCCGAGTTTGCGGAGGATCTTGTAACGGCCGATCTTGGCGACGCTCCCGCCGCCGCGGTCGCCGGAATAGGATTCGAATTCGGCGGCGCTGGCGGTGGGCAGCGGGCTCAGCAGGGTCTCGGCGGGCTCCTGCAGCGCGAGGAGTTCGTCGAGGCGCCGGCGCATGGCGGGATCGCCCGCGCAGCGGCGGTCGAGGAAGTCGCGGCGCGCGGCCGCGTCGGGGAGCTCGACGAGCTCCTCGAAAAGAAGCCGTTCGCGCTGGCGGGCCTCAGTCATTGCTTGGCGGCGGCTCCTCCGGTTTCGGGGGGAGGGCGCCCGGGTCCTGGCGGACGAGACGATAGAGGCAGGCGCGGGCGTAGGCCCACTGGCGGTTGAGGGTGCGTTCGCTGACGCCGAGCATCTCGGCGATTTCCTCGTTGGTGAAGCCGCCGAAGAACTTGTAGGTCACCAGACGCGCGCTTTCGGGGTCCTCGGCCTCGAGGCGGGTGAGCGCCTCGTTGACGAGCAGCACGCGTTCGTCGGGCTGGGGGCTGCTGAGGTTGAGGTCGGCGATGTCGACGGGCTCCATCATGCGCCCGCGTTTGCGGGTGGCCTTCTTGCGCGCGAGGTCGACGAGGATGTGCCGCATGGCGAGGGCGGCGGCGCGGAAGAAGTGCTGGCGGTCGTTCCAGTTGCGTTCGCCTTGGTGGGCGAGGCGGAGCCAGGCCTCGTGCACGAGCGCGGTGGGTTGCAGGGTGACGGGACCGTCCTCGCGCCGGAGGCGCCGCGCGGCGAGGCGCCGGAGTTCGTCGTAAACGAGCGGAAGCAGCTGTTCCGGCGCGCCCCGGTCCCCGTGTTCCGCGGCGCGCAGGAGTTGGGTGATCTCGCTCATGTGGTTTGGGGACGGGCGCGTAGTCTGGCGGTTGGATTTGAAAAGCGCGGTCGAGGAATCAGCGGAAGCGGGCGACGGGGGACAATTCGTTTTTGAGGCCGGAGTCTGCGCGGATTTGGCCGCGGGTTCCTATCCTTTACCGTATACGCAAATTTTCCCGAATTCCACGCGAAAGCCGTTTGCGCCGCGCCCGTGCGCTCCGCATTTTTGGTCTTTTGCTTTCCACCAATCCCCGCCCCATGTCCCGACGTATTTCTCTCGTTCGGGCCGTTTCGCTTTGCGCAGCGTTTGCCGCTCCGCAGGCCGAGGCCGCCCTCACCCAGCGTTGGTCCTTCAACTCCGCCTCGGGAGCGATCGTGAGCGGCACGACGTTGGCGGACTCCGTTTCCGGAACGTCGGCGGTCGTGCGCGGGGTCGGCGCGAGCCACAACGGCGCCGCGCTCGTGCTGCCGGGCAGCACGGCGGGCAACGTCACGCCGGCCACGATCTCGGCCTATCTCGATTTGCCCAACGGCATTCTCTCCGGCCGCGAGCACGTCAGCGTCGAACTCTGGGCCACTCCCGTCGCGTCGCTGAATTTCCAACGTCTCTTCGACTTCGGCGCCTCCAGCGTCGGGGACGGTTTGGGCGCCGCGGGCGAGTGGACCGGCCTGGGCGCGACCGCGCCGAACAACACCACGGCCTCCGACGAATTCGGACTCACGCTCAACGTCGGCAACAGCATCAACCAGCAGCGACTCTACGGACGTCTCAACTACGAGTTGGCGGCGGGTTCCGCGGGGCGCCACGACATCTACGTCGACAGCGCGCTGGGCACCGCGCTCAACCAGCGCTACCACTATGTGGTCACCTTCGCCAAGGGCGTCGGCGCCCACGCCGAGACCGGCGGCGGCCGTCAGAGCTGGTATCGCGACGGCGTGCTCGTGGCCACGCAGGACCTGCCTTACGCGCTCTCCGCGATCAACGACGTCAACAACTGGATCGGCCGTTCCCAGTTCTCCAACGATCCGGTCGCGCGCGTCACCGTCGACGAGCTGCGTCTCTACAACCACGCGCTCACGCCGGCCGAGGTCACCGCCAACCGTGACGCCGGTCCGGACACCCTCGGCGTGCCGCCCGAACCGGTCGCTCCGCCCACACCGAACCACCTCTGGACCTTCAACGCGCAGGCCGACTCGACCCTCGACGCCGGCCTCGTGTTCACCGACACCGTCGGCGGCATGGCGGCCACCTTGCGCGGGAACGGCGCGGCCCTCACCGGCACCGCCCTGCGCCTCCCCGGCTCGACCGACGGCAACCAGACCGCCGCCGCGATCTCCGCCTACCTCGATCTGCCCAACGGCATCATCTCCGCCCGCTCGGCGATCACCTTCGAGGCCTGGGCCGCCCCGCGCTCGTCCAAAAACTGGCAGCGACTCTTCGACTTCGGCCGATGCGCCACCACGCATGGCCCGGGCGCCGCGCCCGGCGAGATCATCGACAGCTCCGCGATCCCCGGCGCCACCGCCGGCTACGACAACCTCAGCCTCACGCTCAACAGCGGCACCAACCTCAACAGCCAGCAGCTCGAAGGCCAATACGACGGCAACCCTCCCGTCTACACCAGCACCACGGCCGCCACGACGGCCGGCGTCGAGTATCACTACGTGTTCGTCATCGAGGACGGCGTCGGCACCTACGGCGCCGCCGGCTGCCGCGCGCGCTGGTATCGCAACGGCGCGCTGCAAAACTCTATGGATTTCCCCTTCCTCGCCGGGGAGATGGAAGACGTGAACAACTGGATCGGCCGCTCGATGTATAGCGGCGATTCCAACTCCAACTTGGACCTCAACGAGCTGCGCATCTACAATCGCGCCATCACCGCCGCCGAGGTCCTCGCCAGTTACGAGGCCGGCGCCGATCCGACCTCCGGCCCGCCCGAGCCGCTCCCGCCCGCGCCGTCGCCCGTCAACCGCTGGTCCTTCGACAACGCCGCCGCGACCGCTCCCTCCGGCACCGCCTTCGTCGACACCTCCGGCCGGGAAACCATCACCGTCCGCGGCAACGGCGCCACGCTCAGCGGCACCGCCATCGTGCTCCCCGGCACCACCAACGGCAACCAGACCGCCGCCGCGATCTCGGCCTACCTCGACCTGCGCAACGGCCTGGTCTCCTCGCATCCCAGCCTCACCATCGAGGCCTGGATCACGCCGCTCTCGTCGAAGAACTGGCAGCGCCTTTTCGACTTCGGCAATTGCTCCATCACCAGCGGAGCGGACGCGGCCGAAGGCGAGATCGTCGACGGCGCGAGCGCGCCCGGCGGCTTCGTCGCCAACGACAACCTCTTCCTCTCGCTCAACGTCAACAACACCCTCGGCAGCCATCGCCTCGCGGCCAAGGTTGACGCCGGAGGGGAGACCGGGGTGAACACCGACCTCTCCTCGATCACTACGGCCAACACCGAATACCACTACGTTCTCACCGTCGAGGACGGGGCCGGTGTCTACGGCGCCGCCGGCTGCCGCGTCCGCTGGTTCCGCAACGGCGAGCAACAGGGCTCCACCGACCTCGCCTATCGCCTCGCCGACCTCACCGACGTGAACAACTGGATCGGCCGCTCCAACTGGGCCGCCGACACCAACTCGAACATGGCGGTGAACGAGCTCCGTTTCTACGACCGCGCCATCTCGCCCACCGAGGTGATCAGCAGCTACCAGGCCGGCGCCGCCGCCGTCTTCGCGCCGCCCGCCCTCGTCGCCGACTCCGCCACCATTCACGCCGGCCAAAAAGTCCTGCTCGACGTCCTCGCCAACGACGGCGGCGCGCCCATCCCCGCCACGCTCCAGATCGTGTCGGCGCCAACGGTCGGCACCGCGACCGTCCAAGGCGGCAAGATCCTCTACTCCCATTCCGGCGCCGCGACCAGCTCCGTCGTCTTCACCTACCGCGCCGGCAATGTCAGCGGCGCCACCTCGACCGCGCAGGTGACGATCCAGTTCGCGTCGGGCCTCCGCATCGACAACCCCGCCATCGCGATGCCTTCCGGGCCGCCGCCGACCTTCTACCAGACGGTCGACGCCATCCCCGGCGTCAACTTCAGCGAGCCCATCGCCATCGCCACCCAGCCGGGCGACAATCGCCGCGTCTACGTGTGCGAGCGCATGGCCAAGATCCAGCTCGTGCCCGACATCACCGCCGCCACGCCGACCAAGGTCCTGTTCCTGGATCTCGCCCAGGTCGTCGCCGGCCGCGCCCCCGCCGAGACCATCGTCAACGGCGCCAACTACGAGTTCGGCCTGCTCGGCCTCGCCTTCCATCCCCAGTATTCGACCAACGGATACTTCTACGCCGCCTACTCGGTCCGGATCAACGGCCTCGACTACGAGCGCGTGTCGCGTTTCCGCGTCAGCGCAGGCGATCCGAACGCCGCCGATCCCGCCTCCGAGCTGATCCTCATCCAGCAGCGCGACGAAGGCGCGAACCACAACGGCGGCGACCTTCACTTCGGCCCCGACGGCTACCTCTACTACGCGGCCGGCGACGAGGAGAACGCGAACGACTTCCGCGGCAACAGCCAGCGCCTCGACAAGGATTTCTTCGCCGGCATCTTCCGCATCGATGTCGACAAGCGGCCGGGCAACATCGAGCCCACCGCGCACGACGCCATTCCCCTCGACGGAGGTGTCGCGCGCTTCTCCGTGCCGATCGACAATCCCTTCGTGCCCGTCGCCCGCGGCGGCGCGTGGGACGGCACTTTCTCCGGTCTCGCCGTGACCGACATGACCAAGCTGCGCATGGAATACTGGGCCGTCGGCCTCCGCCACCCCTGGCGCATGTCCTTCGACTCGCAGACGGGCCAGCTCTGGACGGGCGACGTCGGCCAAAATCTCTACGAGGAGATCAACCTCGTCGTGAAGGGCGGCAACTACGGCTGGGTCTGGCGCGAGGGCTTCACCGACACCACCTTCGGCACCAATCCGGCGAAACCCGCCTGGTTCACCTCGACTGATCCGGTCTGGGCCTACCCGCACACCTCCGTCGCGGGAGCCGATCCGCAGTTCGCGGGCAATTCCGTGGTGGGCGGCATCGTCTACCGCGGTTCACGTTTCCCGGCTCTCCACGGACAATACGTTTTCTGCGATTCCGTGTCCGGCCACATCTGGAAACTCGATCCCGGCACCAAGGCCGTCTCGCGCCTCACCGGCGTCCCCGGGGTCTACGGCGGACTCGTCAGCATGGGCGTCGATCCCTCCAACCAGGATCTGCTCTTCGCCGATTATCTCAACAGCCGGATTATCCGCCTCGTCACCGGCACCTCGACGAGCACCTTCCCCGCGACGCTGAGCGAGACCGGCCTCTTCGCCGACCTCGCCGATCTCTCGCCGAGCCCCGGCCTGCTGCCCTACCAGGTGAACCTGCCCTTCTGGAGCGACCACGCGATCAAGCGACGCTGGTTCGGCATCCCGGGCACCGCGAAGGTGACGCCGCAGCGCGACGCCAACTGGACCTACCCGGCCGGCCTCGTGCTCGTGAAGCATTTCGACATCGATCTCACCCGCGGCGACTCCTCCACGCGCCGCCGGCTCGAGACCCGCGTCATCGTCAAGGGCGACGCCGGCTTCTACGGCGTGAGCTACCGCTGGAACGAGGCCCAGACCGAAGCGGAGCTCGTGCCCGACGAGGGCGTCGAGTTCGACCTGCAAATCAACGACGGCGGCGTGCTCCGCACCCAGCGCTGGGGCATCCCCAGCCGGTCGAGCTGCCTCACCTGCCACACTCCGCAGTCCGGCGGCGCGCTTTCCTTCAACACCCGCCAGCTCAATCGCTCCGGCGACATTCACGGCCACATGGGCAACCAGCTCGCGGCCCTCGAAAACGCCGGTTACTTCAGCACCGCGCTGGGCGATCCCGCCGGTTTGCCGCGCCATCTGCGCCCCGACGAGACGCTCTACTCCGTCGAGGCCCGCGCGCGCTCCTACCTCGCGGTCAACTGCTCGTATTGCCACCGCGTCGACGGCACCGTTTCCGGCGCTTCGTGGGACGGCCGCCCGGAGCTGACCCTTGCGCAAACGAGTCTCGTGAACGGCGTCGCCGAAAACAACGGCGGCAACCCCGCCAACCGTTACGTCGTTCCCGGCGACCTCCTGCATTCCATCGTCTATAACCGCGTCGCGGTGGAAAACGGGTTCACCCGCATGCCGCCGCTCGCCACCAACGAGCTCGACCAGTCCGCCATCAACCTGCTCGCGGAGTGGATCGCGGCCCTCGGCGTCCGCGCCGACTACCCCGAGTGGCGCCTCGCGACCTTTGGCAGCGCCAATTCGCCGGAGGGAGCGGAGACGGCCGACGCCGACGGGGACGGCCAGGACAACCTTTCCGAATTCATCTCCTTCACCGATCCGCGCGATGGTTCCAGCGCGCTCCGCACCTCCATCACGAGCTCCGGCGGCGGCGCGACGATCACCGTGTCCTTTGTGTTGCCGCCTGATCGTGCATGGGCGCTCGAGACTTCCACCGATCTGACCGCCTGGTCCGCTTGGACTCCGGCCGGCGCGGATGGCGTTCCGCGCGCCTCGGCGACGACGATCTCGCTCACGGCCCCCGCGCCTGATTCCGCCGGCGCGCGTCGCTTCTTCCGCTTGCTCCTGTCCGTGCCCTGAGGCGCCCCTGCGTCAGGTTTACGCGCCGGAGGCTTCCCCGCGTCCGGCGCTCTGTCGGAGATTGGCGGACGCGGGCACGGGCCTGGTGCGTGCGGAAAGACCAAGTAACGAGAGAGCAGACCGCCGTCCGCACGGATGGCGTGGCCTAATCTCGGACGCTGGTTGGCGTTGCCGTTCGGTTCCGTCCGCGTGGTTGGAGCTTAGAGCAAGTCGAGCGGCTAAAAGGATAATGACCTTAACTCCTGACTGTTTCTTATCGGTTCCGCCGACCAAGTTGTCAGGGGAGCTCTTTTGATCTCCTATGTATCTGGAAAGTGGAGACTAATGTTCTGTCGCGGGCGGTTATCCGCCCCATCCGTGAATCTGCTCCGGGCGATAATGCGGGTTGCGGCGAAGATGTCGGGATGCCTATGCAGTGATCTCCGGATTCGGTGTTCCGCCTTCGTCATCCCCGCTACCTGACATGCCTTTCGAGCCTTTTGGGATCATGGAAAAATAATCCGTCTTTCCTTGGCGCAGTTCGCGGCCGTTTCGCGTTGTTCACTAATTAAGCCCCCTTCTCGCCGCTTGGCCGCCGTCTGTTTCCGAACAGTTCGAAGCCTTTGCGGCTCCATCCACTTTTTGCCATACCTGACCATGAACCCCGCCTCACTAAGTCATCCCCAAACGCCCGGATCCGCACGCGCGACCTCGCGGTCCCGAAACATCAAAGCCGTCGGCGCCCTTCTGGCGCTCTTGGCCGCTCTTCCCTTGGCCCATGGACAGGCCACGTGGGTCGGCGACACCAGCCAGGACTGGAGCAACGCGGCCAATTGGAGCAGCGATCCCGCGAATCCGACGGGCAACTTCACGGTCAACACCGCGACGGGAAACTACCCGATCGTCTCGACCACTCCGTCTTTCAGCCCGGTTGATATCTTCATCGGCCTCGAGGCCGGGAACTCCGGTCGCGTCGACGTGACCGGCGGCACCCTTTCGACGGGCACGGGCAACTGGTTGATCATGGGCCGCAACGGCGCCACCGGCACCCTGAACGTGACCGGCGGCAGCGTCAGCGCCCAAGACATCCACCTCGCGCGCACCACCAACACCGGCACCGCCACCATCAATGTGGGCGGCACGGGCGTGATCAACACCGCCGGCGCGATCGTCTTCGCCGACGGCGACAGCTTCGACGACACCGCGGTCGGCACCTTCAACGTAAACGCGGGCGGCACGGTGAACTGCGACGGCGACCTTGTGATGGCCTTCGCCGGCAACGCCAGCAGCATCGACACCTTGAACATCGCCACGGGAGGTGTTTTTAACGTGGCCAGCACCGGCAAGCGTTGGCTCATCATGAGCACCTGGGACTCGACCGGCGGCGTCATCAACGTCGACGGTGGCGCGCTCAATCTCAACGCCGACACCGACATCCAGTTCAGCACCGGTAATTGGGGGCCCGGCGCTTCCAACGGCGTGAGCAGCATCAATCTGAATTCCGGCTCCATCACCATGGGCGCCGGCTCGGTCATCAATCTTAACAACAACGCCGACCGCGCCGTCACCCACACGATCAACCTGAACGGCGGCACCCTGACCGCCGGCTCGATCATCAGCACCAAGGCGACCGGCGCCCGTGTCATTAATTTCAACGGCGGCACCCTCAAGCCCGCCGGCGACAGCGCCACCTTCATCGGTGCGACCGCCGTCAGCGCGGCCAACGTCAAGGCCGGCGGCGCGATCATCGACACCAACGGCTTCAACATCACCATCGCCAAGCCCTTGGTCGCCGACACCGTCTCCACCGGCGGCGGACTCACCAAGAATGGCGCGGGCGTCCTCACGCTCGGCGGCGTCAATTCCTACACCGGCAACACCACGGTCAACGGCGGCACCCTCACGCTCTCCGACAACGCCTCGATCAAGTTTGTCGTCGGCGCCAACGGCGTGAGCAGCAAGATCACCGGCACCGGAGCGCTCACCATCGACGGCGACTACGAGTTTGATCTCTCCGCCGCCGCCACCGCCCAGGGCAGCTCCTGGCAGGTCGTGGACAACTCCACGCTGACCGAGACCTATGGCGGCACCTTCTCCGTCACCGGGTTCACCGTCAGCGGCGCGAAGTGGGTCAAGCCCGCCAACGGCACCTTCTACGAATTCGATCCCGCCACCGGCCTCCTGCGTGTTATCGCCGACCCGGGCATCTCCTATCCCGACCCCTCCGCTTCGGCCGGCGCCTACAACACCGCCTATCCGATCGGCTCCAACTTCGTCCTGAGCGTCACCGCCAGCGGCCTCGGCAACCTCACTTATCAGTGGTATGTCGACACCGGTTCCGGCCGCCAGCTCATCTCGGGCCAGACCGGCGCGACCCTGACGATCTCGGCCGCCACCGCCGCCAATGGCGGCATCTATTCCGTGGACGTCTTTGACGACGCCGCCGTCTCCTCCGGACAGGCGCCCAAGTCGACGACCGTCACCTTCTCGACCATCTCGGTCCTCCCCGGCAGCAGCTTCTCCGTCGCCTACTATCGCTTCGAGGATGGCGTCGACGCCGGCGCGATCAGCTCCGCCACCGATTCGACCGGCTCCAATCACCTGACCGCGCTGGGGGCTCCGACCTACACCTCCGCCAGCGTTCCTTACGCCACGATCCCCGCCACCGGGCTCGCCAATACCCTCGGGGCGAACTTCCCGGGTTCCGGCAACAACGGGCTCGTCGCTCCCACGAGCGGCACCCTCGCCGACGAGTCATTCGGCAGCTTCACGATCGAGGCCTTCGTCCGCCCCAGCAGCTTGGCTGGCTGGCAGACCATCGTCGGTCGCGATGATACCAGCCCTGGTATCGGTAACGGCGACACCGCGTTGTTCTATCTCTCCAAGGCCGGAGCCGCGGTGGGCTCCGGTTCCAACAACGGTTTCCGTATCGAGCTTATCACGAAGGACAACACCAACGTCCAGGTGAACAGCAATTTCGTGCCGGTCATCGGCACGTGGTATCACGTCGCCGCGGTCGGCGACGCCAACGCGGGCACTCTCAAACTCTACGTCAACGGCAACGAGGTCGGCTCCGCCACGGGCTTCACCGGCCTCAGGGATCCCGACTCCGGCGCGGACGCGCCTTGGACGGTGGGCCGCGGCGATTACAACTCCGCCGACGTGGACTTTTTCCGCGGCGACATCGACGAAGTGCGCTTCAGCCGCGCCGCGTTGCCCCCGGGCCAGTTCCTGAACAGCGCGAACGGCATCGCCGTGGTGAACCCCTCCGTGAGCGTCGCACCCTCCGCCCAGACCATCGCGACGGGCTCGAGCGTCACCATCACCGCCACCGCCGCCTCCAACATGGGAGGCAGCGTTAGCTATCAGTGGTTCAAGGATGGCAATCCGATCTCCGGCCAGACGAGCTCGACCTTGGTCGTCTCCGGTTCCAGCACCGCCGACAGCGGCGTCTACTCCGTCACCGTGACGGATTCCAAGAGCACCGACGTCGGCTATGCGGTCACGGCCAGCGGATCCTCCGCCATCCGGGTTATCACCGGGACGACGGCCGGCGCCCGTGCCATCGGCTTGAACTTCGTGGGCGCCGCCACCAGCGAAGGCTGGTCTTCCGTCCTCGGGACGGTGGCCCCCGGGACCGCCGCAGGCTTCTACCCTGCGCTTAACTGGAACAACTCCGCGACCGTCAGCGGCGTCGCCAATCAGACCACCCCGCTCGCTCTCGTCGAGAGCACCGGATCGGGCTCCGCCGGCGCCACGGCCACCTGGACCTCGGCAGGCACCTGGGCCGCCCGCTCGGTGACCGGCGCCTCTCTGGCGGTCAAGTCCGAGCATGGGCAGCTCCTGCACGGCTATATCGAGTCCCGCGCCGCCACCGGCGCCAACGTCAGCGTATCCAATATCCCCTACGGCACCTACGACGTCTACGTCTACGTGACCGGCGGCAACAACGGCGGCGTCAACGTCGGTTCCGTGAGCATCGACCGCGTCGGCTCATCGACGTATTACTTCCGCCTGCTGCAGAACGACAGCACGACAGTCGCGGCCACCCCCACGGTCGAGGCTCCGTATGCTCCCGCTCCCATGATCGGCGACGCCCTGGATGTCGCGGGTGCGAACGCCGCCCCGCGCGCCACCTTCGTGCGCTTCACGGGCGTCACCGGATCCGACCTCACCGTCACGGCCAAGGACGCCGTGCTGAACGCCAACGCCGGCGGCATCGCGGCGATCCAGATCGTGGATACGACGCCCGCCGGATCGG
>CBINJQ010000086.1:0-12824 GCA_966251015.1 uncultured Akkermansia sp. | reverse complement strand
CGTAAATTAGGCTGACGGGCAGGGACGGACCGCCGGGCCGTCCGTGTTCGTCGGCCCGAAGGCCTCAGTCTGAAATGCGAGGCCCAATAAGACTGTCTGATCCACGCCCGGTCGTAGGCGGGGAAACCCCGCCCAGGCTCGTCGCGTCCCTTCCCCGATGCCCCGCTTTCTTTCCCCCGCCGCCCGGCGCAAGCACCGCCTGCTCGCGCTGCTTGCCTCCGCCGCTCTCGCCGCCCAGGCCGCGCCCATCCCCGCCTTCCCCGACGCCGAGGGCTACGGCGCCCGCGCTCTCGGCGGTCGAGGAGGCGATGTCTATACCGTCACCAACCTGTCCGGCGACGCCGCCGTCGAGGGCTCGCTCGCCTGCGGCCTCGCCAACGCCCCCGACTCGGGCCGCACCATCGTCTTCGCCGTCTCCGGCTACATCCCCGCCCCGCCCAAGAATCTCCGCATCACCAGGCCCCGGGTCACCATCGCCGGCCAGACCGCGCCCGGCGGCGGCGTCGGCCTGCGCGGCGGCACGCTGCTCGTCTCCGCCCCGGATGTAGTGATCCGGCACCTACGTCTCCGCCATGGACGGGACGGTCGCGGCGGGGATTGCCTCAATCTCGACGCCAACGGCGACAACGTGATCGTCGACCACGTCTCGAAGCAGTTCTCCACCGACGAGAACATGTCCAGTTTCAAGCGCCCGCCCGAGAACCTGACCCTGCAATACTCGCTCAACGCCTGGGGCCTCGAAACCCACTCCTGCGGCGGCCTCTGGGACCAGAAACACGCCACCGCCCACCACAATCTCTGGGCCCACAACCACACCCGAAACCCCAAGGCGCGCCCCGACGGCCTCCTGGAGTGGATCAACAACGTCACCTTCGACTGGGACATCGGCTTCATCATGGGCGACTCCCACACCCCGATGAACTGGAAGGCCAACGTCGTCGGAAACTACTTCGTCTCCCCTCCCGGCAACCTCCGCAAACACGCCCTCGAAAAGGCGTGGCTCGACAGCGCCGCCCCGCGCCGCCCCAACTTCAGCCTGCACCTCGCCGACAACCTCATCGACAACGACGGCGACGGGTTGCTCAACGGCGCCGACCGCGGTTACGAAATCGTCGAGGGCCTCCCCTTCGATCCCGCCGAGAAAGTCCCCGCCCACGGCGAGACCCCGAAAGTCTCCCGCTATCACAAAAGCGACGTCCCCTTCCCCGGCTCGCCCGTCGGCGTGAAAACCGACTCCCCGCGACTTGCCTACAAAAAGATCGTGTCCTCCGCCGGCGCCCTTCGCCTCGACGCCGCGTCCGGACTCCCCCTCCGCGACGAGGTCGACACCATTCTCCTCGGCAAGCTCGTCTCCCAGGCCCGCTTTCACGTCAAAAACGAGAAGGACACCGGCGCCTCCGCCGACGGCTTCGGCACGCTCGACCCCGCTCCCGCCCCGCCCGACACCGACCGCGACGGCATGCCCGACGCCTACGAGACCGCGCTCGGCTGGAGCGTCGACAGCCGGGACCACGGCGCCGCGCTCGCCTCCGAAAACGGTATCGTCTCCGGCACTACATTCCTGCCCTCCGGTTCCCCCTCCGGCTACACCCGCCTCGAGGAATACCTCCACTTCAAGGCCTCCCCCCACGCCGTCCTCGCGCGCGCGCCGCTCGAGATCGACCTGGGCCGCTACACCTCGGGCTTCGACGCGCTCGCCCCGAAATTCACCGTCTCCGGCCTCGTCGGAGGCGCCGTCGCCCAATCCGGCCCCGGAGGCCGCTTCGCGACCTTCACCCCCGCCCCCGGACACGTCGGTCGCGCCCGCTTCGAGTTCACCGTGACCGACTCCGACGGAGACGCCTGGACCCGGTCGATGCTTCTGCTGGTCGCCGCGTCCGCCCCCCGCTGAGCGGAAAGCGCCCGCGCGGCGACGCGTATCGTATCCAACATACGCCTACACAGGCACTCCGTTTACGCCAAACCGACTTCAGGCGAAAAATACGCCGCGTCCCGCCCGAAACCCGTCTTTCTTCGTCAAGCGATCAACCGCGTTGGCCGCGAAGCACACGCGGAAACAGAGATTCGGGCCCAAACGCCTGCGTAGTTTAGGCTAACAACCTGGACCCTTTTGTAGCTAGTATTGGGGATATCTTCCCAGGCGATTTTGCACCTTCCTGCGGACGGACGGGCCTATCGTTTCGTGCTCAATTATCGGCCCATTAGCCGCTTGCAATGGACACACATAAAAAAAGTTACAGTTCGCTAGCCCCTTATTTACAACGACCTATACAACGATGAGCGCACATCTGCGGTTGCGGGATACGCAATTACCCCAATCTCTTCGGCCCCGCGGCCCCCCGGCCGCCTACCCCTTTCCCGGCCGCAATCCTGCGTCCGAGAACAAAAACCCAAAAACACCCCGACAATGACCTCCCGTCATCATCGCGCCCTCGCGGCGCTTTCGGCCCTCGCCGGCCTGTTCATCGCCAACATCGCCTCCGCCGCCACCGTTTACTTCACGAGCACCTACGTGATCCCGGCCGGCGCCACCTACAACGGCAACGGCAACACCATCGTGGCCCAAGGCATGGGCGACGGCAGCCAGAACGAAGGCCAGAAGGCCTTCTTCCGCCTCAACGCCAACTCCACGCTCCGCAACGTGAAGCTCGCCGCCCCCGGTATCGACGGCTGTCACTTCTACGGCAACGGCACGATGAACGAGGTCACCTGGCAGGACGTCGGCGAGGATCAGTTCACCGTCAAGTCCGGCGGCAACTGCTGGGTCTCCGGCGCCTCCGCGGTCAACGCGTCCGACAAGTTCGGCCAGGCCAACGCCGCCACCTCCGTGACGCTCTACTACCACACGCAGACGAACGGCCTGAAAAACATCCGCCAGCTCGGCGGCTCCACCTTCACCTGCAACTTCTACTACGACAACAGCACGCATAACCAGACGCGCGAAGCCGTCGGCCGCACCGACTCCTCCACCACGCGCTTCGGGCAACGCAACATCCGCGTCAACAGCTTCTCCGGTTCCAAGGGCTGGTGGTATGGCCGCTCCTCGCAGGCCTTCACCTACTAAGGTCGACTCCGGAGACTCCGGACTCCAGGCGGACGGGCGGTTCCCTCGGCCCGCGGTTTAGGCGAGCAAGCCGCGACCGCGTGCGCGGTAACTCCCGCGACCGCCCGCCAAGTCCATCCACTCCGGGGCGACGTGTTCAACCCCACGCGTCGCCCCGGTTTCACGCTTACCCCCGTTCGTCCGCCGATGACGTCGCCCCGCGTCCTCCCGCCCCGTTGGTCTTCCGCCAAAGTCGCCGGTTTCGCCCTCGTCGCCGCCCTCTTCGGCGCGGTCGCCGGCTGGCTCTCTTCGCCCCCGCATCGCGCCCCCCTCGACGCCTCGCCCGGCCTCGACCGGAACACCGCCGCGACCGGCCTCCCCGCCGTGACATCGCCGTCCGCGCCTTCCGACCCCGCCGACTCGTCCGCGGCCGAACACCCCGCCTCCTGGGCCGACCGCTGGGAAACCACCCTCGCCCTCGCCAGCACCCCCGCCCGCACCCGCGCCCTTTGCGCGCTGCTCGAGGAGCTGGCCCGCACCGACCCCGCGCGCGCTCTCGAGTTGTCCCGCGCCCAGGCCGACTGGCGCCTGCGCGAGATCCTCCGCGACGCCTCTCTCCGCGGCTGGGCCGCGACCGCCCCCGACGCCGCCGGCGACTGGGCGCTGACCGCCCGCATCGAGGACCGCCGCGCCGTCGTCGGCGCCGTCCTCCAGGGCGCCGCCGAAAATCCCGCCGCCGCCGTCGATCTCGCCCTCCGGCTCTGCGCCTCGGACCCCGAGCCCGCCGGAGACTACGGCCACGCCGCCATCGCCGCGCTCGTCGACGCCGGAGCCTTCGCCGAGGCCGCCCGTTTCGGCGCCGAGGTCGGCACGGACAAGTTCCCCTTTCTGCTCAAGTCCGCCTACTTCGAATGGGCGCGCCACGATCCCGCCTCCGCCCTCGCCGCCGCCGAAAAAATCGAGGATCCCGTCCTTGCCGACCAAGCACGCAGCCAGGCCATCACCGGCTGGTCCTGGGCCGACGCCGCCGGACTTGCCGAACACGCGCTCAAACTCCCGCCCGGCGCCGAGCGCGGGCAGGCCCTCGCCGAGGCCCTGCCGCTCTGGCTCGAACGCCACCCCGAGGAAGCCGCGGCCTGGATTCAGAAAAACGACAGCGGCCCCGAGTTCGACGCCGGTCTCGCCGCGCTCGCCAACCAGCAATCCTTCCTCGTTTCGCGCCCTTCCGCCGCCCTCGACCTCGCCCTCGATATCACCGACCCCGCCAAGCGCGCCGAGACCATGCGATCGGTCTTCGGCCAATGGGCCGCCCGCGACCCGAAATCCGCCCGCGCCTACCTCGACAAGGCCGTCGGCGCCGACCGGAGCGCGCTCATCGCCGTCCTCGCCGACGTGTTCCCCGACGGCGCTCCCTGAGCCGCGACTTCCGCTCTCTTCCGCTGTCTTTCCGCCCCCTGCTCCCCGCTCTCGTCTCTTCGCTCCAAATGCGCGCCGCCGCCCCGTCTTCCGTTTCCACCACGTGGTCCGTTCCCGCCGCCGTCTGCTTCGCGCTCGCCGCCTCGCTGGTCGGCTTCGCCTCGGCCCGGGCCCTGGCGGTCCGCCGGCCGGCGCCCCCGCCGCCGCCCGCCGCCGCCGCGCCCGCCCCGTCCCGTAACCATCTTTCCACTACGTTCTCCGCCCGCGCCGACTGGGACGCCCGCTGGCGCGAGCTCGCCGCCCGGCCCGTCGGCGCCGCGCGCGCACGCGCCCGCCAGGCGCTCCTCGAGGAGCTCGCTCGCACCGATCCCGCGCTCGCCCTCGATCTCGCCGGCTCCGAGGCCAACTGGCTCGCGCGCGACGCCCTGCGCGACGCCGCCCTCCGCGGCTGGGCCTCCGTCGCTCCGGACGACGCCGCCGACTGGGCCATGGAACAACCCGTCCTCGGCGAACGCATGAAGTGCGTCTCCGCCGTCCTCGCGGGCGCCGTCGCCCAGCCCGCCGAGGCCATGCGGGTCGGCCTGCGGCTCTGCGCCGCCGACCCCGAGCCCGCCGGCACCTACGGGCACATGCTCATCAACGCCCTCGTCGACCGAGCCGGGGATTTCGAGACCGCCATTCGTTTCGCCACCTCCGCCAAGATGGTCGACCGGCAATCCTTCCTCCTCGACTCCGCCTTCTACCAGTGGGCCCAGCACGACCCCGACCGCGCCTTCTCCCAACTCTCCTCGATCACCGATCCCGCCGTTCGCGAGTCCGCCCTCAAGGGCCTTGTCGAGGGCCGCTCCGACTTCGATCCGCAAAGCTTCGCCGACTTCGCGCAGAAACTCCCCGCGGGCGACGACCGCACCCAGGCCCTTTCGATCTCCCTTCGGCGTTGGGCGGACAAGGACCCCCAGGCCGCCCTCCAATGGATCAACCGCGCCGACCCGGACCCCGATCTCGATCCCGGCGTCGCCGCCCTCGCCACCTCTTCCACCCTCGTCGCCGCCCGGCCCGAGATCGCCTTGGAACTCACCGACAGCATCTGCGATTCCACCAAGCGCACCCTGACCAAGAGCCGGGTTTTCTTCGAATGGGCGCTGCGCGATCGCGACGCCGCCCGCCGCTACGCCGAATCTGTCGAGCACCCCGAGACCCGCGCCACCCTGCTCCAAGATCTCGAATCGCTTCCCCCGGCCGACGGCGGCGGCCGCTCCTGAGCAACTCCCCCGGCTCCTTCCGCATTCAAACCATGCGCCCGATCCTCCTCCCCGCCCTCGCCCTTCTCCCGCTCACGGCCATTGCCTTCGACTCCGCATCCGTCCCGCCAGCCTCGTCCGTCGCCTCCGTTCCATCTCCGCCCTCCGCGCCGCCCTCCGCGCCTCCGCGCTTCCCGCTCCACCGCGCCGCCCAGCAAAACGACCTCGCCGCCCTGCGCGACCTCCTCCGCGCCGATCCCGCGGCGGTCAACGCCACCGATCCCCACGGCGTCACCCCGCTCTTCGTCGCCGCCCATTCGGGCCACCTCGAGATCGCCCGCTTCCTTCTCGACCACGGCGCCTCCGTGGACTCCGCCACCGACACCGACGGCTCCACGCCGCTCTGCGTCGCCGCCCACGCCGGCCACCTGGAGTTGGCCCGCCTTCTTCTCGACCGCGGCGCCGCCCTCGAACACGCCACCACCGACACCGGCGCCACGCCCTTCGTCCTCGCCTCGCTCAACGGCCAGACCGCCATGATGGCCCTCCTCAAGGAGCGCGGCGCCCGCGCCGACGTCGTCGCGCCCGACGGCGCCACGCCGCTCGCCCGCGCCGCCCTCGCCGGTCAACCCGCCGCCGTCGACGCCCTTCAGGCCGACGGAGCGCCGGTGGATTCCCGCGACGAGCACGGCCAGACCCCGCTCATGCTCGCCGCCCGCGAGGGCCACGCCGAGGTGATCGCCGCCCTCCTCGACCGCGGCGCCGACATCGCCGCGCGCGACAACGAGGGCCTCACCGCCCTCCACCAGGCCGCCAAGGAGGGCCGCGTCCCCGCCGCCCGTCTCCTTCTTGATCGCGGCGCTCCCGTCGACGCCCGCGACCAACGCCGCCGCACCCCGCTCTTCATGGCCGCCTTCTACGGCTACGCCGAAACCGCCGCCCTCCTCTGCGACCGCGGCGCCGAGGTCGACGCCCTCGACCAACAAAACCGCACGCCCCTTTTCATGGCCGCCAAGGACGGCTCCATCGACACCGCCCTCGTCCTCCTCGAAAAAGGCGCCTCCCCCGCCGACCGGGTCGTCAACGGCCGCAGCACGCTCAACCCTCTTCGCATGGCCGCCTACGACGGCCACATCGTTCTGGTCAAAGCCCTCCTCGCCCGCGGCGCCGACGCCGAGGCCACCCGTCTCGACGACGGTTTCACGCCCCTTCTCTCCGCCGCCCAGGGCGGCCACCTCGATGTCGTCAAACTCCTCCACGCCCACGGCGCCCGCCTCGACGCCAAGACCACCGACGGCCGCACCGCCCTCTGGCTCGCCGCGCAAAACGGCTGGATCGCCCTCTGCGAATACTTCCTCTCGCGCGGCCTCGACCTCGAGGCGCGCGACGCCGCCGGCCGAACCCCGCTTTGCATCGCCGCCGAGGTCGGCTACCCGCCGACCGTTCGATTCCTCCTCTCGCGCGGAGCCAAGGTCGACGCCCCCGACTCCGAGGGCCGCACCCCGCTCGCCCTCGCCGCCAAGATCGGCTTCGTCGAGAGCGTCGAGCACCTGCTCGCCGCCGGCGCCTCCGCCACCGCCCGCGACTCCGCCGGCCTCGGCCCGCTCCACTACGCCGCCGGCGCCCGCGGCCCCCACTTCATCATCCCGCCTGACGGCGCCTACCTCGAGATCGCCGGGCTCCTCATGAAAAACGGCGCCGACCCCGCCGAGGCATCCGCGGCGGACCAGACCCCGCTGCACTTCGCCGCCGCGGAGAACCGCCTCGATCTCGCCCGCGCCCTTCTCGCCCGCAAAGTCCCCGTCGACGCCGCCGAGGCCGACGGTCGCACGCCCCTCCTCGCCGCCACCGCCGGCGGCCTCGCCGCGCTCGTCTCCGCGCTCCTCGATGCCGGCGCCAAGCCCGACGCCGCCAACCGCGACGGCGAAACGCCCCTCTTCATCGCCGCCCGCGAAGGCCACTTCGAAGCCGCCCGCGCCCTCCTCGCCGCCGGCGCCCGCTTCGACACCACCACGAGCGACGGCCGCACCCCGCTTTTCATCGCCGAAAAATACCGCCACCGGCCCGTCGCCACGCTCCTCCGCCGCCGGGGCGCGACCCTTCCCGCCGATTCCGCGCCGCCTCTTCTGGCCCGTGTCGAACCGCCCGCCTCCGCCGAAACCTCGCCCGTTCCGACGTCTTCCGATCCGGCTCCCGTCGCCCCGGCCTCCCCCGCGCTCCAGCCCCCGTCCGCGCCCTCCATCGTTCTGCGTCCGCTCAAGACGCCTCTCGACCCCGTCCCGCCCCATCTCCGGGCCGTCCTCCCCCCCGCCACCACGCCCTTGCACCTCGCCGCCGCCTCCGGCGACCTGGAGACCGCGCGCAAGCTCCTCGCCGACGGCGCCGACGAAAACGCCCGCGACCCGCGGTTGCAGACGCCTCTCTTCGTCGCCGCCAAGGCCGGCCACCTCGACCTCGTGCGTCTGCTCGCCGAGGTCCCCGCCGGCATCAATCTGACCGACATCGAGGGCCGCACCCCGCTCTTCGCCGCGGCCGCCGCCGGCCGCGGCGAGATCGTCGCGTTCCTCCTCGCCGCCGGCGCGCAACCCAACGCCACCCGCAACAACGGCGAGTCCGCCCTCTGCGCCGCCGTCGTCGCCGGACACCTCGATATCGTGCAAACCCTGCTCGACCGCGGCTCCCTCTCCACCTTCGACATCTACGGCGGCGCCACCCCGCTCTCCCTCGCCCGCGACGCGAAAAACATCGAGATGGAACAACTCCTCCTCAAGCACCGCGCCCGCCTCGGCACGCCTCGCGCCGACTACGCCACCGAGCCCCCTCTCGCCGTCTCCCCCTGAAAATCGTTCCGCCGTGGATAACATGAGGCCGGCGGGCGCCCGAGGGAGGTAGATCGGCAACAAGCATACGCCTGCGGGTAGGGCGGGACCGCCGGGCCCGCCGATGCGGAAGGACGGCCCGGGGTCCGTCCCTGCCTGTCAGGCTATTTCGCGAGCCTCGATAGCCGACCCGGATGTTCGAGGCCGTCGACCGGTCGCGCTTCAAGAACCGCCGCCCGTCTCGAAACGAGCGCCTTGGTAGGCGATCATCACGCTCGCGCCAAAATCGAGCCGACCGGAAGTCAGTTGCACGGCCAGGCGCAGGATGCGAAGCGCCGCGTCCCGGAATCCCATCCGGTAACAACGATCGGCCAACCCTTCGAGCGCCTTGACCTTCATGGGCAGCAAGGCGACCGCGGGCAGGTAGGCGGTGTCGGCGAAGGTCAACAACCGCTCCCGCCAACGAGCGGCCTCCTCCTCCCGGCCGCCGACGGCCGCCACCGCCGCCCGCAGCTCGCACGCGAGCGGGTGCGACATCAGCGAGGGATCGGCCGTCAACAACGCCATCGCCTCGGCCGGGCGTCCCAGCAGCGAGAGGCACTCGGCCTGCTTGATCCGCGCGGCTTCGGCCAAGGCGCGCCGGTTTCTGGCCGCGACCGCACAGGCGGCGTATTCTTCGGCGGCGCGGGCGTGCTCGCCGGCGTCGAAAAATCCCGCCGCGAGAAAATAGCGCAAATTCGGATCTCCGTCCGGCTCGCGGGCCAGCGCCGCCTCGATCAGCGCGCGGTTCCTCGCCAGCTTCGCCGGCATGGCGCGCGCGTCGGCATAACCCGCGTGCTCAAAGCCGATCCCGCTCTCGACGATCCGGACCCCGGCCCGCTCGAGCGAAGTGTTCACCTGCTCGTGGATCGGACGCTCGAACCGCACGTCGGGGCGGTTGGGAAACAACCGCACGATGCGCACCGAAACGTGGCCGGCGCCCCCCGCCAGCGCGTTGCGCTGCACGAGCGAGCACGCGTGATCGGCCGGTCCGGCGACGACGCGACGGATCGCTTCGACCGCAGGCGGGGACAGCCGCTCGTCGGCGTCCAGCACCAGTATCCAACGGCCGCGCGCGAGTTCCAGGGACCCGTTCCGCGCGGCGCTGAAATCGCCGGGCCAGGCGATCTCGATTACCCGGGCGCCGGCCGCGCGCGCGATCGCGGCGGTGCCGTCGGTCGAACCGGTGTCGACCACGACCACCTCCGCCCCGAGTCCCTCGGCGGAGGCGAGGCAATCAGGAAGCCGCGAGGCTTCGTTCTTCACGATGAGACACAGGGAAAGATCGGGAACGCGATCCATGGCGCGG
The DNA here is from genome assembly GCA_966251015.1 of uncultured Akkermansia sp. Taxonomy (GTDB): domain Bacteria; phylum Verrucomicrobiota; class Verrucomicrobiia; order Opitutales; family Opitutaceae; genus IMCC26134_A. The sequence continues at coordinate 2,957 of CBINJQ010000086.1, read as the reverse complement.
AAACGAGATGAACTATCGGTGCGCACGGATGCTTTCTTTAGTTCTCTTTTTTGGCGTGCGCGGAACAAAGCCGCCCCGCCGGACGCCGAAAAAGGGAAACCCCGTCCGCGCGAGGCGGACGGGGCTCCTTTGGAACCATGTCGGATGTCGTCTTTGTCCGGTGTTACGACAGGAGTCGCAACGCGGTCTGGGCGGATCCGTTGGCCTGGGCGAGCATCGCGGTGCCCGCCTGGACCAGCGTGTTCCAACGGGCCAGCTGGGTGGACTCCTCGGCCACGTCGACATCGACGATGCGGCTGTTGGCGGCCTCCAGGTTGGCCTTGTTCACGGTCAACACTTCCGACGCGAAGCCGAGGCGGCTCTGCTCGGCGCCGTTGGTGGCGCGCATGGTGGCGACGCCCTCGATGGCGGTCTTGATGTTGTCGAGCGTCACGGCGCCGAGGTTGGCGCCGGCCTGCACGGCGGTGACGCCGGCGTTGCCCGACAGATCCTTCGCGGAGAGCGCAACCGTCTGACCGCCGTCCTCGGAAACCTGCGTGGTGAGCGCCTGGTTGAAGACGTTGATCGAGTTGAACTTTTCCGCCGCCAGCGACGTGAGCTGCAACTTCAGCTGGCTGAACTCGGTGTCGTAGTTCGCCTTGTCCGTCGTGCTCTTGGTGGGGTCGGAGTGGAGGGTCTTCAATTCGCTGATGCGATCGAGGACCTTTCCGGCCACCTTGAGCGCGCCGTCCTGCGTCTGCAGATACGACATCGAGTTGCCGATGTTGTTGTTCGCCGCGCCGGAGCGCTTGGCGGCCGCCGTGAGTTTCACGGAAACCGCCAGACCGCCGGCGTCGTCGGCCGGGCTGACGATCTTCGAGCCGCTGGAGAGCCGGTTGAGGCTCTTTTGCAGCATCGAGTTGGAAGCGGCGAGGTTGTTGGAGGCAACCGTCGCCGAGTAGTTCGTGTTAATTACAACTGCCATGGTGGTATCTTTCCTTGATGAACGCGACGTCCGTCGTCGCCACGGATCCGGATTATGCGGCCCGGATCAGGCCGTCCGGGGCGGAGGCCCCAAAGCGTGACCCTGCGGGGTGTGCGCGCCGGCGGCGCGCGGTAGTCGGGCGGAATCGATACGCGGTCAGATGTTTTCCGATACGAGGACAGGGGCGGGCGGCCGCTCGGGGCGGCCCGCCGAAACCGTGGCGCGAACGCCTTACTGGAGAAGCCGCATGACCGACTGCGAGCTCTGGTTGGCCTGGGCGAGCATGGCCGTGCCGGCCTGGACCAAAGTGTTCCAACGCGCGAGCTGGGTCGACTCCTCGGCCACGTCCACGTCCGTGATGCGGCTCGCGGCGGCCTCGAGGTTGGCCTTGTTGGTGGTCAACACCTCGCCGGCGAAACCGAAACGGCTCTGCTCGGCGCCGTTGGCGGCGCGGAAGGTGGCGATCTCCTCGATGGCGTTGCGGATGTCCGTGAGGGTGATCGCGGAATCGGCGAGGCCGGAGGCGCTCATCACCGTGTTGAAGTCGGTGCCTGAGGCATCGATGTCCTTGCCCGAGATGGACACCGTCTGGGCGCCGTCCTCGGAGACCTGCGTGGTCAGCGCGGAGGCGCTGAAGAGGTCGATGGTGTTGAACTTCTCCGCGGCCAGCGAGGAGAGCTGGGCCTTGAGCTGGGTGAACTCGGTTTCGTAGTTCGCCTTGTCCGTGGAGCTCTTCGTGGGGTCGGAGTAGAGGGTCTTGAGCTCTCCGACGCGCTCGAGGACCTTCCCGGTGACCTTCAGCGCCCCGTCCTGCGTCTGCAGAAACGAGATGCTGTTGCCGATGTTGACGTTCGCCGCGCCGGACCGCCGGGCCGCGGCGGAGAGCTTGAGCGAGACGGCCAGACCGCCGGCGTCGTCGGAGGGGTTGACGATTTTCGACCCGCTGGAGAGCCGGTTCAGGCTCTTTTGCAGCATCGAGTTGGCGGCGGCCAGGTTGTTCGACGCGGCGGTGGCCGCGGAGTTGGTGTTGATGACGACAGACATGATCTTCCTTGATTTGGCTGCCCTGTCCGTAGGGCGACGGGCCGGAGGAGGATCCGGGCCGATCCGGCCGCGGCCTGAACCGCGGTTGCCCATCAAATACGGCGCCGCCGCCCGCGACTTTAGCCCGCCCGAAAAAATGTATCGGACTTTTTGTTACAGTTTCCGCGATTCCTCGCTAAAGCCCCGGCCGGGCGTGCCGATAGCTCCCGCGGGCGCCGCACGCACGCGCGTCCTCCACCCGCCGCGTCTCCCGAACCTCCCGCCATGTCCACCCTGCAACTCTCCGGCCTCGTCTCGGGCTTCGATTGGAAGTCCTTCGTGGACGACATGATCGCCTTCGAGCGGACGCCCGCCACGACGATGCAGTCGGAGATCGCCGCCAACCAGCTCAAGCTCACCTCGCTCTCCGGCGTCCAGGCCCGCGTCGGCGACCTGCGCGCCGCCGTCAAGGCCCTCGACAGCGACGGCGTCTTCGACTCCCGCTCGGCCTCCGCCTCCGATTCCGGCTGGTCCGCCGCCGCCTCGGCGAACACCCCGGCCGGCGCCTACGCCTTTGACTTTGTCCGGCGCGCCACCGCCTCCACCTGGTCCGGCGCGAACAACATCGGCGCCCCGCTCGCCGCCTCGGCCGACGTGTCCGGGCTCACGCTCGCCTCCCTCGGCACCGCGATCGCCCCCCGCTCCGGGGAATTTACGGTGAACGGAAAACGCGTGACGGTTTCGCTCGCCGACTCGCTCGCGGACGTCTTCGCCCGCATCTCCTCCGTCACGGGCGGCGAGGTCTCCGCGGCCTACGATCCGGCGACCGATCGCGTGACGCTCTCCGGCGCCGGCCCCGTCGTGCTCGGCGCCGCGACCGACAGCACGAATCTGCTTTCCGCGCTGCGCCACGCCCACAACGGCACCGGAACCGTCGTCAGTTCCGCCGCCCTCGGCGCGGCCTCCACCT
>CBINJQ010000085.1:0-12826 GCA_966251015.1 uncultured Akkermansia sp. | reverse complement strand
ATCACGCCCTCGGGCTTGCTCGGCGGCTGCGGCACGGGCGGCGGCTCGGGCGGACGGATGGGGCTGCGGATTTCGCCGAACTGTAGAATCTCATCCACGTGCTTCCCGTCGAGGGTCTCGTGCTCGAGTAGCTCCTCGGCGATCTTTTCCAAGGCGGCGCGATGGGTTAGAATGATGTCCCTGGCGCGAGCATATTGCTCGTCGATGAGCTTTCGCACCTCTGCGTCGACCTGGCGGGCGGTTTCCTCGCTCACCTGACGGTGGCGGGTGAGTTCTCGGCCTAGGAAAACCGTGTCTTCGTTTTGTCCATAGGCGATCGGGCCGAGGGGGCTCATGCCGATGTCACACACCATGTGACGGGCCACCTTCGAAGCATGTTGAATATCGCCGTAGGCGCCCGAGGTGATGTCGCCGATGACGACTTCTTCCGCGATGCGACCGCCGTAGGACACCGCGAGATCGTTAAGAAGGCGCGCCTTCGAACGGTTGTAGAGATCCTTGGTCGGAATATACATCGCGCTCCCGAGCGAGTTGCCGCGAGGTATGATGGTCACCTTGTGAAGCGGCATGTGCTTGTCGGCGATGACCGCGGAGACCAACGCGTGGCCCGCCTCGTGCACGGCGATCACCCGACGGTCTTCTGCGTCCATGCCCTTGCGGCGCTCCAGGCCGAAGAGGACTTTGTTGCGGGCGTCGTCCACGTCCTGCGAATCGACGCGCTTCTTGCCGCGACGGGCGGCGAGGAGGGCGGACTCGTTGAGCAGGTTGGCGAGCTCGGCGCCGGAGAGACCGGGCGTGCCGCGGGCGACGACGTTCAAATCGACGTCCTCGGAAAGCTGGATCTTGCGGGCGTGGACCTTGAGAATCTGCTCCCGGCCGGCGAGGTCGGGGAGGTCGACGTAGATCTGCCGATCAAAACGGCCGGGACGAAGAAGCGCCTGGTCGAGCACGTCGACCCGGTTGGTCGCGGCGATGATGATGACGCCCTCCGAGGTGTCGAAGCCGTCCATCTCGACCAGCAAAGAGTTGAGCGTCTGCTCGCGCTCGTCGTTGCCGCCGCCCAGACCGGCGCCGCGCTGGCGACCGACGGCGTCGATTTCGTCGATGAAGATGATGCAGGGAGCGTTTTTGCGGCCCTGCTCGAACATGTCGCGCACGCGGCTGGCGCCGACGCCGACGAACATCTCCACGAAGTCGGACCCGCTCACGCTGAAGAAAGGAACGTCGGCCTCGCCGGCGACGGCCTTGGCGAGGAGCGTCTTGCCCGTTCCGGGAGGCCCGACAAGCAGGATGCCCTTCGGGATCTTGCCGCCCATTTTTTGGAATTTTTTCGGGTCTTTGAGGAAGTCGACGACCTCGGCGATCTCCAGCTTGGCCTCGTCGCAACCGGCGACCTGGGCGAAGGTGATCTTGTCGCGATCACGCGTGAGCATCTTGGCCTTGCTCTTGCCAAAGCTGAGCGCGCCACGACCGGCGTTGCGCAGCTGGCGCACGAAGAGGAAGTAGAGCAAACCGATGATCAGGACAAAGGGGATGAGCTGCGCGAGGATGTTGCTCCAGATGTTGGACGCGGGCGTCTGTTTGAAAACCTGCGAGCTCTCAAGCCGCTCGTAGATGCCGTCGGTGAGGCGGCCCGAGGCTTGGAAGAAACTGGTTTTCTTGCCGCCCTCGACATCGAGAATGGGCTCCTTCGTTTCGCCGGTGATTTCGAACCAGTAGGGACCGCCCGCGCTGTTGTAGCGCATGACGCCCTCCTTGACCTTGCCCTCCTCGGCAAGGTCGACGACCTGCGTGACCTTGAGGATCGCCTGGCCGTGCGTCTTGACGGGATTCAGCCAGAGCACGGCGAGCAACGCGGCGAGCAACGCTATCCACACCAGCCAAACGCGAGGGAAGCGGTCGGGGGGAAGGTTCTTGAGAGGACGACGCGGCGGACGGTTGCTGTCTTGGTTGGGATCAGGCATCAGGAAATGGACTGGGCGCGAACCGTGCAGGTTCCGCCGGGATAAGTCAACGGACGCAGCCGAATGGCGAAGCCGGGCAATATTGCCTAGAACCGACCCCGGGCAGCGGGTTCGCAAACGAGACGTGTGCGCATGATCCGCGCGAAATGCCCCGCCCCCAGACTATGGCGCGCGCCCGTGCGTCCGGCGACGACAAAGTCCAGCAAGGCGTTGAACCCATGACGGTTGAGATCCGTCCGCGCCGGGGACTGCGCGAGCCAGCGATGCAGGACGCGGCGCAGCACCGCGCGGGGCAAATCCCGCAAGGGGGCGAGCGCCAACGCGCCGTCGGATTCGATCCGGGTGGCCCGATCCGCCCAAACCTCCAGAGCGGCGTCGTCCTCTTCCAGTAAATCGCGCGTCAGAGCGAGGCCCGACAAAGCCTCGCGGCCCGGCTCGGCGGCGCAGGCGCGCCACGCCGGCAGGAGATCCGCGCGCACGCGATTGCGCAGGTGCGCGGAGCCGGCGTTGGAGGCGTCCTCGCGCCACGCGCCTCCGGCGCCACGGAGGGCGGCGGTCAGCGCGGACTTGTCCAACGAAAGCAAAGGACGCAAGTGGACGCGCCCCAACGCCGGCTGCGGATGCACCGGACGGGGGGCGACCAGACCGGCCGCCCCGCTCCCGCGGGCGAGACGCATCAGCATCGTCTCCGCAAGGTCCTCGCGGTGGTGCCCCGTGAAGAGCACGCCCGCTCGGCGTCTACGCAGGGTGCGGGTGAAAAAAGCATGGCGCGCCGCGCGCGCCTCGGCCTCCGAGGGTTTGCCCTCCGCCTCGGCGTCGCGATCCTCCCACCGGCCGACGACCAGATCCACGCCGAGCGCGCGGCAGAGTTTTTCGCAAAAGCGGGCGTCCGCCGCGGAGGAGCGGCCGCGAAGACGATGGTCGAAATGCAGCGCAAGCAGACGCGAGCGGCGCTCCGGCCAATGCGCCCACAGCAGGAGCAGCAACGCGACCGAATCCGCCCCGCCGGAAAGCGCGACCGTCCACCTCTCGCGCGGCGATGCCGAAGCGAGCCGGCGCAACACCGCCGGGTGGAGACGCTCCCGGGGAACGGCGGCGGCGAGCTTCTCCGCAACGCGCGGCCAGCTGTTCTTCTTAACCACGGATGGCACGGAGCGACACGGTCAAGACACGCAAAAGACGACGCGTTTCATCTCCGGGGCCGATGATGGCCTCGGAAAGATCGCGATGAATGATCTTATCCGTGCCCATCCGTGCGATCCGTGGTCAGATTCCGCCGCTTTCGAGCTCAGCCGAAGCGCAGCGTGTCGCGGCCGAAATAAGGCGCGAGCGCCTTCGGCAGCTTCACGGTGCCGTCGGGCTGGAGGTTGTTCTCCAGCAGCGCCGCGAGCACGCGCGGCACGGCGAGGCCGGAGCCGTTTAGCGTGTGCACCAGCTCGGGCTTGCCGTCGGCGTTGCGGAAACGGATCTGCGCGCGGCGCGCCTGGAAGGCCTCGAAATTCGAGCAGCTCGACACCTCCAGCCAGCGCTTCTGGCCGGCCGCCCAGACCTCGAGATCGTATTTCTTGGCCTGCGAAAAACCGACGTCGCCGCCGCACATCAGGAGCACGCGATAAGGCAGCTCGAGCTTGCGCAGGAGGTTCTCCGCGTCGGCCCGGAGCTTCTCGAGCTCGTTGTAGCTTTCGCTCGGGTGGACCCACTTGAGCAGCTCGACCTTGTCGAACTGGTGGAGGCGGTTGAGACCGCGCACGTCCTTGCCGTAGCTGCCCGCCTCGCGGCGGAAACACGGGGTGTAGGCGGCGCGCTTCACGGGAAGCGCGGCCTCGTCGAGGATCTCGTCGCGGAAAAAATTGGTCAGCGGCACCTCGGCGGTGGGCACGGCGTAGAAGCCGTCCGCGACGGCCTCATACATCTGGCCTTCCTTGTCGGGCAGCTGGCCGGTGGCGGTGGCGCTGGCGGCGTTGACGAAGATCGGCGGGTTGACCTCGGTGTAGCCGGCGGCGACGGCCTCGTCCAAAAAGAACTGGAGCAACGCGCGCACGATCCTGGCGCCGTCGGCGACGTAGAACGGGAAGCCGGCGCCGGTGACCTTCGAGCCGCGCCCGAAGTCGATGATCTTGTCGAAGCCCGGGATCTCCCAGTGGGCCTTCGCGACCGGCGAGAGCGCGTTCACATCGCCCCAGGTGGCGTGCGTGACGTTGTCCTCGGGCGTGCGGCCCTCCGGGACGCTGGCGTGCGGGAGGTTGGGAATCGCGAGCATCGCGGTCCGGTGCTTCGCCTCGATCTCGACGAGCCCGGCCTCGCGGGTTTTCACCTCGGCCGAGACGGCCTTCATTTCCTGAACCTTGGCGATGAACTCGGGCGAGCCCTTCGGCAGCTTGGCCATCTCGGTGTTGGCGGCCTTTTGCTTGGCGCGCAGCGCCTCGACTTCGGTGAGCTGCTTGCGCCAGTCCGCGTCGAGCGCGAGCACGGCGTCGAGGTCGACCTCGAGGTGTTTTTTCGCGATGGCGGCGCGGACGAGTTCGGGCGATTCGCGGAGGAGCTTGGGATCGAGCATGGCGGCGGGGCCGGACGGCGGCGGTGGTGAAAGTGGGGGGACGAAGCCCGCAAGCAGACCGGATGGGCCGCGCCCGCGTCAATGCTGGCCTTCCGGGGTCCGACGACCGCCGGGGCGAGGCGAAACACCGATGGTCAACGCGCCCTCGACCACGCCCAGCCGCCGGCCCCGAGCAGGGCCAGATGCGGCAGCACCGCCGCCACCGTCGGGGAGAGAAAGCCGCGCCCGCCCAGCACCAGTCCGAGACGCATCGCCACGAAATACACCACGAAGAGCCCCAGCGCCTTGGAGACGCCCACCGCGGGATTCACGCGCACGCCCGCCACCGCGAACGGCACCGCGAAGGCGATGATCACCAGCGGCATCAGGCTTTCCGCCTGCACGCCCGCCAGTCTCAGTTCGTAGGCGCGCAGCTTGGGACTGCCCGTCTCGCGATGATGCGCGATCACCCGTCGGAGCTCGAAAAGCGAGAGCGTGTCGGGCCTGGCGTCGTAAACCTGCATGAGCGCCGGGTCCTCGTTGAAACGCGTGATCGTTTTTTCGCGAAACGCCGCCGGCTTGAGCATCTCGCCCGTGATCGGATCAAAGGTCAGCTCGCGCCCGTCCCGCAGCGTCCAGCCTCCCGCCTTCGTGTCGCGCCAGGCCTCCGCGGCGAGCCAGCGCGTCGTCTCGCGCCCCTCGGGATCGCGTTCGCTGATCGTCGCCCCGTAGGCGCGGCCGGTGAAGTTGCTGTAGCGGTTGATGAACCACAGGCGGTGCTCGGCGGCGTTTTCGAAGGTCACCGCCTTGCGCGCCGCGATGGAATCCGCCGGCAGGCCCTTCAACTCCTGACGCACCTGCAACTCCTCCCACAACGTGCGCGTCTCCTCGACGGACCACGGCACCACCGTGGCGTTGAGCCACCAGACCAGGGCGCAGAAAAACGCGCCCGCCACCCAGACGGAACGCGTTATCCGCCCCAGCCCGAGCCCGGCCGCGCGCATCGCCGTGATCTCGTTCGAGTGGTGCAGCCTGCCCAGCGCGTAAAGGAGCGACACCAGAAGGCAAAGCGGCAGCAACGTGGCGAGAAACCCCGGCGTCTTCACGAGACAATAGGCCGCGACGTCGCCCGCGCCCGCGCCGAGGCGAAGCAAATCCTCCAGATCGTCGTAGAGCCCTTGCATGACCAGCAGACCGAGCGTGGCCGCCAGCACGAGGCCGAGGATGCCGAGCCACTCGCGCAGGATATGCCGGTCGATAAGCGTCATGGAAAAACGAGCGCCACCTGAAACCCTCAAGCCGTCGCGGCGCAATCCCGCATGCGTAGAGCGTGTGCGTCATTTTTCACCGTCCCTTCGCGCGAAGCGGCGTTTACGCCCCTCGGCTCCGCGGCCATGTTCCTGGGCGCGCCCCTTCCCGGCCCGCGATGAAGCCTCCCTATTACCTCCTCGAAGAAGGCCGCCCGACCGGCCCTCACAGCCTGATCGTTCTCCATCAAAAAGCGGACATCCATGTCATAGGTCCGGATTCGACCGTGCGGCCCGCCGAATCGCCCGACGCGCCGTGGATTCCCATCCGCGCGATCCCGGACCTCCACGAATTTCTGTTTCCCCCGAAGGCCGCGCCCGCTCTCGCCGCGCCCCGGCCGGCCGCGCACACCCGCCCGCCCTTCGCCGAGCCCGAGTCCCGGCCCGTGGTGGTCGAGTCGATTCTGCGCGACAACACCGCCCTCCTCGTCGCCTCCGAACATTTCGATCCCGGCGCCATCGGCAGCCGGCGGCTGCGGCGTCACCGCACGTTCCTGTTGACCGCGCTTTTCTTCGCCGCCCCCGCCTGGGCCTTGTTTCGCTTCGGCCCCCTGCCCCGCACCGAGGTCACGCTGATCACGCTCGGAGGCTTCGTCGGCGTCGCCGTTGTGCTCAGCTACTGGATGATTTATCACATCATGGACTTCCGCTCCTGAAGGCCGCGCCGGCCGGCGGGGCCTCCGCGGCCGGCTCCCGCCGGTCATTGGGCATTGCAGGACGCCGCCTCAGTCCCACCGTTTGGCGGAGTTCATGTCGCCTCTCTTCCCTCCCGCGCCTCCCTGCCTGGCCGTCCGCGAAATCCGCGCGGACGATCTTGGCCCGACGCCCTCGCCCGCCGCCCTGCTCCGCGTCTACGCCTGGGCCGCGCTCTCCCGCCGCGCGGACAACCGCATCCTGGAACTTTTTCGCCAAGGCCTCATCAAGGGCACCGTCACCGGCGGCCAGGGCAACGAGGTCCTCAGCGCCTCGCTCGCCCTCCTCGCCGACAAGGCCGTCGACGTGGTCTCGTTCACCCACCGCGATCTCGCCGGCCATATCGTCTGGAGCGGCCACCTCTGCGACCACCTCAACCAGTATTTCGCCAACGCCGAGAGCCCCACCTTCGCGCGCGAGGGCAACATCCACCACGGCGACCCCGCCAACCGCTCGCTGCCGATGATCTCGCATCTCGGCTCGATGGTGTCGCACGTCATCGGTCGCACCGACGCCCAGCTCCGCGCCGGCCATCGCGCCGCCGGCCTCGCCCTCTTTGGCGACGGCGGCTCCTCCACCGGCGACGTCCACGAGACCCTCAACCTCGCCGCCCTCCTCTCGCTGCCGATTCTCTTCGTCATCGAGAACAACCGCTACGCCTACTCCACCCCCGTCGCGGAGCAGTTCCCCCAAAACGTCGAGCTCTGGCAACGCGCCGCCGGCTACGGCATCGAAGGCCTCAAGGTCGACTTCACCGCCGATCCCGTCGCCGCCGCGCAAACCTTCGCCGCCTCGCTCGCCCGCGTCCGCGCCGAACGCCGCCCCATCCTCATCGAGGCGCACACGTCGCGTCTCCGCGGTCACGCCGCCTACGATACCTGCGACTACCTCTCCGCGATCGAAAACGCGTCCATCCAGGCCTCCGATCCCCTCCCCAAGCTCCGCTCGCAAATCCTCGCCATCGACGCCGCGCAGTCCGCCGCCCTCGACCGGATCGACGCCGAGATCAACGCCTGGGTCGAAGCATGCATCCAGGTCTCGCTCGCCATCCCCCGTCCCTCGCCCGCCAGCCTCCCCGCCGACGCCTACGCGCCCGAGGCGGCGCCGATCGCCTGGCAGCCGCTCGTCACCGCCGACTCGGCCAAAGCGGACAACATCACCTTCGCCCAGGCCCTCACCTACGCCCACGGGAAAATCCTCCGCGAGCGCCCCGAGTCCCTCGTTCTCGGCCAGGACATCGGCACCTACGGCGGCGCCTTCAAGGTCACCGAAGGCCTTCTCGCCCTCCACGGCCGCGCCCGCGTCTTCAACACCCCGCTCGCCGAGTCCGCCTGCACCGGCTACGCCATCGGCCTCGCCCTCGGCGGACACCGCCCCATCGAGGAGTTCCAGTTCGCCGACTTCTGCACCGAGGCGATGACCCAGATCGCCCTCAACGCCGGCACGTATTTCTTCCGCTCCGGCGCCAAGGTTCCGCTCGTCCTGCGCCTCCCCGCCGGCGGCGGCCTCACCTTCGGCTCCTTCCACTCGCAGGAGCTCGAGTCGGCCCTTCTCGCCTTCCCCGGCCTCAAGGCCCTCTACCCGAGCACCGCGCAGGACGCCTTCGACTGCCTCCTCGCCGCCTACGAGGACGACAATCCCGTCCTCCTCTTCGAGCACAAGGCCCTCTACCGCCGCGGCAAACACACCGTCGCATGGAACCCGAACTACCGCGACGTCTGGAGCCCGCGCCTCGTCCGCCCCGGCGCCCACGCCACCCTCGTCACCTACGGCGAGATGACCCAACTCGCGCAAGCCGCCGCCGAGTATCTGGAAACCGAATACGAAAAGAGCGTCGAGGTCTGGGACCTCCGCGCCCTCGCCCCGCTGAAGCTGGACGAGATCCGCGCCTCCGTCGCCCGCACCCACCGTCTCTGCGTGCTGCACGAGGGGCGCCGCACCCACGGGTTCGGCGCCGAGCTCGTCAGCCGCGTCGTCGAGGAGCAGTTCTTCGACCTCGAGGCCGCCCCTCTCCGCGTCGCCGCGCTCGACCTCCCCGTGCCCTTCGCCCCCGAGCTCGAACAAGCCTACCGCCCCACCCGCGACGGCCTCGTCGAGAAACTGGTCAACTGGCTCGGCTGAGCGCCGGCCCAGCCATGCCCGCCGCTCCCTCGCGAGACCAGATCGAGGCGTTCATTTCCTACGCGACCAGCGGAGCCCTGAGCGAAGACGAGACCTACACGATCGAGCTGCTCATCGACAGCGCCCGGATGAGCTACGATCCCGATTACTGGGACGGCTGGCAGGAGCGCGATGCGGCCCGCGAAACACCCGCCTACAAACCGACTTTTGATCCCGCCCACCTCCGCCCGACCTTCACCGACCTTCACCCCCGGGCGTGGCTCAGCCTCCAACGCATCCGGGATAAAAAACGCCCGATCCGATCGCTCGCCCCCCTTCGCTTCTTTCCAAACATAGAGCAGCTGATTCTCCAAAACAACGAGGTCGACGATCTGACCGCCCTCGCAGTCTGCCAAAAACTTCGGCGCCTGTCCTTGGTCCAGAATCCGGTCACGAAGCTCGATCCGCTCACCGCCTGCCCGTCCATTGAAGAACTGGAGCTCTGCGGCGCTCCCGTTTCCGACCTCGAACCCTTGGCTCGTCTCCCGCGCCTTCGGTCGCTGTCGCTTTCCGAAAACCATGCCGCTCCGCTTCGGCGGGTGCGGCTTCTTCCCTCGCTGGAAAAGCTCTCGTTCAACCGTGCATACGCGGACACCTGCGAAGGCTTTCCCGCCATGCCAAAGCTCAAAGTTTTGGACCGCGTCGGCCTCTCCACCCTCGCCGGATTGGAACGCTACACCAGCCTGCTCAATCTGGAGCAGGCCAAGACGGAGACAGCATGCCTTTCGCTGGAACCGCTGCGCACGCTGCGGAACCTCACCCATCTGGACTTCTGCCTTTGGGAATCCGATATCCGCGACCTGTCGCCTCTCGCCGCATTGGACCGGCTCCGCAGCGTCCGGCTCGCCACCGCCGATCCCCGGATCGACCTCGCGCCTTTGCGCGATCTGCCCCTGCTGCACCAGGTGCACATATCCCGCGAACGCACCGAAATAAGGGGTCTCAAAAGCCTGAGAAAACACCTGGCACCGTGGGACACCGAGTTCGGCTGCCGACCCCGTTTTGCGTCCTGCCTCGAACTCGAAATCGTCGAGCAGCCGGTTTTCGACCACTACGACGGTCTCAATCCCTATGGCGTGACCGAAAACGATACCGACGAAGGCATGCTCGCTTCCGAACACGCCTGGATGGAACGTCGGTTCACGGAATTTCTCTCCACCGATTTCTGCGAGGACACGGACTTCGCCCTTCACTGCCGGTCAACCGCCGCCCGATCGTTCACCCTGGTCCTCCATAGCGACGCGGCGATCGCCGCGCTGCCGCGCATCGTGACCGGCCTGCAGCACCTCCTGGCCACGGCCCGCAACGACTGGATCGTATATCTCCAGTCGGATGACCAGCCTGAGGAGCGGACCTTCGTTTCTTGGCTCTATCCGACCAAGGTCCAAACGACCTCGAAACACGCTTGGGCGCTGCGGCGTCTTCTAAACGCACGCCAAAGCGTCGCGCGTGTCCTCTTCACCCGGTTCCGCCACCGCCTCCGCCGCCTCTCTCCCCGTCGTTGACGCCCCGGTGCAGCCGCCTAGTTTTCCGCGCATGAGCATCCTTGAGATCAAGCAGGGCATTGCGCGCCTCTCTCGAAAAGACAGACGCGAGGTCGAGCTTTTCCTGCTGCGGCTTAAGCATGCCAGCCCGGAATGGAAGCGAGACGCCGCCCGCAAGGTCCGCGACTTCAAGGCAGGCAAGGCTATCCCCCTTGAGAAGGTCGAACGGATGCTCCGCGCCCGTGGCTAGCTCTCGCGCCTACATCCTTTTTCTCGAGGCCGAGGTTTACCCGGTTTTGGCCCGCTTGCCCCGCCGTCGGCGACTGCGTCTTCTGGATGACCTTCACCGCATAGCCCGCTACCCCGAAGCCGGCATCGACTATACCGACACGGATTCGGACGGAAATCCTCAGCACCACGTGTTGACGGAGGAGTTTCTGGTAACGTTCTACATCGACCACGCGCTTCGCCGCGTTCTCATCCACGAGATAAGCTCCCCCTGATGAATCTCCTGCGGTTCGCTCGCACCCCGAGCCAATCGTAGACGCCTCCCTTCGCATCTCTCCCCCCATGCACCAAATCCCCGAAGCCCGCTGGGCCTCCATCAAACTCTTCGCCATGGACGTCGACGGCATCCTCACCGACGGCACCGTCCACGTCTCCTCCGACGGCACCGAGACCAAGCAGTTTTCGATCCTCGACGGCATGGGCCTCGTCCGGCTCGGCAAACACGGGATCGCCACCGCCTGGATCAGCGGCCGCGCCTCCGGCGCCACCACCGTCCGCGCCACCGAGCTCAAGATCCCCCACCTCGTCCAGGGCCGCACCGACAAGCTCGACGCGCTCCAGGAGATCGCCGCCGAGCTCGAACTCACCCACGAACAAATCGTCTACATGGGCGACGACGACATCGACTCCCCCGCCCTCGTCTGGGCCGGCATCGGGGTGACCGTCCCCACCGCGATGCCCGCCGCCATCGACGCCGCCGACTACCTCACCACCCGCCCCGCCGGACGCGGCGCCGTGCGCGAGATTTGCGAACATATCCTGCGCGCCCAGGGCCACGTCGACTTCCACCTCTGAGCCTTCCCCGCCTTGCGCTTCCCGCCTCCTCGCCTCCTCCGCCTTCTGCCCGCGTTGATCGCGGCGGCGCTCCCGCCGTCCGCGAGCGCCGCGCCCGAGGTCAAAGCCACCGCGCCGGTGAAGAAATTCAGCCTGCCGACCTTCACCGCCCAGGGTTTTCGCCACACGATGCTTCGCGCCGGTGAAGCACGTTTGCCCGACCCCGAGCGCATCGACCTGACCGAGATGGAACTCACCCTCTTCACCGGTCTCGTCGACGAGCAGATCGACGCGATGCTCGCCGCCCCCTCCGCCACCTTTTACCCCGAAAAACTCCTCGCGACCGGCGCCGACACCGTGCGCGTGGAGCGCACCGACCTAACCGTCACCGGCGCCGACTGGAGCTACGACCACGCCGCGCGCAAGGTCGTCATCAGACGCGACGCCCACGTCATCTTCCGCTCCGCCCTAGGCGACATTCTCAAATGATCTCCCGTTCGCTCCTCCTCCTTGCCCTCCTGCTTCCCGAGGTCGCTCGCGCCGCCGAGTCCGTCGCGCCCGTTCCCACCGAGCTCACCAGCGATTACCTCGAGATGACGTCCACCGACGACGAAAGCACCGCCGTCGCCACCAAGAACGTCGTCCTCACCGGCACCAACCTCCGCATCACCTGCGACCAGCTCACCATCATCGCCTCGCGCATCGGGGACAAGGACGCCGCCATCGGCACCGTCGAGCGCTTCAAATACATCCTCGCCACCGGCAACGTCCGCATCGTCCAGGGCGACCGCGAGTCCACCTCTCAAAAGGCCGAGGTCTTTCCCCGCGAGGACAAGGTCGTGCTCAGCGAGGACCCCGTCATCATCGACCGAAGCAACGGCTTCGTCGGCGCCGGCGAAAAAATCACCCTCTTCCGCGGCAAGCGCGAGGTGCAGGTCGACAAACCCAAGTTCACCGGTCCTCCCGTCGACGACCTGAGCGCCACCGCCGCGCCCAAGCCGGTCGCGCCCACCCAACCCACCCGTCCCGCCGCCAAACCCGCCACGCCCCAGCCCGCCTCCGGCGTCACATTCCCCAGGCCCGCCACGACCGGCCGCTAACGCGTCCCAAAAACTCGCCTTCCCTTTTTCGCGCCTTCTGCGCCTTTTTGCGGCCAATGCCTGAATCCGCCACCGCCGAGATCTCCACCGCCGGCCTCGTTAAAACCTACGGCCAGCGCACCGTCGTCAACGGAGTCGACATCACCGCGCGCGCCGGCGAGATCGTCGGCTTTCTCGGGCCCAACGGCGCCGGCAAGACGACCACCTTCTACATGATCGTGGGCCTCGTGCCCGCGACCCGCGGCAAGGTCTCGCTCGACGGGCGCGACATCACCCACCTGCGGATGCACGAGCGCGCCCGCCTCGGCCTCGGCTACCTCCCGCAGGAACCCTCCACGTTCCGCAAACTCACCGTCGCCGAGAACCTCCTCGCCATCGTCGAGGCCGTCGGCGTCCCGAAGTCCGAGCGTCGCGCCCGCGTCGACGAACACCTGACCGAGCTTCATCTCACCCACGTCGCGTCGCAAAAAGCCTACACGCTCTCCGGCGGCGAGCGCCGCCGCCTCGAGATCGCCCGCGC
>CBINJQ010000084.1:0-12862 GCA_966251015.1 uncultured Akkermansia sp. | reverse complement strand
CGCAAGGGAGACCGGGTTCGGGGATATTTAACAAATTTTGCCCGTGGCGGCGGACCCGGGGGAACGCTCCGGCGGTTTGGCGACGGATTTCGCCCGCTCTGCCTGGACGATCGCGCAAGACACCTTGATTTCGAAAGATACCCTATTGTATTCGGAAAGGAGCCGTGTTAGTTTTTTGTAAACCAATGAATCCCCCGCCCCGCCTGCCCGCCGAGATGAAGATGATCTGTCGTTGTTTTGCCTTGGTCGTGTGCGCGGGCGCGCTGGCCTCTTTGAAGGCGCAGACCACGGTCGCGTTGACCGGCGGAGATCCCGGCCAGGGGCTGACGCTCGATCCGGCGCGGGTGGTGCATGCCTACAACATTCAAGGTTCCTCGAGCGCCTCCGTGCAGGGGGTGACTTTCACGCCCTATACGGCCGGCACCGGCGGGGTCTACACCACCCTCAACAATCCGTTCGCGGGAGACCAGACCTCGCCGAACGACTCCGGGTTGAAGCAGGTGTTGGCGGCGTTGGCCTGGGACGGCGCGTCGACGGGAAACACCTCGACGCCGCTTCTGTTTAATTTTTCCGGGCTCATATCCGGGGCCAGCTATCGCTTCGACCTGCTCTATTTCTCGGGGCGGTGGGGACCTCGTGAGCAGGCGATCGTGGCGAACAACAGCCTGGTGGGCGTCGTGACCGTGTCGCAAACGACGGCGTTCGTCACCAGCTTCTTCGTGCAGGCGGACGAGACGGGCGGCATTTCCCTGCTGACCCAACGGTCCGGGCTGCATGGAGGCACGGGAGTCCAGGACGGATCGCTTCTAAACGGTCTCGTGCTGAGCGCGATTCCCGAGCCCGCCTCCGCGACGATGTGGGCGGGGCTGGGCTGCGTGTCGTGGGCGCTTGGTCGGCGTCGGCGCGCCTGAGCGGGGCCGAAACCCGAAGGGGCGACGTCCTCGTCGCCCGCGCCCGCATCCGTTCCCCGTCAACGCTTCCGCGCTCCGGAGACCGGGCACGGCGTCCCTCCGGCCCGGTGCGGCCGGTCGCGAAAACGATCAGGCGCCGAACTCGGCGCGCAGCAGCTCGACGTTCACCCAGTCGAACCAGAAACCGCCCCACTGAACACGCTGCGACGGGGCGCCTGCCTCATGGCGCTCGATCAACTCGTCGGCCTCGCGCAGGGCCGCGGCGGCCTCCGTCTCGCGGGCGAGCGCGCGCAGACCCAGCGCCCGCAGCAGATGCGCCGACGCCGCGCGCGCGGCGTTTTTGTTCGGACTCGCCAGGCAAAGGTCGGCCCACTGGATCACGTTCGCCGGGTTGCCGCGCCGATGCTCCATCAACCCGAGCGAAAAGGCCCGCCACGCCTTCATGTAGGCGTCCTTGTCCGCGTCGGGCGCGAGCACCGCGGCGCGCACCAGGGAAAAAAGCGGGCCGAGCCGCCGCAGATGCTCCGCGTCGATCGGCGCGAGCAGCGTGCATTTGAGCACCTGCTCGGCCACGATAACCTGCTCCGTCGCGCCGAAGCGCCGCAGCAACACGCCGCGGAAACGCTCGTAGCCGGCCCGGTCCCCCGCGCGCAGGATCGTGGTCGCCGCCGGCATGAGCTGCTCGGAGACGTCGTCGGTGTCGTTCGGGTCGATCATGGTGATCGATTCCGCGAGCGCGGCGTAGAAACGCGCCGCCTCCGACCAGCGCCCCGCCTGCGCATGCCAAAACCCGAGCGAGCGGAACACCAGCGACGACTCGAGGCTCGGCTGCACGAGCGCCGGATCGAGATCGGCGACCAGCGCGTCGGCCTCCGCGGGCTGCTTGTAGGTGATCTGGACCGCCGCGCGCGCGATGCGTTCGCCCGCCTCCGCGCGCCGGCGCAAATGCGCCTCGTTCGCCCGCGCCTCCTCGGCTTGGCGAGAGAGCTCGAGCTGGGCGCGCAACGCGTGTTGCTCGCGCAGATAAAGCCGCGTGGTCGCGATCAGTCCGCCGAGCACCGAGACGAGAACGAGGCTCGTGGCGACCACCGGGCCGCGATGACGGCGCACGAAGCGCCCCGCCTGGTAGACGCGGCTCGGCGGCCGCGCCGACACCACCGCGTGGCCGAGATGCGCGCGGAGATCCGCGACGAAGGCCGCGACCGATTCGTAGCGACGCTCGCGATCCGGCGCGAGGGCCTTGAGCGCGATCCAGTCGAGGTCGCCGCGCAACGCCTCCGCGAGGCGCGCGGGCGCGAGGCCGCGCGCGGCGGCGATCTCCTCCGCCGCCTCCGGCGGAAGTTCGGCGAAAACGGCCGAGGGCCGACGAGCCTCGCGGGCGCGCACGAGGCGGCGAATCTCGTCGGGCGCGAGCCGGGCCCAGTCCGTCGCGGCGAAAGGCGGCCGGCCGACAAGCAGTTCGCAAAGCACCACGCCGAGGCTGAACACGTCGCCGCGCGTATCGACGCCCGCGCTCCCCTCGTCCGCGTGCTCGGGGCTCATGTAGGCCGGCGTGCCGATGAAGGCGCCGAGCTCGACCGTGTGGACGGTGTGCTCGGAAAGGCGCGGGCCGGCGGCCTTCGCGATGCCGAAATCGATGACCTTCGGCGCGGCCTGCCCGTCGATCTCGACCACCAGCAGGTTGGAGGGCTTTAGGTCGCGGTGGATGACGCCCTTTTGGTGCGCGTGCTGCACCGCCTGGCACACGCGGACCAGGAGCTCCAGCCGGCGCGCAAGCGAGAGCCGGTGGCGGTCGCAGTAGGCGGTGATCCGCTCCCCCCTCACCCACTCCATCACGAAGAACGGCCGGCCCGAGGCGGTCGCGCCGGCGTCGAGCACGCGGGCGATGTAGGGATGCTCCATCAACGCGAGCGCCTGACGCTCCGCCTCGAAGCGGGAGATCACCGCCTCGGTGTCCATGCCGGGACGAATGATTTTCAACGCGACCTGGCGGCGCACCGGCTCGTGTTGCTCCGCATGATAGACGATGCCGTGCCCGCCCTCGCCCACCCGCTCCAGCAAGCGGTAGCGGCCGATCTGGGTGATGCAGTCGTCCGCCGCGCCCGCGCCGGCCCTCGCGGCGCCGCCCGAGGCGAGCGAAGGCGCGAGACGGGCGAAAAAACTCTCGGCGGGCGCGGCGGCGGCGAGCAGGTCGTCCAGTCGCTTGCGAAGAGCGGCGTCGCCGTCGCATGCCTTGTCCAGAAAAGCGGCGCGCGCGGCGGGATCGGCCAGCTCGATCGCCTGGTCGAAGAGGCCGCGCTCGCGACGTGACGGAACGGAAGCGGACATCGGAATCGTCGGCCGCGCGCTCAGCCGGCGTCGGCCTTCATCAGCTGGTAAAGGCTGGCGCGGGCGTAAACCCAGCGCCGCTCGACGGTGCGTTGCGCGACGCCGTTCATCCACGCGATCTCGCCGTTGGTGAAGCCGCCGAAAAACTTGAGATCCACCAGCCGCGCGCTCGCGGGGTCGGTGCGCTCGAGTTCCCGCAGCGCCGCGTCGACGCGCAGGATGCAGTCGTCGGGGGCCTCGGCGGCGAGATCCAGATCGTCGAAATCCACGCGCTGGCGCGCGTCCGCGTGCCGCACCGCCGAGCGACGGCGCGCGCGGTCCACGAGGATGCGCCGCATCGTGCGGACCGCGGTGCGGAAAAAGTGGAGCCTGTCGCGCCATTTCCGGCCGGGGCTCGACGAGAGGCGCAGCCACGCCTCGTGGACGAGCGCGGTCGGCTGAAGCGTCCCCTCGAAAGATTCGCCGGCCATCTGCCGCGCGGCGATGCGACGCAGCTCGTCGTAGACCAGCGGCAACAACTCCTCGTCGCCCAGGCCTTCCGGCGTGGTTCTGGCGTTGAGGAGGAGCGTGAGGTCGGGAGCAGGGCCGGAGTCGGACATGACGTGGTCGCGGACCGATCCCGAATCCGGAACCGGTCCGCGAGCACCGTGCCGGGCCGACCGAGGCTTGGCAACCGGCGTGCGCGGCGAAACCGTCCGGCGCCGGGAAAGGTCGCGGGAGAGCGATCCGCCGCCGCGCATGGCGCCCGTCGTCCTCACGGCCGAAGGAGAAACGTGGCCCGCGCGCGCTCCGCGTCCGTGGACGCCGGGCCGACGCCGAGACCGTCGCCCTCGAGGCGCAAATAGCGCGCGGGAGATCCGGGAAGAACAAAGCTGGCGGCGGACGGATCGGCCAAACCCGGCACGCGCACAAAAGTCGCGCGGGCGGCGAAGTCGGCGCCGCCGTCGTTCGCCGCCATGTCGACGCCGGACGCCGACGCGGCGAGGTAGCGGTCCGGAAAATTCGCGGAGCGGAACGAAACGGCGTCCTTCGCGCCGGAGAGTCCGGGCGCGAGACGCCAGAGTCCGTCCGCTGAAGGGTTCACCTCGGCGTCGAGCCGCAGCCGGAAACCGAAATGCCGGACATAACGGCCGGGCGCGGCCGGCGACGAAAGCCGGACCTGCGGGTCGCTCGGCCACTTCGCGCGCAGAGCGTCGAGTTCGGCGCGCGTGATGTTGAGCACGCCGCCGTGGCGCTTGCGGCTCGCGCCGAAGGAATAGGAGTCGGCCGGGAGCACACGAAAGGCCCGCGGATCGTCGAGGTCGGCGCTTTCGAAGGGGAGGTAGCCGCGGCCGGAGGAGTATTGGTCGACGAATACGCCCCACTTCGGCCGGTCGTTGAACTTGAAAAGAATCGGTCCCTCGACCTGTTTTCCCGTGTAGCCGAGGTGGGAGAGATCGCCGGTTCGCTCCCAGGGGCCGGCGAGCGAATCGGCGGCCTCGAAGGTGATCTGACCGTCGCCGGAGGCCCGGTAGAAACGGCGCCTGGCGCCCGCCACCTCGAGA
This sequence comes from uncultured Akkermansia sp., assembly GCA_966251015.1. Lineage (GTDB taxonomy): Bacteria > Verrucomicrobiota > Verrucomicrobiia > Opitutales > Opitutaceae > IMCC26134_A. The sequence goes on along the minus strand of CBINJQ010000084.1, from coordinate 8,079 downwards.
ATCTGCGTGTCGATGATGTCATGCGCTTTTCCGCCGTTCTCCCCGGTCCGGTCGATGTAGAGCCCGGGCGCGGTGAAGCCGCGAAAATCCTTGGTTCGCGCGCCGTAGATGCGCGCACGCCTCGCGCCGTCTCGCGGCGAAATCGTCGCCCAATAGACGAAGTAGTCGTCGCGGCTCTCGTCGTAGATCGCCTCGGGCGCCCAGGCGCAGCCGGCTTCGGGGATCGATGAGGCGACGTCCACCGTCCACGGCTCCGACCAGTTCACGAGGTCGGCGGATTCCCAGAAGACGAGCGAGGTGCTGCCGCGCGCCATCGCGTCGCCCCAGCCCTTGCCGTTGGCGATGCGGAGATCGGTGGCGAGCAGGATGAACTTTTTGCCGTCGGCCAGACGGATGAGCGACGGATCGCGCACGCCTTTTTCGCCGACGCCGGAAACCAGCACGGGCTCGGAGTTGTTGAGGTCGGTCCAGCGCAGCCCGTCCTCGCTGACGGCGAAGTAGATTTGTTCGCCGCTCGGAGATTCGCCCGTGAAGTGGGCGAACAAATACGCGGAGAACGCCTCCGGCCCGGACGGCTTCGGGGGCGCCGAAACGGCGGAGGCACGGCGAGGGTTGGCGCAGCCGGTGATGGCGGCCATCAGCGGAATCAGGGCGAGGAGGCGAAAGATCATCGGCGGGAGATCGTGGGCGAGAGGCGCGGACGGTGGCGAGGCCCTACGCTCACGGCCTGGGCGGAAGATCGACGCCCTCGGTCGTCTGCACCACACGACGGATCGAGCCGTCGGCCTCGTGGTAAAGATAATCGATGCAGACCGAGCGTCGATAGCTGCCGCCGGTGTCGGGACGCTGGATCGCGCCGTTGTGGTAGATGAAATACCACCGGCCCTTGAACTCGATGACGGCCTGGTGGATCGTGTTGCTATTGAACGCGCCCTCGGCAACGAGGCCGCGCGAAGTCCAGGGGCCGTTGATCGACGGCGCGGTGGCGTAGGAAATCTTTTCCGGGAAACCGCTCGCGTAGGAAAGGTAGTAGATGTCGCCGCGCTTATGCACCCACGGCGCCTCGGTGAAGTCGGCGAGCCCCTCGATCTCGACGATGGGACCGTCGAGTTCGGTCATGTTGGGTTTCAGCTTCGCGTAGTAGCAGTTCACGTTGCCCCAAAACAGCCAGGCGGTGCCGTCGCTCTCGATGAAGACGGCGGGGTCGATGTCCTCCCACGAGTGCTTGCCCTTCGGCGTCATGTCGGCGGTGACGAGCGCCGAGCCGCGAGCGTCCTTGAAAGGTCCGGTGGGCGAATCGGATACGGCGACGCCGAGCGCCTTGCCGGGCTTGGTGCCGTCGTGTTCGATCGAGACATACCAGTAGAACTTGCCGTCCTTCTCGACGACATGGGCGGCGTAGGCGTCGGACTTGGCCCACGCGAAGTCCCTGACGGACAACGGCGCGCCGTGCGGCGTCCAGGTCTTCATGTCCTTCGACGAGTAACAAAGCCAGTCGCGCATGGTGTAGTGCTGGTTCGGCTTCGCCTCGTCGTGGCCGGTGTAGAGGTAGACGGTGTCGCCATGGACGATCGCCGCCGGATCGGCGGTGAACACGTCGGTGATGATGGGGTTCGCCGCGTGAACGGCGACGGCGGAGAAGGCGGCGGCAAGGGCCGGCGTGAGGAGTAGCTTGGGTGTCATGGATGATGGAGGAAAAGCGCGACGCGATCCCGGCGGCGTGGAGACGCGACCGGCGCTCCATCCCTTTCCCAGCGCAAAAAAACCGCGGCTTCCGACAACGGCCCGTGGCTTTGTCGGAAAGCCCTCTCGCGAGGGCTGGCGTGAACCGGCTCAAGAATTCGTTCTTTATCGCCGATCCCACCCCGCCATGTCCGCCACTCCTTCGGCCGCGAGCGTCTCGAGCCTGGCGCCGCCATTCCGCAATCCGTCGGAATCCATCTCCTCCGACCTGTCCCTCCGTTTGGGCGCCTCCTCGGGCTCCATGGTGCAACGTGTTTCGCTCCCGGAATTGGCGGCGCAAAACCTCCGCGACGGGATGTTGGCGGGCCGTTGGACGGGCGTTCTGCCAAGCGAAGCGGAGCTGTGCCGAGAGCTTCGGATCGGGAGGGAGACGCTTCGACGAGCCATGGCGCTGCTGGCGGCGGAAAAACTCCTGGTCATGGGTGGACGAGGCAGACGGCACCGCATCGTTTCCACGCCTCGTCGAGCCGTATCGGCCGCGCCCGGACGGGTGATCCGCGTCCTCACGCCCATGCCCGCGAGAGAACTGGGCGAAACGCATCTGGCCTTGTGCGAAACGCTTCGCGACTGCGCGGGACGGGACGGCTACCGCGTCGAGATAGAGTGCCATCCGAGGATATACCAGCTGCGCGCTCCGGAGGAACTCACGCGTCTGCACGCCTTGCCCGACACCGCCGGCTGGGTCGTCTTGTTCTCCACCGAGGCGATCCAACGCATGCTGATGGATCGAGGCATCCCGGCCGTGCTGGTCGGCCCCGCCTACGACGGCGTGCGGCTCCCCGCGGTCTGGCCCGATTCCGTCGCCGCCGCCCGCCACGCCGCCGGTATCTTCCACGCCCGGGGCCATCGGCGCGTGGCCTACGCCCAAGGCCCGCGATCCGAGCTGACCCTGGGGATAAAGCGCGCGGCGCTCTCCTTCGCGGAGGAGGCCGCTCGCCTCGGAATGACCGCATGCACGCTTTCCTGCGACGGCGCCGGACAGCCGTGGCGCTCGGGCCCGCATCCGTTGCTCTCGATGCGCCATCGGCCCACGGCGATCCTTTGCCCGGGCTCCTACATGGCGCTGAACCTCCTCTGCCACGTGCAAAACGGCGGCCTGCGCGTCCCTCGCGACATCTCCATCGTCTCCCTTTGGCCGGAAAGTTTCATGCGCCGGACCGAACCGGCGCTGGCGAGCTATCGCGTCGATAGCGCCGACCTGGGCCGGAAGATCGCGCGCCTTTTGCTCCGACGCATCGTCCGCGGGCCCGGCGAGCACGGGGCCATCTCGGTGATCCCGGAGTTCGAGGCCGGCGGCTCCGTCGCGTCGCCGCCTCCCGCCGGATGATCCCGGCGGTTGTCCGGAAAAGGGACATTTCGGAAGAGCCGTCCGGCGTTTGACTCCCCGGTTCCCGGGCGGCTCCTTCGACGCACCCCGCGCGGCCGCCGTCGCGATCCCCTCGAATATCTGTATTGATCTCGTCATTACGCGGATCCGCCCCCCTGCGGGGACCGGGCCGCGGCGCCGGCGCGCCATCCCGCGGCCCAACACCCCCGAAACCATGAAAAACCTACGCGCCCTCGCGTTTCTCGGCACCATCCTGCCCGCGCTGCCCGCCAGCGCCCTCACCTGGTCCTACGGCACCGACCCCGCCACCTGGCCCACCGACATCCGCGACCAGATAACCAACTCGATGAACGAGGCCGTGGCCCTCTACAACGCCAACGGCCGCTTCGACAAACACGTCTGGGCCACCTACGAACCCGGCGTGCCCACCGCCGACGCCAACTACGAGGGCTGGATCCGGTTCGGCGGCTCGCGCAACACCCGCGTCGCGCTCCACGAGATCGGCCACGCGCTCGGCGTCGGCACCTATTGGAGCTGGAACGGAAACGCCTTCGCCCGCGCCAACGCCCTCGTCAAATTATACGACGGCCAGGGCGCCGGGGTCGGCGCCGGCGGCGGCCACTTCTGGCCCTACGGAATGAACTTCGACACCGAGGACGGTCCCGTTTTCCGGCACCGCCATTGTCGCATGGTCGCGGCCCTCCGGTTCGACATGGGCATCGTCGGCGACTCCGACAACGACGGCATGGCCGACGACTGGGAGACATTCAACTTCGGCGGCCTCGCCCAGACCGCTTCCGCGGACCCCGACGGCGACGGCGTGACCAACGTCGACGAATACCGCGTCGACACCAACCCGAACGAAGGCCTCGTGAAACCCGGCCGCACCTACGCCTTCACCGCCCGCCACAGCGGAAAAGTTCTCGGCGTCTCCGGCGCCGCCACGACCGACGGCGGCGATGTCGTTCAGAGCGCGGGGGCCGGCGCGCTGTCCGGGAAATGGACCGCCTACCACCTCGGCGACGGCTGGTTCAAGCTCGTCAACGTCAACAGCGGCAAGGTCCTCGAAGTCGCCGGCCTGAACGGCGGCGACGGCGGAAACATCGTCCAGTGGTCGTGGCTGAACAACTACGGCCAGCACTGGCGCTTTGCCGACAGCGGCGTCGCCGGCCATGTCAGCCTCTACAATCGCAACAGCGGCAAGGTCGCCGACGTCTCCGGCATCAGCACCGCCGACGGAGCCGACGTCGTCCAGTGGACCGACTGGCGCGGCGACGGGCAGCGCTGGGCGCCGACCGAGGTCCTTCCGCTTGCCAACAACGCCGTCTACTCGCTCACCGCGATCCACAGCAACAAGGCCGCCGATGTCCAGTGGCCCAACACGGCCGACGGCGCCAACATCGGCCAGTGGACCTGGAACGGCGGCAACTGGCAAAAGTTCACCGCCGTCGACCTCGGCGGCGGCTACGTCCGCTTCGTCAGCGTCCATAGCGGCAAGGTCATGGAAGTCGCCAACGCGTCCACCGCGAACGGCGGAAACGTGATCCAGTGGCCGTGGAGCGGACACGCCTGCCAGCAATGGCGTCTCGAGGGCACCGACAGCTCCGGCGTCTACAAGGTCGTCAACCGCAACAGCGGCCTCGTGCTCGACGTCGACGCGCTATCCACCGCGAACGGCGCCAACATCCACCAGTGGCAGTGGACCGGCGCCAACAACCAGAAATGGCGTTTCGACCTGCGCTGAGCCTTGGATCCCGTAAGCTAAATCGAACTCGATCCGTCCGTGCCCTCCCGCCCGCGCTTCCTCCCGAAGCGCGGGCGGCTCCCGGCTTTGGGTTTCCTGTCATGACCGCCCGACCGCTCCTCCTCGCATCCTCGCTCGCGCTGTGCCTCGTCGTCGGCGCCTGGTTGGCCTTGGGGAGAAACCCGCCGCGCTCGCCGTCCCCCCACGGATCGGCCGCCGTCTCGACCGCAATCCCCCGGCCGCCCTCTAATCTCCCCCCGGCCGCGCAGCACGTCGCGCCCGCGGTCGGCTTCGAGATCACGCTCGACGGACAGGTGTTCTCCGACCCGCGCGCCGCGCTTCGTTTCGCCGAGCACGGCCCGGAGGATCGACGCCTTGCCCGCTACCTCCGCATCGTCGAGCTCTGGGGACCGGAGGACCTCGTCGCCGCCACCACCTGGGCCCGGTCCCTGCCCGACGCCTCCGAACGCTCCGACGTCTTCGCCCGCCTCGGCCAGATCATTCGCCCCGTTTCGCCCGAGCTCGCCTTCGACCTCGCGGACCAGCTTCCGGAGGGGCCGCCGCGCACGCGTTTTCTCCGCGAGCTTGTCCACCATTGGGCCTCGGAGAACCCGGCCGCCGCCGCCGAGGGTTTGCCAAGGCTCGCCCATACCTCCCCCTCCGAAACCCACGCCGAACTTGAGTCCGCGATCGCCATGGAGTGGGCCCAGACCGATCCCCGGGCCGCGGCGGCCTACGTCGCCACCCGCATGGCCGAGGGTCGGGCGCGATCCGACGCCGCCCGCACCGTGGCGCTTCGTTGGGCATTTCTCGACCCGGAAGCCGCCCGCGGCTGGATCGAGACCTTCCCCGACCCCCGGATGCGCGACGAGCTCCTCGCGCTCGCCGCGCTGAGGGCGGCGCCCGGCAAGACCCGTTGATCGAAGAATCCGCTTCGAGTTGTCCGGCAAACAGACATCTCGACGACGGCGGCCTCCGCCGCCGCGCCACGGCCCCGCCGGCGACCGGGTCGTCGCGCGGGCCAACCTGCTCCCGCCCGAACGCTTGCGCGTTTCACGACGGCTCCCGGCGTAGTTCTCCCCCCGTGGAGTTCGCGTCCCGCGATGCTCGATTCGCGAGGGCGAAACAAAATACTTCGTCGACGGGAGGCGCCAAAGGCCGCGAATCCGCGCTACTCCTCATAATCTCCGCCCCGCTTACATGATCCCCCGAAGCCCGTCCCCCCGTTCGACACCGCCCGCCGCGTTCGCCCCTGTCCTCGCCGCCTGCCGGTTCCTCCGCGCCTGCCTCGCCCTGACCGTCGCCGCCATCCCATCCCTTCGCGCCTTGACCTGGAGCGGCGACGCCGGCCCCTGGGGGCCCGGGCCGATGAACGACTGCGTGGCGACCTTCAACACGTATTCGACCTATAATTACAACATTCCCGTCGTCTACAGCTCGGGCACGCCCACCGCCGACGCCGGCTACTTCGGCCAGATCCGCTTCGGAGGCTCGGGCAACTACCGGACCGCCATGCACGAAGCCAGCCATTGGTTCGGCACCGGCACCGTCTGGCAGTGGGACCAGCATCAGCGCTGGTCGATCTGGAACGGCACCTACACCGTCAATCTCCGCCGCGCCTACGACGGCCCCGGCGAACGCCAGTTCATCTACGGCGCCCACTACGGCCCGCAGGGCGCGAACTACGACTCCGAGGGCGTGCAGGCGCCGCAGATGGTCGGCATCATCGGCGCCTTCCGCCGCGACATGGAGCTGGACGTCGGAGACCAGACCATCGGCATCGCGCCCGACACCTACCGGCTGCGCAACCGCGCCGCCGTCAAGGTCCTCGACAGCCTCGGGGCCGCCGCCGAGGGCGTCTCGTTGAAACAGGGCGAGAACACCCCGTCCACGACCCAGGAGTGGCAGGTAAACCTCGTTCTCGGCACGCGGCATTTCACGCTCCAGAACGTCGCCACCGGCAAGTATCTCGACTCGCTCGGCGCTGCCTCCGACGGCTCGCCCGTCGCCCTCACCTCGCTCGTCGGCGGCACACCCACCGACAACCAGCTCTGGGAAATCGTCCCGACCGATTCGTTCTTTTTCAAGATCATCAACAAGGCCAACGGCCGCGCCCTCGACAACGAGGGCCAGACCGCGGACGGCGGCGTCATCAAGCAGTGGACCGCCGCCGGCAACAACAGCTGGAACCAGCACTGGACCTTCCTGCATCCGCTCGTGCAACTCGCCCCGCCCGCCGGCGTCGTTTCCCAAGGCCGCCCGGTCTCCTCCAGCTCGGTCGACGGCGCCCACTACGACACCAAGGGCAACAACGGCGTCGCCGGCGACCGCTGGACCGCCTCGAGCGGCAGCTACCCGCAGTGGTGGCAGGTGGACCTCGGCTCCGTGCAACCCATCACCAAGGTCGAGGTGGACTGGTTCCGCGACGGCGCGCCCGTCTTTCGCTATCGCATCGAGGTCAGCGACGACGGCGCCAATTTCACCGTCGCCGCCGACCGCACCGGCAACACCGTCACCGGCACCACCGTGGACCGTCTCCTCGCCTCCGGCCGCTACGTCCGCGTGGTCGTCACCGGCGTCGCCGGCGGCGGCTACTGGGCCGCGTTTTACGAGTGCCGCGTTTACAACGAGGTGCAGCCCATGCGCCTCCTCTCCCTCTTCCGTCCCACCTCCGCCAGCAGCGAGCAGGCGGGCAACCTCGCCGTGAACGCCAACGACGTGGACCCCATCCTCACCCGCTGGTGCTCCAACACGTCGGGCTACCCCGCCTGGTGGCAGGTCGACCTCGGCTCCGCGCAACAGGTCGACAAGGCCGTCATCCAGTGGTTCGACGACGAGGGCCGCTCCTACAAATACCGCATCGAAGGCAGCACCGACGGCGTCAACTACACCACCCTGATCGACCGCACGGGCAACACGACGCCTTCCGTCACCAGCGACACCTTCTCCGGCGTCGCCCGCTATGTGCGCGTCTTTGTCACGGGCGGCTCCTCCACGTATCCAAGTTTCTACGACGCCCAGATCTACGGCGCCGTCGGCCCCCAGCCCTCCTCCCCGCCGTCCGGCCTCTCCGCCGCCACGACCTCCTCGCAGATCCAGCTCTCCTGGCTCGCCGTGCCCGGCGCGACCGGCTACACGGTGAAGCGCGGCCTCGCCGCCGCCGGCCCTTACGCGACCATCGCCACGCCCTCCGCCGCCTCGTTCACGGACGCGACCGTGCAACCCGGCGTGCCCTACCACTACGTCGTCTCCGCGACGGGTTCCT
>CBINJQ010000083.1:0-12890 GCA_966251015.1 uncultured Akkermansia sp. | reverse complement strand
GGCTTCAACGAAGGCAAGGGCAAGCCCTTCACCGCCGAGGACGTCCGCTACACCGTTTCCAAGAGCGGCAAGACCCTCTACGCCATCGTTTGCGGCCTGCCCTCCGGCCCCGTCGCCCTGAAGTCCCTTGGCAAAACCGCGGCCTTGCTGGATCGCCCCGTCGCCAAAGTCGAACAACTCGGCGCCGCCGAAACCGTCGTCTGGTCCGTCGACGCCGACGCGCTCAACGTAACGCCCGCCTCCGCCAAGCCCGCGTCCGACGTCGCCATCGTCTTCAAAGTCACGTTCAAGTAATCAGACGACGGTCGTTACTTCGGCCGGCTTTATCCTCCCCCAGACACATGAAGCTCATATATCTGCCCCGCATCCTGATCGCCGCCCTGCTGGGCGTTTCGGCCGCTTTCGCCGAAACCGTCCGGCTCGAGTCCCCCGACGGCCATCTCAAGCTGAGTTTTGAGGTGGCCGACGATGGCGCGGTGACGCATGCGCTGTCGGTCGACGGGAAACCCGTGATCTCGCCCTCGCCGGTCGGTTTCGCCGGCGGGCGTTTCGCGGGCGTGAAGCGCCGCGTGGAAAAATCCGTCTGGAAGCCCGTCTGGGGCAAACGCTCGGTCGTGCCCGACCGCTACCGCGAGGCCACCATCGACCTCGGCGCCTATCGGCTCCAGGCCCGCGCCTACGACGACGGCGTCGCTTTCCGTTATGTGTTTTCCGGCGCCAAGCCCGCCGGCGCCGAATCCACCGTCTTCCGTTTCGCGGGCGACTACACCGCCTGGTATTACAACGGCGAGAATCACAACATCGGTCCCGAAAAACTCAGCGCCGCCAAAGGGCGGCGCCTGCCGGTCGCGACCATCCAAACCGACGTCGGCGCCTACCTCGCCTTGCACGAGGCCGACCTCCCCGAGGGCGAGCCGCTGGTCCTCGACGCCGCGGGCGGCGAGCCCTCGCTCCGCGTCGCGTCCAAGCCGAGCGCGGCGTGGCGCGTGGTCATGATCGGCCGCACGCCCGGCGCTCTGGTGGATTCGCACCTGATCGAGCTGCTCAATCCGCCGCCGCCCGCCGGCATGGATTTCTCCTGGGTCAAACCCGGCGTCACCGTATGGGACTGGCGCATCGATGGCGCGAAGGTGGACGGCTTCAAATACGAGATGTCGCTGCCGTCGTGGAAGCGCATGGTCGATTTCGCCGCGGAAAACCGTATCCCGCACCTCGTGCTGGATGCAAATTGGTATGGACCGGAGTTCGGCCACGACTCGGACCCCGTGAAAGGCGGCAAGGTCGATCAGGTGCGGGAGATCATCGCCTACGGAAAAACGAAGCAGGTCGGCGTCTGGCTCTACCTCAACGACGTCGGCGGAAGAAAGTTTCCCCTCGAGGAGACGCTGAAACAATACGGCGAGTGGGGCGCGGCGGGCGTGAAATACGGGTTCATGAACGGCTCGCCGGAGGAGAAGAACCGGCGCACGCGTCTCATCACCGAGCTTTGCGCGAAGAACAAACTGCTTTGCAACTACCACGACGGCCCGGTCCATCCCTACGGCCAGATGCGCACCTGGCCCAACGCCGTGACGCGCGAGTTCTGCCAGGCGCAGCTCGACGGCCACAAGGTTTTCCAACCCCGCACCTTCGTCACGAGCGTGTTCGTCAACATGCTCGCCGGCCCGCTCGACATGAACAACGGACTGGCCGACCTCGTTCAAAAAGGCCGCGTGGACCACGGCGTGCCCGTGCCCTCCACGCTCACCGCCGAGGCCGCGCGCACGCTGATCGTGTTCTCCGGCGCGACCATCATACCCGACATTCCCGAATATTATCGGAAGCACCCCGAACTGCTTCGTTTCATCTCCGCCCAGCGGATGCCATGGCGTGAAAGCAAGACGCTCGCCGGCGAGATCGGCGAATATATCGTCATGGCCCGCCAGGCCGCGGACGGAGCCTGGCTGGTCGGCGCCGCCACCAACGAGTCGTCCCGCGAACTCGAAGTTCCCTTGTCCTTCCTGCCCGCCGGCACGCACGAGGCGCTCGTCATCCAGGACGGCCCGACATCCGACTACCGCACCCACGCCGAAGATTATCGCGCGGAAACGCGGAAGGTCGCCAAGGCCGACACCCTGCGCCTCAAGCTGGCCCCGGGCGGTGGCGCCTGCGTGCTGATCAGCCCGAAACGCTGACTTTTCGCCACCCGCTCCCTTTTCCCTCTCCCAGAATGAAGTCGTCCCTTCGCCATCTTTTCCTCCCCGTCGTCGCCGGCCTTGTCGCGGTTCTCGCCGGCGCTCCCGCGTCGGCAAAGGCGGCCGGGTCGGAGGGCTACCTGTTCGTCACCTTCCGCGGGCAGCACGGCCCCTTGGACGAACAAATCTACTTCGCGCTCAGCAAAGACGGCCGCAACTGGGCCGCTCTCAACGACGGCAAGCCCGTCCTCGTGAGCGAACTCGGGGAAAAGGGCGTGCGCGATCCCTACCTCGTGCGTTCGCACGACAATAAAAAGTTCTACCTCATCGCGACGGATCTGTCCTGGGCCCGCGACCGCAACGTCGGCCGTTCAATCCGCGCCGGCAGCCGTTCCATCATGATCTGGGAATCGACCGACCTGGCCAACTGGTCCGAGCCGCGTCTCGTCAAAGTCGCTCCCGACGACGCCGGTTGCGCGTGGGCGCCCGAAGCCGTTTACGACGAGGAGAGCGGCGACTACCTCGTGTTTTGGGCCTCCACGACCAGGCGCGACAACTTCGCCAAGCACCGCATCTGGGCCGCTCGCACCAAAGACTTCGTCACCTTCGGCGAGCCTTTCATCTACATCGAGAAGCCCGTCACCATCATCGACACGACCATCATCCACGACGGCCGCGATTATTACCGCTTCACCAAGGACGAGCAGTTCAAGGCGGTCACCCTCGAAACCAGCCCGAAGTTGACGGGACCCTGGACGGACGTGCCCGAGTTCTCCCTCAACACGCTTCGCGGTCACGAGGGCCCCGAGTGCTACATCGTCGAACCCGCCTCAGACGGAAAACCCGCCACCTGGTGCCTCATCCTCGACCACTACGCCAAGGGACGCGGCTATCAGCCCTTCGTGACCCAGGACCTCGCCAAGGGCCAGTTCACGCCCGGCGAAGGCTTCAGCTTTCCCTTCCAGTTCCGCCACGGCTCCGTCCTTCCCGTGACCGGCGCCGAGTATCGGCGCCTGCAAGCCGCCTATCCCAACACCGCCGGCCAAGCGACGCCCGCGGCTGATCGCGTCCGGACCAACGCCGCCCCCTCCTCATGAAACTCTCGTCCTTCTCGATTCCCCTCGCGCTGCTCGTGTGCGCGTCGCCCCTCCGCGCCGTCGATCAAGCCCCCCTTCGATGGAACGACTCGCCCCTCTGGGGCGACCACGGCGACGGCAGCTACCGCAATCCTGTATTGCCCGGGGACTACAGCGACATCGATTGCATCCGCGTCGGCTCCGACTACTACGCCATTTCGTCCACCTTCCAGTATTCGCCCGGCATGGTGATCCTTCGCTCGAAGGACCTGGTCAACTGGTCCATCGTCGGCCACGCGGTCAACGACGTCACCGAGATCGGCCCCGAGCTGAACTGGAACCGGATGAACCGCTACGCGCGCGGCGTCTGGGCGGGCGCCATCCGTCATCACGACGGGAAATTCTGGGTCTATTTCGGCACGCCCGACGAAGGCTATTTCATGACCACGGCCACCAACCCGGCCGGTCCTTGGGCGCCCCTGCATCGCATGACCAGAGAAGGCGGCTGGGACGATTGCTGCCCCTTCTGGGACGACGACGGCCAGGGCTACTTCGTCGGCACCCATTTCAAGGGCGGCTACAAAACCTGGCTCTACAAGCTCACGCCCGACGGCCGCGATCTCGTCCCCGAATCCCGCGTGCTCATCAACGAGGGCGCCGGCCGTGAGGCCAGCAAGCTCCTCAAGGTCGGCGACACCTACTACCACTTCTTCAGCGAGGTCGACGGCGGCGGCCGCTACGTGATGATGCAGCGGGCCAAAAGCATCACCGGCCCCTACACCGAAAAACGTCGGCTCAGCCATACGCAGCGCGAGTTCAACGAGCCCAACCAAGGCGGCATCGTGCAGACCGAGAAGGGCGACTGGTATTTCCTCACCCACCACGGCAGCGGAATGTGGGCCGGCCGCCTGGCCAGCCTCCTCCCCGTGACGTGGGTGGACGGCTGGCCGATCCTCGGGCGGGTCGGCGAGGACGGCATCGGCCGGATGGTGTGGGGCGGCGAGAAGCCCGTCCAAGGCAAGCCCGTGGTCCGCCCCCAATCCAGCGATGATTTCAACGGTCCCAAGCTCGGCCTCCAGTGGTCGTGGAACTACCAGCCGCGGATGGAAAAATGGTCGCTCGCCGAGCGTCCCGGCCACCTGCGCCTGCACGCCTTCAAGCCGCTGCGGGCCGACACGCTGAAGAAAGCCGGAAACACCCTCACGCAGCGCTCGATGCGCACCCCCGAAAACGTCGCCACCCTCGCGCTCGACATCTCCGGCATGGCCGACGGGCAGGTCGCGGGCCTCGCCCATTACTCGGGACCCAGCTCCATGATCGGCGTTCGCCGCGAAGGCGATGTCGTCACGCTCGAGTTCTCCCACAACGACAAATTCACCTCCGGTCCGCGCATCGCCTCCACGCGCCTTTGGCTTCGCTCCACCTGGGGCCTGGACGGACTCAGCCGCTACGCCTACAGCACGGACGGGAAAACCTTCACGCCTTTCGGCGAGCCCTATCAACTCGCCTGGGGCGACTATCGCGGCGACCGCCTCGGCATCTTCACCTACAACAACAAGGGCGAAGCGGGTTACGTGGACTGCGATTCCTTCACCTACCACTACGGCCCGCCGCCAGCCACGCGCGCCGACGGCGAAAGCGCCGCGATCCCGGCCAAACGACGCAAGTAGCGGCCGCGAGCGCGTGCGCGAAGACCGCCCCGCGGCGGTCCGCGAACCATCGAGGCGCCCGGCTGCGCCTGCCGCGTGGTCGGGACCGATCACGACGAGGCCCCGCTCCAATCCGATCTGGGCGCCGACGCTCGCGCCCCCGCGCTCGACATGCGCCTCGTGCAAACGGCGATCATCACCTGGTGATTGCCATGCGCTCAAACGGCCGGCGACTATTCGTCCATGAATTCACCGGCAGCGTTTTCACGGGCGAGGCAACACCAGGACAATCGAGACTAAAATGAAGATCTACTTCATGGGCGTTTGCGGAACGGCGATGGGCAACGCGGCGCTTCTGGCGCGCGCGGCGGGGCACGAGGTGCTCGGCGCCGACACCGGCGTGTATCCCCCGATGAGCACGGTGCTGGCCGAGTCCGGCATCGCCCTCCACGAGGGCTACGACGCGGCGCGCCTCGAAAAACTCGCGCCCGACCTCGTCGTGATCGGCAACGCGATGTCGCGCGGCAATCCGGAGGTCGAGTGGCTCCTCGACACCCGCGCCCTGCGCTTCACCTCGCTGCCGGCCTTGCTCAACGAGACGATTCTCTCGACGCGCAAAAACATCGTCGTCTGCGGCACGCACGGGAAGACGACCACGACCGCGCTCGCGGCTTTTCTGCTGCGCGAAAACGGTCGCGATCCGGGCTTCCTCATCGGCGGCGTGCCGCTCGATCCCCCGACGGGCAACCATCTCGGCGCGGCGGCCGATCCTTTCGTGATCGAGGGCGACGAATACGACAGCGCCTTCTTCGACAAGCGTTCCAAGTTCATCCACTACGCGCCGCACGTCGCGGTGTTGAACAACCTCGAGTTCGACCACGCCGACATCTTCCGCGATCTCGCCGACGTCCAGCGCACGTTCTCGCATCTGACGCGGATCGTGCCGCGAAACGGCCATGTCGTGTTGAACGGCGACGACGACAACCTCCGCGCCCTCGGCCCGCTGCCATGGACGCGTGTCACGCGCGTCGGCCTCGGCGAGGGCAACGATGTTCGCATCACGAACTTTGCCGAGGGCCCCGGCGGCGTGAAGTTCTCCCTCGTCTGGGGCGGCCGGCCTTGGGCGGACGTGTCGTGGTCCTTGCCCGGAGTCTTCAACGCCCGAAACGCGGCCATGGCCGCGACCGCCTCGGCGCTAGCCCTCGGCGGACGCGAAACCATCTCGCTCGCTCCGCTCGCGCGTTTCCGCGGCGTGAAGCGCCGGCAGGAAACGCTGGTGAATCGCGCGGGGCTCGCGGTGATCGAGGACTTTGGCCATCATCCGACCGCGCTCGTCGAGACCTTGACCAGCCTTCGCAACCGTCACCCGGGCGCGCTGCTCACGGCGGTTTTCGAGCCGCGCAGCAACACGGCGCGGACCAAGACGCTCCAGGCGGGCTTCATGCGGGCCCTGGCCTTGGCCGACGAGGTCTTTATCGGCGCCGTGAACCGCGCCGACAAACTCAAGGAGGCGGATCGCTTCGACGCCGAGGCCGTGGTGGAGCATCTCGAAACCCAAGGCGTGCATGCCGCGACCGGCGCCACGAACGCCGAGGTGCTGGCTAAACTTAAGACGGCGACGCTGCCCGCCGCGACCTCCGGGGCGGGCGCCGCCGTCGGCGCGGGGAAGCCGCGGGTGGTCGTGTTTTTCTCCAACGGAAGCTTCGACGGGATCATCGCCGCGTTCGCGCAAGCCGCGAAATAGCAAGCCCCCGGGAAAATACGGGCCACGTTTTCGCCCCGGCGCCGTTTGACGCCGGGGCAACTTCCGCACGTGATGGGCGTCCATATCCTTTTACGCCATGGCCCTGTCCCGTCGCAGCAAGATCATCCTGTTCCTGGTCGTCGCTCCCATCGTCCTCGTGGCGGTGGTGATCGCGTTGGCCCTTACGTCGCCGGTGCAGACCTACGCCGCGCGCAAGGTCCTCGCGGGCCAGGGCGGCGACGTCGAAAAGGTCTCGGCCGGTTTCGGCGGGGCCTCGTTGCGTGGCCTGCGGATCGAGCAGCCCGGGCTTAAGTTGTCGGTCCCCGATTTCCAGGTCGACGCGCCGCTCACGGGCTTCGCCGGCGGAAAGGTCGAAGTCCGCTCCCTCGTGGCTCGCGACATCGTGATCGAGGTCGATCCGGAGAAAATGGCGGCCGCGCAAAAGCCGTCGGACGACTCGAAACCCGCCGAGCCGGCCAAACCTTTCGATGGCGTGCTCAACGCGGTCGAGCTGCCCGAACTGCGTGTCGACGGCATCGATGTTTCCGGTCGCCTCCGTGTCGCGGGCGCGCAGGCGCTCGACGCCACGTTCGCGCTGACCGGCGGCGGCATCCGCGCCGGTCAGGCGGGCAAGATTGAACTCAAGGTCGAGGCCAAGGCGGGCGTGGGCTCCGTCGTCACCACCTTCACCCTCGTCCCGACGCTCGGCGCGGATGGACGCATCGACGCGCTCGGCGCCGTGGCCGAGGCGCTCGCGACGAGCAAGTTGCTCGCGCAACCCGCCAAGTTGCGCGCCAAGGTCGACATCGCCCGCCAGGCCTCGGGCGAGGCCTACGGATTGCGGCTTCTCGCGGGAGAAACGCCCTTGGTCGAGCTCGACACCCAATGGGCGCCGGGTGCGAAAGAGCTGCCCGGCCGCTGGAAGATCGCCATTCGCGACGCCGACCTCGCGCCCTTCGCGATGGGGCTGGCGTTGCCGGAGTTCACGCTGTCCGGCGGCGGTGATCTGGCTGTCGTGGGCACGGAAAAGCTACGTCTTGGCGGCGGCTTGAATTTCTCCGCCGACGGACTCGAGACGCTCGGTTTGCCCAAGCTCGGGCCGGTGGCCTTGGAGTCGAAGTTCGCGGTGGAGGCGGGCGCGACCGAGGTGCGGATCGAGTCCCTCCAAGCCGACGTCAGGGGTTCCGCCCCGGTCCTCTCCGTCCGCACCGCGCAGCCCTTCGGCTTCGTGATCGAGACGGCGAAGATCGTTCCGAGCCGCGCCGGCGCCGATCTTGCCGAGATCACCTTGCTCGGCGTTCCGGCCGAGTGGGTGAAGACCTTCGTGCCCGACCTGACCATCGGCGGCTCCGTGACCGGCGCCTGGACGGTGCGCGCGGAAGGCGACGGCTTCGTCCTCGCCACGAGCCAGCCGCTGGTCGCGAACCAGGTCGGCTACGCCTCGGCCGGGCAGCCGCTCGTGCAGTTCGACGCGGTGCGCGTCGAAGGACTGAGCGCGAAGCAAACCTCGGCGGGCCTCGAAGCCGCGATCGGCGCGGTGCGCGTGATCGCCGCCGGGACGGATCTGGTGACGCTGAAAGTCGACGCCGCCCAGAAGACGGGCGCGCCGTTGGTCGCGAAGGGCGAGATCAAGGCGCAATTGTCCAAGCTCGCGGACCAGCCCGTGCTGCGCGGTCAAACCCGGCTCAGCGCGGGCGAGGCGACCATCACGTTCGACGCGTCGGTCGCGGAGGCGCTCAAGGCCGTGGCGCAAATCAGGCTGGCGGGGCTTCGCGCCGCGGGCGCGGGCGATTTGCCGGAGGTCGTGATCGACGCCGACGTGGCGCGCGACGCCGCCGGCGTGTTGGTCGCGAAAGTTCCGCTCGCCGTGCGCAACACGAAGGCGAACCGCGCCTCGGACCTGTTGCTGACCGCGACCGTCAAACCTTCCGGAGCGACGACCGATCTTTCCGCCAAGCTCGTCAGCCAGGTGCTGTTCGTCGAGGACCTGCAGTTGTTCGCCGCGCTCGCGATCGAGTCCAAGCCCGCTTCCGCGCCCAAGCCCACCACGCCGGAATCCAAGCCGGCCGATCCGCAGGCCAAGCCCGCGCCGGACGCGCCGCTCTGGGCGGGCACGACCGGCGACGTCGAGCTGGCGCTCGCCCGGATCGTTTACGCGCCCGGCGTCGAGGTGGATGCGCACGGACGTTTTGCGCTTGGTGCTGATTCCGCGACCTTGGAGAAGTTGAAGCTGCTCCTCGGCACCGGCGGCTCGCTCGACGTCACCGGCGCGTTGAAGTGGTTGCCCGCGACGAAGAGCTACGCGCTTGGCGCCGACGTGAAGGGAGCGGGCGTGAAAGTCGGCCCGCTGCTGAAGGCGCTGGCTCCGGCCGAGGCGTCGAAGCTCGAGGGCACCTACGATCTCACCGCCTCGATAAGCGGGCAGGGGAGCGACCCCGCGACGGCGGCCTCCGGCGCGGCGGCGGACTTCAAGCTGACCGGCAACCAAGGCGTCGTGCGTGCCATAAATTTGGATACAAACAAGTATGCCAAGGCGGGCAACGTCGTGTCCGGTCTGGCGGGTCTTGCCGGAGCGCTCTCCGGCAACGAGGAGGTCGCGAAGCATGCCAATCGGATCACGGCGTTCAACGCGGTCGCCCGTTCGCTGGCCAATCTCGCCTACGACGAGATCGCGATCGAGGCGAAGCGCGCGGCGGACGGCGGCGTCGAGATCTCGCGGGTCAGCCTCCTTTCCCCGTCGCTCAAGCTCGCGGGCTCGGGCGGCCTTCGTCCGGTGGCGGGGCGCTCCTGGCTGGAGATGCCGCTCAACCTCAAGCTGGATCTCGGGGCGAAGGGCGAACTCGCCCGGAATCTTGTTTCGCTGAAGCTGCTCGACGCCGCCGCCGACGCGCAGTCGGCCGGCGCCTACGCCACGATGAGCGAGCCCCTTGTTTTTGATGGCACCTTGAAGCAGGTCGGCACCGCCCAGGTTTCGAAACTCCTGAGCCGGGCGCTCGCGCCCTGACGGAAAAACCGTGGCCGCCAAGAAACCCAGTTCCCTCGCGCGCATGCTTGGGCGTCTCGACACGCTCGACAAATCCACGCTCTCCGCGCTCGCCCAGCGGCTCGGACGCGAGCGCGGGCTTTTCGAGCGCGTGTTCAACGTGCTTCAGGAGGGCGTGCTGGTGGTCGACGCGGACGGCGGGATCGCGTTCGCCAACTCGGCGGCGCGACGCCTGCTCGGCTTCAGGTCCGCCGACGGGGGCGGCGTCACCCTGTGGCGGCTCGCCCCGGGCTTGCGTTCGCTCCTCGCGCCCGCGCTCGACACCGCCACTAGCCTGACGCGCGAGATCGAGCTGAGTTATCCCGAGCCGCGCGCGGTGCGGCTCTACCTCGTTCCCTTCGCGGCGAAGATCGACGCCGAGGGAGCGGCGCCCGCGGACGAGGAGAGCGTGCTGGTGGACGGCGCGGCTCGGCGCTTCGCGGTGGTGTTGACCGACATCACGCGGGACAAGCTCGACACCGACCAGCGCATCGAGAGCGAACGCGTGGCGTCGATCGTCCTGCTCGCGGCCGGCGTGGCGCACGAGCTCGGGAACCCGCTCAACTCGCTGACCATCCATTTGCAGGTGGTGGAAAGGAAACTACGGAAGTTGCGCGGCGTGGACGCGAAGGACGCCAAGGCTCTCGGCGACTCGCTGCGCGTATGCCAGGAGGAGGTGGCGAGGCTCGACGGGATCATCTCCAATTTCTTGCAGGCGATCCGTCCCCGTCCGCCCGATCTTGCCGACACGCGGCTGGGCGACGTTTTGGCCGAGGTGCTCGCCTTCCAGGAGCGTGAGCTGGCGGATCGCGGGGTAAGCGTGGAGGTCGAGAGCCCGGCGGACCTTCCCGTGGTGCTGGCGGACAAGGACCAGGTGAAGCAGGTGTTTTTCAACCTGGTGAAGAACGCCTCCGAGGCGATGCAGCCCGGCGGGCGTTTGCGCATCGAGGCGCGCGCGGACGAGGAGCATGTGTCGCTGGCCTTCGCGGACAACGGCAGCGGCATCAAGCCCGAGGATCTCGCGCGCCTTTTCGAGCCCTACCACACGACCAAACCCGCCGGGCACGGCCTGGGAATGATGGTGGTGCAGCGGATCATGCGCGCCCACGGCGGCCAGATCGCGGTCGAGAGCGACCCGGGGCGGGGGACGACGGTGACCTTGCAATTCCCGCTGAAGCAAAGGCGCGTGAGGCTGCTGGGCGGCTGAGCGCCGTGCGTTGCAAAACGCGGCGGCGGCGGCGCGCCGCCCGCCAACGGTTTCAATCTTGGGGTCGCCGCGCCGTCGGCGCCGTGTCCGTATCGAGGGATTTTCGGGTGGCATTTTCCAAAGCGCGCTTTTGCGTCGGCGCGATGTCGAGCGAGCCGTCCCCCGTCGATCTTATCGCGAACGCCGCCGCCCAGTTTGGCGGCCGTCCCTCCTGGGACGACTACTTCATGGCCACGGCGGTGCTCCTCTCGACGCGCAGTCCCTGCGAGCGCCTTCATGTGGGTTGCGTGATCGTGAGCGCGGGCGACCGCAAGAACCGCCTGGTCGCCGCCGGCTACAACGGCTTTTTGCCGGGCACCCCGCATACCTCGCGGGTGCGCGACGGGCATGAGCAGGCGACGGTGCATGCGGAGCAAAACGCCGTCGCCGACGCGGCCCGCCGGGGCAGTTCCGTCGAGGGGTGCGTGGCCTATGTGACGCATTTTCCGTGCATCAACTGCGCGAAGATCCTCGCGGCGGCGGGCATCGCGGAGGTCCGCTATCGCCAGGATTACCACAACGATCCGCTGGTCATGCCGCTTCTGGCCGACGCCGGGGTGCGGATCGTGCAACTGTAGTTGCGAGCGTCCGCTCGGGTTTTATTTTGTTCCATGCGCACGCGGCCAAAGAAAGACGACGAATCGCTGGCGGGCACCTTGCTGCTGGCGCATCCGATTCTGCGCGACGCCACGTTTCGACGCACGGCGATCCTGATGTCGTCTCACGACGAGCAGGGGGCCATGGGCGTGGTGCTGAACCGGCCGCTCAACAAACGACTGGGGGAGCTGGGCGGGGATTTCGCGTTGGGACCGCTGGCCGACGTGCCGGTGTTCGACGGCGGTCCGGTTGAAAAACGGCAGCTCATCATCTGCGCATGGCGGCCGCAGCCCGGGGCGGATGGCGACGATGACGGAGAGACGTTGCAGCTCCTCTTCGGTCTCGATCCCGACCGCGCCGCGGAACTGGCGGGACAGGAAGGGGTGCAACTGCGGGCGTTTCTCGGCTACGCCGGTTGGAGCGGCGGCCAGCTCGAAGGCGAGCTGGAACGAGACACCTGGGTTGTCGCCGATCTGGAGCCCGAGATAGTCAGGCACCGGCCGGACGAGAGCTTATGGCGCAGCGTGCTGGGCGGTCTGGACCCGCGTTGGCGCTTGCTTGCGAGCGAACCGGACGATCCGGGGCTGAATTGACGAAGCCGGTCGTGTTCGTTGATCGCGAAAGTCGGAAGCGCGGCGAGTTTCCGTTTGACAGCACCGATGGCGAACCGGTGTTTTCTTCCTTTTTATGAAAGTTGTCTCCTCCATCAAATCCGCGAAGAAGCGTCACCCCGACTGCCAAGTCGTCCGCCGCAAAGGCCGCATCTACGTGATCAACAAGACCGACCCGCGCTACAAGGCGCGCCAAGGCTAAGCTAATCCAAGCGGCTAAAAGCCACCCAACTCCTTAATTATCATGAAAGCCGAAGGCCATCCCGTCCTCAACAACGTCTGCTTCCTCGACGTCGCTTCGGGCAAGAAGTTCCTCACCAAGTCCACGATGAAGTCCGCCCGCAAGGAGACCATCGAGGGCGTCGAGTATTTCGTCGTCGTGCGCGACGTGACGATGGACTCGCATCCCGCCTACACCGGCGAGAAGCGCATCGTCGACACCGCCGGTCGCGTGGAGAAGTTCACCACCAAGTTCAAGCGCGGCACCGGCGCCAAGAAGTAAGCCTTTCGCGTCGCGGATTCCCGCATCGCTTAAAAACCCGCCGGGCTCTTCGGAGCCGGCGGGTTTTTCGTGGGCGGAGGCGACGCCGGAGAGTTTTGAACTTAGGTCCCGCAGATGGATAAACCGCTAAGATACGCTAAGGATCGCTAAATGAAAGACTAGGGCGTTTGGATTGCGAATTTCGTTTTTCACCCGGCGGGTGAAGAGGCCATGAAGTTTCAGGTAACGGAGCGAAGCGTTGATTTAGCGAGGCTTAGCGAAATTTAGCG
>CBINJQ010000082.1:0-12935 GCA_966251015.1 uncultured Akkermansia sp. | reverse complement strand
ATCTGGGGGCGTCGGCGGAATGACGAAGGCCGCGTGCCGGCGTAGGTTGGGCCGCGCAACGCTCAACGTCCGGCCCCGCCCGCTCAACGGCGAGACGGCGCGTTTCCCAACATCCATCCCACGCCGTGTCATGAATTCCCACTACATCGTCATCGCCGATCACTCCCGCGTCCGCATCTTCGCCGAACATTCCCTGCCGGGGCAGACCACGCCCGGCCTCGAGGAGGTCTTCGCCATGGATTTCGCCCAAGGCCGTTCGAGCTACACGGACAACGACACCGACATGGCGGGCCGTTTCCAAGGCTCTAGGCAACAGGGTGCCGCTCCCGGAAGTCCGACGGCCCGCGCCGGCATGTCCATCGACGAGCGTCTCCCCATGCAACGCGAAGCCCACCGCCGCGCGGTCGCGGAGATCTCCCGCGCGATCGACTCGTTTCTCGACATGCGTCCGGACTCGTCGTGGGACTTCGCCGCCGGCCCGTCGATGCACAACGCCATCCTGGAGCGGCTTCCGTCCTCGGTCCGCTCCCGCCTGCGCACCTCGCTCGCCAAGGATTTGGTCAAGCAACCCGTCGCCGAACTTCGCGAACGTTTCCTGACCTTGGTGTGACCGCTTTGGAGTGCGGCGGCGCGACGCCGCTTCCGACGGCGAGCCTCGGCTCGCCGCCAGCAGCCATCCGGCCGTTATCTCTCACGCCTCCGGCATCTCCCCAGCCGCATAGGTCCGGACTCCCCCGGCGGGTCCGTCCGTCCGCCCCATGGCGGCGACTCGCGGGCCGCGCTAACCTCGACACGCCATGACCCTGCTTCGCCAGTCGCAGCTGCCCCGGCTCTCGGCCCCCGACGCCTTTCTCTGGGCGACGGGCATCGAGGACACCTTCATCACCGCCCCGTGGCCGAAGACCGGCCGCACGCTCGACGAATACGAGCTCACGGGCCACTACGACCGCTGGCACGCCGACCTCGGCCTGATGCACGAACTCGGCGTGCGGGCCGCCCGCTACGGCATCCCGTGGCACCGCGTCCAGCCCGCGCGGGACGTTTGGAACTGGGACTTCGTCGACCGCACCGTCGACCGGCTCCTCGAGCTCGGCGTCGAACCGATCATCGACTTGGTCCACTACGGCCTGCCGCCCTGGATCGAGAACGCCTACCTGCACCCGAATTTTAGCGACTACATGGCCGATTACGCCGCCCGCGTCGCCGAACGCCTGCGCGGCCGGGTCCACGCCTACACCCCGCTCAACGAACCGCGCATCACCGCCTGGTATTGCGGCCGGCTCGGTTGGTGGCCTCCCCATCGGCGCGGCTGGCGCGGGTTCGTGGCCGTAATGCTCGGCGCCTGCCGGGGCATCGTGAAAACTGTCCACGCGCTGCGCTCCGTCGACTCGGACGTTCTGATCGCCCACGTCGACGCCACCGATCTCCATCTCACCGATTTCGCCGAATTCGAGGCGGAAACGCGGCATCGCCAGGAGATCGTGTTTCTCGCGCTCGACCTCATCAGCGGCCGCGTGCGCCCCGGTCACCCGCTTTGGGCGTGGACGCTTCGCCAAGGCGCGACCGAGGCCGACCTCGCCTGGTTCCAGGTTCACGCGATCAATCTCCCGCTCATCGGCATCAACCTCTACCCGATGTTCACCGGCAAGGTCGCCCGGCGCACGCGCGCGGGCGGCCTGCGTTGGACGATGCCCTACGCCTCCGCCGACATCGTGGAGAAGCTCGGGGAACTCTACTGGCTACGCTACGGCTCGCCGATCTTCATCTCCGAAACCGCCTCGGTCGGCAGCGTCGCGCGACGGTCCGCTTGGTTGAAGGATTCCGTCTCGGCCGTGCGCACGCTGCGAAGCCGCGGCGTCCCGCTCGTCGGCTACACATGGTGGCCGCTCTTCGCCCTCGTGACCTGGGCCTATCGGCAAGGCACGCACCCGCCGGCTTTCTACCTGAAACAGATGGGACTCTGGGACCTCGACTCCGCGCTCGAGCGCGTCCCGACGCGTCTCGTCTCCGAATTTCAGGAACTGGTCGCCGGCGGAGCCTCCTCGGTCGGCCCGCTCGCCACTGCGGCCCCCGCGCAAGCAGCCCCGGTGCGCGGCGCCCCTCCATCCGCTCCGCCGTCGCCCCCGGCCGCGCACCCCGCCGTGCCTTCCCATGAATACGCGAATACCTGAGCAACCGGACAACACCCTGCGCTTTCCCACCTGGCTCGCCCGCGACGCCGATTTCCGTCCCCCGGGAAAACGCCACCGACCTCCGTCAAGCCGTCACCCGCTTTTCGACAGCTTCTTCTTCGCCGGCTTCGAATGCACGGCCACCACCAACCAGCACCGCCGCTGGATCGATCAGATCTGCGCCACCGAGCACGACCGCCAGGCGGACGGCGATTACCAGCGGCTTCGCGAAGCCGGCCTCCTCGCCGCCCGCGAGGGCGTTCGCTGGCCGCTCGTGGACCGATGCGGAAAACTCGATTTCAGTTCGGTGCGCCCCTTCCTGGAGGCGAGCCGCCGCCATCGCATCGAGGTGATCTGGGACCTCTTCCACTACGGCTACCCCGCCGACCTCGATCCGTTCTCCGACGAATTCGTGAAGCGGTTCGCCGACTACTGCCATGCGGCGGCACGGCTCATCGGTTCCCACAGCGAGGGCCGGGTCTGCTATTTCACGCCCGTCAACGAGCCTTCATTTCTCTCCTGGGCCGGCGGCACCGTCGGACGCTTCGCGCCGCATCTCCGCGACCAAGGGACCGAACTGAAAATCGCCCTCATCCGCGCGGCCATCGCCGGCATCGACGCCATCCGCGCCGTGTTGCCCAACGCCCGCATGGTCAACGCCGACCCGCTCTGCCGCGTCGTGCCGCCCGTCGATCACGTCGACCCGCACGCCCACGCGGAGGACTTCAACAACCGCGCCGTTTTCGAATCCTGGGACATGCTCTGCGGCCGCGTGCTGCCCGAGCTCGGCGGCAGTCGCCGGCACCTCGATATCATCGGCGTGAACTACTACTGGACCAACCAGTGGGAAATCGGGCGCGAGGAGCAACCGCTCCCCTTGGACGACCCGCGCCGCTGGTCCTTCTCGCGCCTGCTGCGCCAGGTGTGGAAACGCTACGGCGGCGAATTGCTCGTCACCGAAACCTCCCACGTCGGCGACATGCGCCCCGCATGGCTCCGCACCGTCGCCGACGAGTGCGAGCAACTTCTCGACGAGGGCGTCCCCCTCCGCGGGGTCTGCCTCTACCCCATCCTCGGCATGCCGGAATGGCATGATCCTTCGATCTGGACCCAGATGGGGCTTTGGGAACTCGTTCCCCGCCCCGGCGGACTGATGCGCCGGCCCCACGACGCGATGTTCGAGGCCTTGCGCGACGCCCAGCGCATCGACCGCCGCTTCTCGGCATTCCGCCAACCCGCCGCCGGCACCGCCTACGCCGTCGTCGAACCCACCGGCGAATCCATCGAATGAGATTCAGATCACAAGGCGGGCGGGCGCGTCCCTGCGCCCGCTGCCTGGCGATCAAGCCATGGGCGGAGGGACCCGCCCATCCACCCACGAGCTGAAAAAAGACACCTGAACAACAACCATTCGCCGGCATGCCTCTTCAATAGCCGTCGAAAACACGACGCTTCGCCCCGCGTCCCCCGCGCCGCCCCGCAACTTCACCCCGCATCCCCGTGACCTCCTACCAAAATCCAGTCTGGCCCGGATACTTCGCCGACCCCTTCGTTCTCCATCACGACGGCGACTACTACGCCTACGGCACCGGCGAAGGCCTCGAATACGACGACGCCAACTCGCCGCGCGCGTTTCGCGTCCTCCGCTCGCGCGATCTCTCCGCTTGGGATCACGTCGGCGCCGCCCTCGTGGTCCCGCCCGAGAAGAGTTACCACTCGTTCTGGGCGCCGGAGGTCGCCGAACACGAGGGCAGGTTCCACCTCTACTACTCGAGCGCGCCCGCGGGTCGTGACGAGCTTCACCGCCTGCATGTCGCCGTCGCGGACACTCCGCTCGGTCCCTTCCTCGATCAAGGTCCCGTGCTTCCGGACGATGTCGGCTTCTGCATCGACGCCCACCCCTTCCGAGACCTCCGCGACGGCTCGTGGTATCTGTTCTTCGCGCGCGACTACTTCGAGGAGCGCGCCGGCACCGGCCTGGCGGTCGTCCGGCTCTCCGACGATTTGCTCCGCGCCGCCGACGCGCCCCGCCCCGTGCTCCGCGCCAACGCCGACTGGCACGTCTACGAGCGCAACCGCGACCTCTACGGTCGACGCTGGTCCGCCTGGCACACCGTCGAGGGCCCGTGCGTCGTGGCGCACGACGGGCGCTACTACTGCTTCTATTCCGGCGGCAACTGGCAGACGCGCGACTATGGCGTGAGCTACGCCGTCGCCGACCACCCGCTCGGCCCATGGGAACACGCGCCCGAAAGCGAACCGATCGTGCTCCGCGAAAAAACCGGCGCAGCCCTCGGCCCCGGCCACAACTCCTACGTCGTCGCCGCCGACGGCCACACCGAGTTTCTCGTTTACCACGCGTGGGACCGGGAGCGTCGCGCCCGCCGCATGTGCATCGACCGCCTCGTGTGGACCGACCACGGCCCGCGTTGTCTCGGCCCGACGACCACGCCGCAGCAGTTCGCCGCTCCGCTGCACGCGATTGCCGCCGGTTGACCGCGCCACGGGCGGTATCGCGGGCGGGGGCCATGCGTCCGCGCGAGCCCCGTCCTCGCTTGCGCCATCCGTTCGCGCCGATCTATCACGACCGCATGCGCTCCGTCCCGATCAACCGCATCGCCCTCTACGTTCGCGACCTGCGGAAAGTGGCGGATTTTTATGCAAGGCACTTCGGCTTCATCGCGCTGCCTACGGACCAAACCGATAAACTTACGCTCGCACCCGCCGACGGCGGCGCCGGACTGCGACTCGTTTTGCTCCAGGCGAGCAAGGGCCACCGCCTCGGCCAGTCCTGCGTGAAACTGATCTTCGACGTCGACGACGTCGCCCGCGCCAAGGCCGAGCAAGCCGCGCTCGGCCTCAAGTTCGGCGCCATCCACCGGGGCTCCGGATATGAGTTCGCCAACGCCCGCGATCCCGCCCGCAACCTCATCCAAATTTCCACCGGCCATCGCACCGACGCCGAAACGTCGCACTCCGCGCCTCCGTCCGCCGCTTCAGGGAACGCTCCCGCGAAGCGATGAACTCCCGCGCTCGGGCGCCATTCCCGTCGCTCGGCCCGCGTCCTCCATCGATATCGGCGGCGCGGCGGTCGAAAAACGAAGAAGCCCGGGGCGTTTTCGCCACCGGGCTCGGGTTCGGGATCACGCGCGGGCTTTCGCGCCCGATCATCGCGCGGGTCCGCCTCAATCCAACTCGTGGGTGAACTCCTCGATCAGATAGGTGCCGTCCGTGAAATAGAAGGTCACGCCCACCGTGATCGTGCCGCTCAGGTGGGACGGGATCTCGACCGCGCCGTCCAGCCACGAAAGCCCTTGGCCGCCGTCGCGCCCCGGCCCCTCGATCCACGCCGAAGCCTCGTATTCGGTCGGCTCGTCATAATACCAGACGCTCAACACGACACCTTCGAGATCCAGCCCCGTCGCGAAATCGTAGGAGACCACGAACGAGTAGAAGTCGTCGCTCTCGTGCCCGAATAACGCATACGAATCCGTCAACTCCCCCAGGTCGGTGGTGTTGTTCGTGTAGAAGTAACTTTGCTCCAGCGCCACGGGATCGGCCTGGACAGGGGTGAAGACGGTGAGGGCGAGCGCACAGAGCGCGAAGAACGAACGCAGGGGTTTCATAGGGATTTTGGTAACGACCCGGCTTCAAAAGGCGGGATCGCACCGGCGGTCCGCCTCGCGACCTCGCCCGGGACAGCGCCGTCGCGTCGCCCATCGGACGCTCCCCTCGCCGAATCGCCAAAACGCGCCCGCCTTACAGTCTGAATACGTGGATTTTACCGCTTCGTTGACAAAACTACCTACGTATTTTTCACCCAAGCTTCGTATCGTCGGAGAATCCCCCGCCATCCGTCCGGGACGCCGCCCGCGCCGGCGCCGTCCGGCTCACGCGGGCAACGTGAAATAGAACGTCGCGCCCTCGCCGATCCGACCGACCGCGCGCACATCGCCGCCGTGCTTCACGACGACCCGCCGCACCGTGGCGAGGCCGATGCCCGAGCCGCTGAACTCGCCTTGGGCATGCAGTCGTTGGAAGGGATTGAAGAGCCGGCCCGCCTGTCGCTCGTCAAAGCCCGCGCCGTTGTCCCGCACGAAAAATTCCCGCCCCGCCAGGCCGTCGGTAAACCCGAACTCGATGCGCGGCTCCGTCGCCTTCGCGGTGAATTTCCACGCGTTGCCCAGAAGGTTATCCAGCACGATGCGCAACAACCCCATGTCGCCCTGCGCCTTGGCTCCGGGCTGGATCTCCACGCGAACCTTCCGCGTCGGATTGTCCGTCGCCAGGCGGTCCGCCACCTCCCGCGCCATCGCGGAAAGATCGAGGTCGGTCTTCACCGCCTGCCCCTCCGGCAGCCGCGCGAGTTTCATGATGTCCTGGATCAGCGTGCCCATCCGGTTGCCCGCCGTCTTCATCTGCGTGAGATAATCCAACCCCTCCGGCGGCAGCTTGTCCCCGAAATCCTCGCGCAACATGCCCGCGTAGCCGAGCATCGCCCGCAACGGGGACTGGAGGTCGTGGGAAACCGAATACGCGAACGATTCCAGCTCGCGGTTCGCCACCTCCAGCTCGCGCGTGCGCAGCTCCACGCGACGCTCGAGCTCCGCGTAGACCGCGACGTTCTCCATCGCCACGCTCGTGCTGTCGGCCAGCGCCTGCAACAGGCCCAGCTCCTCCTCGGTGGCGCGATGCGGACGCGCCCAGTAGTTCCCGATCGCCGCGATCGGCGCGTTCTTGCGGATCGGCACCATCGCCAGACTGCGCACAAACGTCGGCCGATACGCCTCCACCGGAATGCGCGGGTCGTCGTAGATGTTCTCTATCACCGCGGGCTTCCGGTTGATCATCACCCAGCCGCTGATGCAGGCCGTGAGCGGAAACCGTTTTCCCTTCCAGAGCGGCTCGATCGCATCCTCGTCCGCGTAGTGGCATTTGTCGCCGTCGCGCAGCACGAAGGTCGCCCCGTCCGCGCCGGTCAGCTGCCGCGCCGTGGTTCGCACGATTTCGGCGATGCGGTTCAGATCTCTTGCCAAGGACAGCTCCTGGATCGCGACGATCAATTTCCCGGATGGAGACGCATCGAGCGGGGAGCTTGGAGAGTGGCTGATGGCGGACATTAGCTGGCATTCATTAAACCCTAAATGCACCGCGCTTAAAATAGGGTGATACACGGGGGTTTCCCCCCGCCAAACGGACCTTCACGTTCTCTAAAGGTGCGGCCTGCTAGGATCGGGCGAAATCCAACGCACCGTGAAGCCTCGCCCGTCCGCCTTCGCCATCATTCCCCTCGCGCTACTCCTGCCCGGCTGCGCGACCATCGGTGGCCATACCTCGACCGCCTCGACTGTCGCCACGCCCCAAACCTGGACGCAGACCACGATAGCCGCCCGCCCCGGCGGGCTCGACACCGCCGCCCTCGCCGATTGGTGGAAACGTTTCAACGATCCCGTCCTAGACGAACTCATCTCGGACGCGCTCGCCCACAACCCGGATGTCCGCATCGCCCTCTCCCGCATCGCCCAGGCCCGCGCCACCCGCATCGTCGAGAAATCCGGCCTCCTCCCCTCGCTGAGCGCCGGCGTCTCCGGCCAGGGCAGCCGCACACGCGACCGCCGCGCCGACACCGTCTCGGAAAGCGGCAACTACTCCGCCTCGCTCGACGCTAGCTGGGAGATCGACCTCTTCGGAAAACAGCGCCTCGCTCTCGCCGCCGCCGACTCCGACCTGGCCCAGACCGAGGAGAATTTTCACGCATCCCAAGTCTCCTTGGCCGCCGAGGCCGCCACCGCCTACGTCAACCTCCGCTCCGCCGAGGCTCAGCTCGCCGTCGTGCGTCGCTCTCTCGCCAGCCGCGAGGAGACCACGCGGCTCACCCGCTGGCGCCAGGACGCCGGCATCGGCGACATCCTCGATACCCGCCAGGCCGAGAGCTCCCTCGAACAAGCCCGCGCGTCCATCCCCGCCCTCCGGCAAAGCGCCTCCGAGACGCGCAACCAGCTCGCCGTGCTCACCGGACGCACGCCTGGCTCGCTCGACGCTCTGCTCGCCTCGACGGAACGCGTCCCGGCCGCCCCGGACGACCTTGCCGTCGGCATCCCCGCAGAAACCCTTCGCCAGCGCCCCGACGTCCGCGCCGCCGGCCACGCCGTGGAAGCCGCCTCCAAACGCTCCGAAACCGCCCGTCGCGAACGGCTGCCCTCGCTCAACCTCACCGGCTCCCTCGGGATCGACGCGGGCGAACTCGGCCGCCTTGCCTCGCCCACCGCCACCATCGCGAGCATCGCCGGCGGCCTCGCCGCCCCGATCTTCAACGCCGGCCGCATCGGCGCCAACATCCGCATCCAAGACGAGGCCACGCGCCAGGCTCTCATCGCCTACGAGTCCACCGTCCTCGACGCCCTCGCCGAAGTCGAAAACGCCCTCGAGGCCATCCGCCGCCAGACCGAGCGTCGCGCCTCGCTCGAACGAGCCGCCGCCGCCTCCCGCGAGGCCGATACCCTCGCCCGTCAGCAATACGAGGCAGGCTCCATCGACTTCCTCCAAGTCCTCGACGCCGAGCGCACTCTCCTCTCCGCCGAGCAAAGCCTCGTCACCACCGACGCCGACCTCAGCTCCGCCCACATTCGCCTCTACAAGGCCCTCGGCGGCGGCTGGTCCGTCGCCCCCTCCACGCCCGCCGCCGCATCACTCCAACCATGAACACCGCTTCCGCCAAGCCCTCCGGCCTCGCCGCCATCGTCACGCCGCCCGCCCCCGGCCCGTTCCGCCGCCGCAGCGCCGCGCTCATCACCGCGGCCGTCGTCCTCCTCGCCGCCGGCGCCTTCGTCTGGAACCGCGCCCGCGCCGCCGAACACCAACCCGCCGCCTACGCCACCACGCCCCTCGCCCGCGGCGACATCGGCCTCACCATCACCGCCACCGGCAAACTCGCCCCGACCAACGAGGTCACCGTCGGCAGCGAACTCTCCGGCACCGTCCTCGAGGTTTACGTCGACATAAACGACCGCGTCGCCAAGGGCCAGCCCCTCGCCAAGCTCGACACCACCAAGCTCGCCCAGCAAACCGAGAGCAGCCGCGCCAACCTCCGCGCCGCCCAGGCCTCCGTCGCGCAGGCCGAGGCCACCGTCCGCGAGACCGACGCCACCCTGAAGCGACTCGAGGAACTCCGTCGCGTCAGCGGCGGAAAGCTCCCTTCTCAAACCGATCTCGACGCCGCCATCGCCGCCGCCGACCGCGCCGCCGCCAATCTCCTCGGCGCCCAGGCCTCCGTCTCCCAGTCCGAGGCCGCCCTCCGCATCAACGAAAACGACCTGTCCAAAGCCATCATCAAGTCACCCATCGACGGCATCGTCCTTACCCGCGAGGTCGAACCCGGCCAGACCGTCGCCGCCAGTTTCACCGCGCCCGAACTCTTCGTCATCGCCGAGAACCTCGACCACATGAAGCTCACCGTCACCGTCGCCGAGGCCGACATCGGCCGCCTCGCCGCGGGCCAGACCGCATCCTTCACCGTCGACGCCTGGCCCGACCGCACCTACCTCGCCAAGGTCGAGCGCGTCGCCTTCGGCTCCTCCGTCACCAACAACGTCGTCACCTACGAGACCGACCTCGAGGTCGCCAACACCGACCTCAGTCTCCGCCCCGGCATGACCGCCACCGCCGACATCCGCGTCGCCGAGAGCAAAAACGTCTTCCTCGTCCCCGCCGCGGCCCTCCGCTTCGACCCCGAAAAATCCGCCGCCGCGACGACCGCCGAGGCCCCGAAAAAATCCTTCGTGCAAAGCCTCACGCCCATGCCGCCGCGCATGAACCGCCCCGCCCGTCCCGCCGTCGGCGAAGGCGAGGCCCCCAAATCCGCCGCGCACCAAACTCGCTCCCGTGTCTGGATCCTTCGCGACGGCCTCCCCTATCCGCTCCAGGTCAAGCTCGGGCTCAACGACGGCCGCCTGGTCGAGATCTCCGGCGAGGGCCTCTCCGAAAACCTCCCCGTCATCACCAAGGCCGCCACGCCGGCCCCCGCCCGATGAGCATTCTTCCCGACATCGCCCCCGCTCCCCCCTCGCCCGACACGCACTCCGCGCCAGTCCAGGTCATCGAGCTCCGCGGGATCACCAAAACCTACGGCCGCGGCGACGCCGCCTTCCAGGCCCTGCGCGGCGTCGATCTCACCGTGCGCCGCGGCGAGTTCGTCGCCGTCATGGGCCCCAGCGGCTCCGGCAAATCGACGCTCATGAACATCCTCGGCTGCCTCGATACGCCCACCACCGGCGAATACGTCTACGAGAACATCGCCGTCCAGACCCTCGGCAACGACCAGCGCGCCCTCCTTCGCCGCCACGCCCTCGGTTTCGTTTTCCAGGGTTTCAATCTCCTCGCCCGCACCAGCGCCCTCGAAAACGTCGAGCTCCCGCTCCTCTACCGCGGCCTCAACCGCCGCCAGCGCCACGACAAGGCCCTCGCCGCCCTCACCTCCGTCGGCCTGCCGACCAAACTCCGCAACACCCCCGCCGAGCTCTCCGGCGGCCAGCAGCAGCGCGTCGCCATCGCCCGCGCCATCGTCACCGAACCCACCACGCTCTTCGCCGACGAGCCCACCGGCAACCTCGACACCGCCACCACCATCGAGGTCATGAACCTCCTCGTCCGCCTCAACACCGAGCTCGGCATCACCATCCTCATGGTCACGCACGAGGACGAAGTCGCCTCCTACGCCAAGCGCATCATCACCGTCCGCGACGGCCTCATCGCCTCCGACGAGCCCAACCACCGCAACCTCCTCGTCCGCTGACGCCCCGTAAGACAGGCATTCCTGCCTGTCCTCCCGTCTCCTCCGTCCGCCGCGTCCTCCCGTCCGCCCCCTTCGCCATGATCTTCTTCAACGCATTCCAAATCGCCCTGCGCGAGATCCGCCGCAACCTCATGCGCGCCTTCCTCACCGTGCTCGGCGTCATCATCGGCGTCGCCGCCGTCATCACCATGGTCACTCTCGGCAACGGCGCCACCGAATCCGTCAAGGCCCAGATCTCCAACCTCGGCAGCAACCTCCTCATGCTCCGCCCCGGCATGGGCTTCGGCCCGCGCTCCTCCTCCGCCGGCGTGCCCAGCTTCACTCTCGCCGACGTCACCGCCCTCTCCGAGCAGGTCGACGGCATCGCCGCCCTCGCCCCCGTGCGCAACGGCAGCTACTCCACCATCTCGCGGCAAAACGCCCGCTCCACCTCCGTCACCGGCACCACCGTCGACTACTTCGCCATCAACAAATGGACGGTCGCCGACGGACGCTTCTTCAACGAGAGCGATTACCGCGTCGGCGCCGCCGTCGCCGTCATCGGCTCCACCGTGCGCAAGGAGCTCTTCGGCGATGAGGACCCCGTCGGCCAGAAAATCCGCGTCGGCAACGCCGCCATCGAGGTCGTCGGCGTTCTCGCCTCAAAAGGCCAGGGCGGCATGGGCGACCAGGACGACACCATCGTCCTCCCGCTCTCCACCCTCCAGCGCCGCCTCGCCGGCAAGACCTCCGAGCACGACATCAGCATGATCAGCATCTCCGCCGCCGACGACGCCGACGGCGCGCGCCTCATCGCCGACATCACCTCGCTCATGCGCCAGCGCCGCAACCTCCAGCCGAACCAGGACAACAACTTCAACGTCTTCGACACCCGTCAGATCGCCGACACCCTCAGTTCCTCCACCAAGATGATGACCACGCTCCTCGCCGCCGTCGCCGGGATCTCGCTCATGGTCGGAGGCATCGGCATCATGAACATCATGCTCGTCTCCGTCACCGAACGCACCCGCGAGATAGGCATCCGACTCTCCATCGGCGCCACCGCCCGCGAGGTCCTGCTCCAGTTTCTCGTCGAGGCGATCACCCTCTCCAGCATCGGCGGTCTCGTCGGCATCGCCATCGCCCTCGCGCTCTGCGCCGGCCTCGCTCAAATCATCCAGGTGGGCTTCGTCTTCGACGCCCGGATAAACCTCGTCGCCTTCGTTTTCTCCGCCGCCGTGGGCGTCGTCTTCGGCTTCGCCCCCGCCCGCCGCGCCGCCCGCCTCGACCCCATCGACGCCCTCCGCCACGAATAGCCGAAGCCGCCCTCCCGCATCTCCGTTCCAGGCTCCTCGCTCCCTGCTCTTCGCCATGCGACTCCTCCTAATCGAAGACGACCCCGCCCTCCAGCGCAGCCTCGCCGCCGCGCTGCGCGAGGAAAGCTACGCCGTCGACACCGCCTCCGACGGCGAGGACGGCCTCTACAAGGCGCTCGAAAACACCTACGACGCCATCGTCCTCGACGTCATGCTCCCCAAGCTCGACGGCTGGCAGGTCCTCTCCCGCCTCCGCCCCGCCCTGCGCGCCCCCGTCCTCATGCTCACCGCGCGCGACACCGTGCCCGACCGGATCAAGGGCCTCGACCACGGCGCCGACGACTACCTGACCAAACCCTTCGACCTCGACGAGCTCCTCGCCCGCCTTCGCGCCCTCATCCGCCGTTCCGCCGGGCACGTCCACTCCACCGTCGAGATCGGCCCGCTCTCCGTCGACACCGCCGCCCGCGCCGCCACCCTCGACGGCGAGGCCCTCGCCCTGACCGCCCGCGAGTATTCCCTCCTCGAATACCTCGCGCTCCACCGCGGCCAGGTCGTCAGCCGCGCCGAGCTCTACGCCCACCTCTTCGACGAGGACGACGACTCCATCTCCAACCTCCTCGACGTCCACGTCTCCAACCTCCGCAAAAAACTCGGCGCCGACCTCATCGTCACCCG
>CBINJQ010000081.1:0-13177 GCA_966251015.1 uncultured Akkermansia sp. | reverse complement strand
CGGGGGAGAGTCTTTCATCTCGAGCATATCGCGCCGCGTCGCGCGCCGCCCGGGGCGGAGTTTGTGTTGAGCGGGCACACGCACGTGCCGTCCGACGCGTTGGACGGCACGGGAGTGCGTTGGCTGAATCCCGGATGCATCTCGCGTCCGCGCGCGGTCGTGCGGAGTTTCGCGTGGTTGGGGATAGCGCCGGGCGGCGGCGTTTCCTGGGAGACGGTGGCGCTGTGAGCGTGGTGCTGGAGTTGCTCGGGCCGATCTTTCTGCTCGTCGTGCTGGGCGCCGCCCTTCAGCGCGGGGGCTTCTTCCGGCCGGGTGTGGTGCCCGGGCTGAATCGACTCTGCTATTGGGTGGGGTTGCCCGCGTTGATCGTGGCAAGCTTGGCGCGAGGAGGGGCGGGGGCCGGCGGCGGCTGGGAGGCGTGGGGGGGCGTCACGCTCGGCGCGATGGCGGGCGCCACCGTGATGGCGGCCATGCTGGGGTGGGCTTTGTCCGGCGTGTTGAGGCTCCCTTGGTTGGAGCGCGGCACCTTTACGCAGGCGTTTTTTCGCGGCAATCTGGCCTTCGTCGGTTTGCCGATCCTGCTCAAGGCACCCGGGGTGGAGGCGGCGACGGTGATGCTGCTTTTGGCGCCGATGATGGTGCTCTACAACGTCCTTGCGGTGGGCGCGTTGGTTGCCAGCCGGCACGGGCTTGGTTTCGCCACCTTGCGGCCCTTGGCGGGCGAGTGGCTGCGCAACCCGATCATTTGGGCGAGCGTGATCGGGGGGCTGGCTTACGCGCGGGGCTGGGTGCTGCCCCAGGCCGCAGGGGAGGCCGTCACGCTTCTCGGAAGGATGTCGGTGCCTCTGGCATTGGTGACGATCGGGGCGGTGCTGGCGGCTTTGCCCACCGGCGCATGGCGCGGAGCGTCGTGGGCGGCGGTGGCGGGAAAGGCGCTCGTGTCGCCGTTGTTGGGCTGGGGGTTGGCGGCCTGGATCGGCATCACGGGCGCGGAGCGGTTGATGCTTTTGGTGGGGCTGGCGTGTCCGACGGCGGTGGCTTCTTACACGATGGCCGGGGAGATGGGCGGCGACGAGGCGTTGGCCGCGCAGACGGTGGTGTTGAGCACGTTGGCGTCGGCGCCGGTCCTGGCGCTGATTCTTGCGTTTTGCGCATAGGGAGACGTCTGGCCAGGCGGGGCATTGCCTCCGGGGGGAACGCGTGCCAAAGCTGCCGGTCGATATCCTCCACTCCTATGAATTTTTCCTGCGGTCTGGTAACAGTGTTGGCGATCGGCGCGTTTGCGGCGAGCGGATGCGCCACGAAGCGTGACGGGCGGGTGGTAAACACCCGTCAGCCCGGGCCTGCCATCGGCACGGCGGTGGGCACGGTGGCGGGCGCGGTGGCGGGCAACGCGACGGGGGCGGTCGTCGGCGCGGGCGAGGGATTCGCGGGCGCGAGTTCGTCGGCGTTCAACGGGGAGCGTCGGGTGGTTCGCAGCTGGCGCACCGAGACGACGGCGGATGGTCGCGTGATCCGGGTGCCCGTGGAGATCGAGGTCGATGAATATGGGCGGCCTTATGCGGCGGGCGCGACGCCGTCGGGCACGTCCACGACCGAGCGTCGCGGGCCGCGGTGACCGGATCGGTCGCCGGTTTAGCGCCAATTACGAGGCGCTTTGGTTCTTGTGGTGGATGGGCGGGGTCCTCCGCCCATCGTTCGTCGAGGCTGTGCGCACCAGACAG
Source organism: uncultured Akkermansia sp. (assembly GCA_966251015.1). Lineage (GTDB taxonomy): Bacteria > Verrucomicrobiota > Verrucomicrobiia > Opitutales > Opitutaceae > IMCC26134_A. Next base: position 11,453 of record CBINJQ010000081.1, on the reverse strand, counting down.
CGGGGCGCGGGGACACGCCCGCCCACCCGCTTCGAGCTGAAGCCCAAAGCGTCACGCAGCTTGGTTTAAGCCGGCTCTGTTCGAGGGGCTCAAAATGAAAAAGCCCCGCTTGAAAAAGCGGGGCTTGGAGAATTGGCGATCAGGGCTCGGTCGGGGCGGGCTCTTCTTCCTCAGGATCGGTCGGCGCCTCGATGGTGGCGGTGGCGATTTCGCTGTATTCGGAGTATCCTACATAATTCCGGGCGCGGACCCGGTATTCATAGGCGACTCCCACTTCGACGTCCACGTCCTCGTAGAAGGAGAAGTTGCGGTCCAGTTCCGCGATTCCTTCCCATTCGCCGTCCTCGCCTTCACGTCGCTCGACGTAATAATTTCTTTCCGTGCGAAGGTCGGGCCAGAAGACGAATATGGCGGGCGCGTCGTCATCGGTGACCGTGGGGATGGCCACTATCTCCGGAGTGGCGGGGACGAGAACGGTGAAGTCGGGGAAGTTCTCTCGCGCCAAGTATTTGCCCGCTCCGATCACGATGCTGACGGGGGCGAGGCCAAGATGCGTGTAGTTGGCGCGGCTAGTCTCGTTTTCGAAATAGTCGTGCCCGTGGTAGCCGACGCCGCGGAGCGTGGTGGGGCCGGGCAAGAGGAAGACAGGCTGTTCGCCGGAAGGGAGAAGCGGGGGTTTGACGCTGGTTCTAATGGTATATTGCGCTGTGCCGCGCGCGCCCATCAGAAATTTATGGCGCGGGAGAAGACTATTGGGCCAGTTTGGAAACCAGTTGCCGGTGTAATCGAGGCGGAACGTGGTGGTGATGCTGCCCGACGCGCTGGTAAGCCTGCCTTGGGCATCCAGATTTTCGGTGGTGTTTTGGACGAACTCGCCGAAGGTAAGCGTCATACCCAAGTCCATGGGTTCGCGCCAACCCGGCATCTCGCCCGTGACGTCGTCGAGTTGCACGGGCGTGTCCAGGTAGGCTCCGGTGCGGCGGTCCCGGGCGGTGATGTAGATTCGGTAGGGGTTTGTCGCGAATTCCTGCACGCTTCGCGCCGGAGCGCGGACGGCGATCAAATCGATGTAGGAGCCGCGGGTGCCCTCGTAGTTCCAATTGCCGTTGATGAAGAAAACGACGTGTTGCGTGACTTGCGTCACAAAATCCCGATACTGCCCCACGGGCCCGAGATCCCGGATCGTGCGGACTGTTTCAGTGGTGATGGGAGCGATGGGATCAGGCGTGCTCAGGTCACCGTCGGGAATGGGGACTTCGGCGGTGCGGGTCGCCGTCACCGCGCTGACGGTGCGGGTCCACTGGATGGTGAAGGGCACCACTTCGACAAATGCCGGGTCAACTTCCGGCGGGGTTTGCGCTTGAAGGTGCGAGGCGAATCCGAGCAAGCCTCCGGAGGTCGCGGCGAGGGCGGAAAGGGTCGAAAATTTCATGAAGATTCCGTGGGATTGAGGGCTTTAAGGGGCGCCGACGACGATCAGGGGGCGGTGAAGAAATTGATGAAGGGATTCGGAATCATGACGTTCTCCACGAAAGTATCCGGATAAAGGGATGCGTAGACCAGCTTGGGTGTCCCTATCGTCAATGTCACCTTGGCGGTTCCTTTCGTCGCTGCCTCGGGGTCGACGGTCGACCCCGCGAACTCACCGGTGCCGGCCAAACGAGCCGGGTTGATCGGATAGTGGAACACGGGGAGGTCGGAGCTACGGAAGCTGAGGCTGGCGTTTCCCCAGCTGATAAGTTTGTCGAGGACGTAAGTCACAGGCACGGTGCCCGTGCGAATGAATTGCAGCTTGTGGTTTAGCTCGACGTAGTTCGTCGTCGTTCCGCTGCCCTTGATCGGATACCCGCCGATGTGCTCTTCGGTGTAGGCCTGAGTGTTGTAAACAGGGATCAGTTCGATCGCGTCGTTGATCAGGATGCGGAGACCGGCACCTTCATTCTTTGCGTAAAGATCATACCGAGCTTCCGCGTGAGCGAGGTCGGTGACGAGGGGACGGACCGCGACGATCGTCCAACCTGCCGGCGTGGTGGCGGTGATCTCGGGACTTTCCGGGATCTGCCCCATGAGTTGGAGCGAACGCAGGACTTGCTGTGCGGTAACGGGGAAGACGTCGGACTTGGTCGTGATTCTGCTGCCTCCGAGCGGAGCGGTGCTGGTGGTGGTCCTGGTGGCGGTGAGGCTGTAGGTCAGCGTGACCGAGGACTCGGTGAGGAGGGCTTCAAAATTGGAGGGGTTCGCTTGGGCGGCAAGACGGGGCAAACCGACCGACGCAAGAACGGCGGCCACGAGTAGGCTGAGTTTGGAATAGTGCATAGTGGCTAAGATGCGTTGGGGAGAATGACGTGGATCAGGGGGCGGGGGTTTCCGCAGGAGGATTGGCTTGATCTTGGACAAGGGCGAGAAATTCAGCCGCCTCCCGAAGATCTTTCGCCTCCTCGGCGGACTTTGCCGAGCCCGCCGCTTCTTTTAGATAAGGGATCGCGAGGGGAGAGCTCAGCCGGAGCAGTGCGGTGCGAGCTTCTTCACGAACAGTGGCGTCGTCGTGTTTCAAATAGGCCGCTACGGTTGAAAGCACCCCGCTTTCCGGCGGGAGGGTCGACAAACGGATGATTTCATCCCGCTCTTTCTCGTGCGGAAAGAGCTCGGGGATCGGTTCGCCTTTCCTGATACGGACCGGGCCGCTCTTGGGGCGATTTGCCGAATTCGGGGTCCCTAGAAACGGGGGTTCGTCGTTTTTCGGCGCCACGTTTGGCGACGCCGAATCCGAGACCTCCGCAGCCGGGGGATTGGCCGTGTCCGGAGGCGAGGCTTCGCGCTGTGCGGCGACTTCTTGAAGAGGTTTGCTTGGCGGCTGTTGAGGCTCCTTTGTCAGGACCACAACAAGCAACGCCACCAGCGCCAAGCCCGCCACCAACAATAGCTTAGTGTGCTTGCCCATGCTTCCCTATCTCGACGGACGAATGCAGGGAATCAAAACGCGGCGGAGGCCGCGCCGGCTTGGATTTTGAACGAGCCCGAAACGGTTTCGGTGCCACCGGGGAGAGGCGGGAGGAGGAGGTAACCGCCTCCGATTTCCATGCCCTCGTAGGGAGACTGTTTCTGGAGGAGCACTCCGCTCACGGGCACTCGGCGCACGACCGGCTTGCTCGCGGGCGGGACGGGCGGATCCGTGACGATAAACGAGCCGCTGAACGTTCCTGTGGCCGGGTTGACGCTGAGAGAGAGTTTCGCGCTGTTGGCATCCGTAACGGTGACCTTGCCGGAGGCGGTGATCTTTAGATTCGCGGGCAGGCCGCGGGGGTTTTCCTCGGTGTTTGAGACTCCGGGGGCGTCGATCACCACGAGGAGCGCGCCGTCGATGCCGAGCTTGGTCAGAAGGTTGCTGGAGACCGTGGGCTTAACCCAGGGCATAACGGTGAGAAGGTAGGATACGTTGTAGCCCGAAGGATAGGCACGGCTCTTCGGCGCTTCCGGTTTCTTCAGGTAGATACGATATCCGGACTCTTCGGGCACCTCATAGGCATCCAAGAGAGTGCCGAGTTGTCCGGTGAACTGGAAAGTGCCGGCGGCCATCCCGCCTTGGCCCGGGAAGGCGCGTTGGGCGAGACGGTAGGATCCGTTCGAGGAACCGCGCAGATTGCCGGTGAAAGGAAGACCTTCGGCGGAGCGGCCGCGAACAGTTGCAAGACCTGTTTTGGCGGCCACGGAAATCTGGACGACTCCGTCGCCTCCCGGGAGCGGCTCCACCGACTCCGGATCGATTTTTTCGACCTGGGTAAGGAGCCCGTTGTATTTGCCCGCCCACGCGGCGGGATTCGCGGCGTTGAAGCCTCCGACCGGAGCTCCGTCGGTGACCTCGGCCAGGAGGTTGTTGGCCGAGTCCCGAAGCGTGGCGGAAAGGATGGCGGGTTCGGCATCGAGGTCAAAGGGCTCAGTGATCGAGATCGACAGGTAGAGCGGAAGCTCGGAACGACCGCGCTTGATTTCGATCGGCGCATCTTCGGGATTCCCCGCGATGCGAAGATCTTGGTCGAGAGCGAGTTTGCTGCGGAAGGAGTAGGTCTTGGCTTCGTTTAGATCGAAGTAGGTGCCGGTGAATTTCCCGTTGGCGGCCACTGTGAAGAAGATTTTTCCGTAGGGAACCACGGGCGCTTGCGGGGTTCGCAGCAGCGCCTCGAAGCCGCCGGCGAACGCGGAGGATAGCGGGCTCACGAAAAATTGGATGACATACGTCTCCGGGTTTTTCTTTTTCCCGTTGGTCGAGCCGTAAACCACGCGATAAACTCCGGGCTTGGCGTCGATGAAACCGGTGATCTCACCGGTTTCAGAATTGAACGAGAGTCCTTTCGGAAGTCCGGTCACGAAGTAAGCGCCTCCGTTGGTGGGGAGGGGCACCGCCGACTCGTCCTGGATGATGTCGAAAGAGATGGTGCCCAGCACCTCGGTCTCGATTGCGGGAAACTCGGTGACGGTCAGAAGCGCGGCCCGGCTGGCGGAGGTGCCGACGCTGTCGGTTGCGAGGACTCGGAAACGGTCGCCGTTCATCGACAACGTGGTCGAAACCGTGAGGGCGGAGGTCTGCGTTCCCGTGAACGCGTCGTCCTCGGTCAACGTTGTCCAAGCCGTGGTTCCCGCCGCGCGACGCTGCCATTGGTAGGTGACCGTTTCACCGGTGTATGCGGCATTGGCCGTGAAAGTGGCGGTGGCGCCTTGCTCCACCGTGGTGGGAATGGGCGAGGTGAGGAAGCCGGGGCGAACGGTGGTGGCCTTCAGCCCGAGGTTGAAGGCGCCCGACTTGTTGTTGTCGCCGTCGATGGCGATGTGGTAGTCGATCCCGTCCTCGGCGACGAAGGCGGCGGTGGAAACCAATCCGTCGTTCGACGACGAGGCGGTGCCGCTACGGGTCACCAGCTTGAGCGTGCCGAGCGTGGTGCCGGTGTAGACGGCGATGATGGGGGCGAAGGTCTTGCCCGTCGCTTTCAGGGTAACTGATTTCCGGGAATTGGGAGTTTGCCAAGTGGTCCAGACGGTTCGGTCGGCTGAGAGCGACGAATTCGAACCGTGGTCCGGCTCTCCGTCTTCCTTGGTGAAAGTGGAGTTGTTGCCAACCACCGTAAAGTCGGTGCCACCTAGTTGGCTACGGCCGTCAAAAGTGTCGCTCAGCGCGTCTTGGACAAACCTATGCACGTAAGTGTAGCGATTGGGACTGCCAACATCATACGCCATCAGGCCAGAAAGATAGACATGGCCGGGCTCCACTTCATAGTCGTAAGCGGTAAAGGAGTTTACCCCGGTGCCAACGGACGAGTAGTCGGTGGCGACCATCTCGTAAACGTCTTGAGGAACAGGACCTAGAAGCGTGATTCCCCAGACGGTGAAATTGGTCGCGATAGCCTCCACGCGAACGGTGCCCGCCATGGGTGCGACCCACTTGAACCAGACCGTCGGAAACGGGTGGTTCATGGCAGTCTCGGAATCGGGGAGCTTGATCAAAATAGGATCTCGGGTGACGCCATTAACATCTCCTTGGAAGCGATTTAGGATAACATTCGCGTCCATTGGGGTTGCGCTTCCGATGTTGTCGTTGGCTGGGGCTCCCATCATGAGATGGGGGACGAGCGAGGCTAAAACGGATAACGACAACGAAGCAAAGTATCTCATGGCGATCAGGAGGGCGGGGAAATGCTAGCGGAATCGACTCCCTCGACTGCGTCGAACAGATAAATTGAGAAAAACATGGGAACCCGCTCTATCTTCCACGCATCGTCTCTTCGAGTTGCGTTGTGAACCGAACGCCCGATTTTTCGCTCTCATGTTGAAGAAAAAGCATTTGATCTTGGCTGCCACGGGATTGGCCCTGCTAGTCGGGTGTTATGTATGGTTTGAGGCTTCCACGCGACCGCATGCCGCGCCGAAACCCGACGCGGGCGTGGCTGCCGTTGGCCAGATCCCGGCGGGCGACGGTTCACCTGTGTCCGTTCCCGAGATGGGCGTTGTCACCGTGTCCGAGGGGGAGTTGGCGGAGGCGGCGCCATCTGCCGCAGGCGATGGCCAAGCGGCGGCCGCCGCGAGTCATGGTCCGACGGTCGGCGATATTCTCGCCGAGCCGGACGAAGATTACGTGCGGGTTGCCAAAAAGCTCGCGTCCATAGCGCTAAATCCCCGCGCTCCCATGGTGGAACGCGAGGAGGCTTTGGCGCACACGATCAACCTTTCAGCGGGGAACGAAGCCGAGGTGCTTACACCAATGGTCAAGGATCCCAATTTGCCTGACGAGCTGGCGGAAACCATCCTCGCGGAAGCTCTAAACCGTCCGCTTGCATATCAGGCTGATCTTTACTTGGTTGCGCTCGCCGAGCGCAAGGATCCCGAGCTTCAGACGAAGATCCGGGAGCATCTCGCATTCTTGACGGGAGGCGATGACAAGGGGGCCAACCCGGCCGACTGGATCGAACCGCTCAAGGCCGCGAAAGCGGAGTGGCCGCAATAAAGGCCAAGGCCGAAAGTCGGCTACCGCGTGGCGGCGTCGCTTGTCGCGCCCGTGCTTGTCGTCGGTGTCGCGTCGTGGGGCGACCAGACCTTGTGCTCCAGTTTCCGGTTTGAGGCCGGAATCGAGATCGTGGGCGTGGTATTGGGGCGGGAAACAAGCTCCGCCGCTTCGCGCAAGGTGGCTGCTTCGACTTCCGAGTTGCCCGCGCTCGCTTTCTCCGCCGCGACCAAAAGGCGTGGCGCGGCCGAGGCGTCACCCATGAGCACAAGCGAGGCCGCCGCAGCCATCCGGACTTCCGGGTCGGTATGATCCAGATAGGCGAGCACCTTGGCCGGATCCTCAGGGCTGGTATTCGCCGTCCAGAGGCGGAGCTGTTCCTTTGCCGTCTCCCTGTCCGCGATCAACGAGAGGTTTGGCGCCTCGGCGGGTTGAGCGATGCTGGTGGTCGCCGTGGTGGATGCGTTCGCGGCGGGAGCGATACTGGTTGCCGGATTCTGGTCGGGTTTGCCGCCGTTTGCCTTTTGGTCACCGATCTGCGCGGAGGAGGATCGGATGGCGCCGCTATCCGGGCGTGCATTGGATTGGCTCGGGGTCGAGGCCAAAAACCAGATGACTCCGCTGGTCCCGAGCACCACTGCGGTTAAACACAGGACAAATAGCTTCATGTTGTGGATGACGATCCCGGCACGATACGGGCTACGGCACAATCTCGCGATTGAGCGGAACCGGGAAGCACATACGCCTTGCGCATTTACCCCGGCACCCACTTCGGCCTCTCTGGTCAGAAACCCGCCATGCCTATTTCGTCCTTGGAGAGAGCCGTGTTGAAAGTCGTGTTTGCCGCCACCGTGTTGGTGGCCGGGGTTGGCGCGGCGGATAAAGATGCGACGACATCCTCCGCCGTTCGGCACGCCGCCACCTCCGGAGCCGGGAGCGCGGAGGCGGTGGAGCAATTGCGCGAAATCGTCGGACGCCAGCGCGCCGTTCTGGCCGAGGCCAAGAAAAAGGACGAGGCCATCGAGCTCGAGGACTTGAGGCCCAGGCTCCAAGGCGTGATCGACAGATACGAGCGCTTGCTGACGAAACATCCTGATTTCGCCGCCGCGTGGGCCGCCTACGGGCTTTTTCTTTGCGATCCCTTGGTCGAGGATCGCAAGGCCGCGTTGCCGCTCCTGCTCAGAGCCAACGCGATCGACGGCGAGCTGCCCATGGTGAAGAACCAGATCGGCGTGATCCTGGCCGAAGACGGTCGCGCGATCGATGCGTTGAATTACTTCCTCGCCGCGTCCGACCTCGCGCCGACCGAACCGCTCTACCACTTCCAGATCGGGCTCCTTTTGGGCGAGGCGCGGGCGGATTTTTTGAAGTCGAAGGCATGGACCGTCGCGACGATCGACAAGACCATGATCGAGGCCTTTGGACGCGCGGTCTCTCTCGCTCCGGGACGAACGGATTTCGCGTATCGCGCCGCCGAGGCCTACTACGATCTCTCCGAGCCGCGCTGGGAAGAGGCCTACCGCGTGTGGACCGCGCTGGAGGAGAATTTAAACGGCCGGCTGGAGCGGCAAACGGTTCGTCTCCATCGCGCCCGCGTGCTTTGGAAACAAGGTCTCGCCGGCGACGCCCGGGAGCTGCTGGCGACGGTCGACGCCTCCGAACTTGCCGGGCAGAAGGCGAAGCTCGTCGCCGAGTTCGAGGCGGAGGACGCCAAGGAGGCGAATGACGCGAAGGTGGTTTTCCCTCCTCTCGCGCCCGCGGTCTCCGGTTCGGCCGGTCCGGCCAAATAAAATCCGTAGGCATCGCGCCGCAGCCTCGCCTTCCGGTTTCTCTTCGTCCCCTCTTCCGCCCACATGTCGCGCTGGCTCCAATTTCTGGATCGTATTTCCCGGCCTATCGCCGTGCCCCATGTGTTTTCGGCCATCGTCATGGCGCAGGTGTTTTTCTACCTGGTGAGCCTGTTGGGTCTCCTTGACGAGGCGCGGCTTTGGTTCGCGTGGAACGCGGTTTTTTCGGGCGAGTGGTGGCGCGTCCTCACCTTTGTCGTGGCGCCGCCCGTCGTGCATTGGGTGTGGTTCGCCTTTGCGGTGATGTTTCTCTATTCCCTCGGAACGGCGTTGGAACACGAGTGGGGCACGGGCCGCTTCAATCTGTTTCTTCTCCTGGGCGCGATCTTCACGATCACGGCGGCCCTGCTCACCCCCGACCGCGTGGTGGGAAGCGGTTTTATCGCGGGTTCCATCTTTCTCGCTTTCGCCTACCTCAACCCGAATTACGTCTTCCACATCTATTTCATTCTGCCGGTGAAGGCCAAGTGGCTGGCCGCGATCACCCTTCTTTTCTACACCTACGCCTTCGTGGTGGGCGATCTCGCCGCCCGGGTTTCCGTGATCGCGGCCTTGGGCAATTGCCTCGTGTTTCTCGGCCCGCAACTCGTGGGAGATTTTCGAGGCGGGCGCCGTCAGCTGGCGTTTCGCGCGAAACAAAAAGCCGCGCATCGCGATGCCGCCGCGGCCGGACCGCGACACGCCTGCGTCGTGTGCGGCAAGAACAGCGACACGCATCCCGACGAGGATTTTCGCTACCGGGCCGATGATCGGTGCTATTGCTCCGAGCACGTGCGCGTTCCGATCGCCGAAATCCCCGCGGAGCCGCGTCGATGAAAAAGCCGGGGCTCAACTCCGCCGGCGCACGTCCCGCGCCGGCCCTCGCTTCGCTGCCGCCGACCTCGCAACTCGCCACGCTCGGCGCGTGGATGGAATTCGCCGAGGACGTCTACGCGCGAGGCCGCCTCGCCCTCGGGCAGGTGAGCGACAACGTCCACGACGAGGCGCTCTATCTTTTCCTGCGCACGCTCGACTGGCCGCTCGACAGCGACGCGTCCGTGCTTTCGAGGCCGCTGGCCCCCGCCCAGCGCATCGCCTTGCGCGAGGTGCTGCACGCCCGGGCGGTGAAACGCATGCCCGCCGCCTATCTGACCAAGGAGGCCTGGCTCGGCGGGCTCCGCTTTCATGTCGACGAGCGGGTCATCATCCCGCGCAGCTATTTCGTCGAGTTGATCCCGCACCTCTTTGAGCTCCTTCCCGAGGGCGTGCCGGTGCGCCGCGCCGCGGACGTCTGCACGGGCTCGGGCTGCCTCGCCATCCTGCTCGCCGAGTCGTATCCCGATGCGCGCGTCGACGGGCTGGATTTGTCGCCGGCCGCGCTCGACGTGGCCGCGATCAACGTGAAGGCGCACGCCGCCGACCTCGGTCCGGGCAAGCGCGTGAAGCTGCATCGCAGCGACGTGTTCGACGCCATCGCGCCGCCTTCGCGGGCGGAGGACGGCTACGATCTGATCATCAGCAACCCGCCTTACGAGCCGAGCGCGCATGTCGACAACCAGGACCCCGAGTTCGCCGCCGAACCGCGCATGGCGCACGACGGCGGGGCGGACGGGCTCGTGATCGTGCGCAAGCTCCTGCGGCAGGCGCGCGAACGCATCGCGCCGCACGGGATCGTCGCGGTCGAGATCGGCGGCCTGCGCAAGCTGGTGAACCGCGAGTTCGCCGCGCTCGCCCCCGAATGGCTCGCGACCGAGGACGGCAGCGACTGTGTCTTTTTTGTGCGCGCGGAGAAGTTGCGCGCGTGGGCGGGCTGATGGCGTGGGTTTGGAGGAGCGTCGTCCTCGACGCCCGCGCGACCGGTTGCGCCGCGCTTTCCGCGGAGAGCGTGCGGACGGCCTCGGGACGGCGTCCCTCCAGGATCAGCGCGACAGCTGGTAGAGCGCGTAGCCCGCGAACAGGTTGGGCCAGAAGCGGGAGGGGCTCTTCCAGTCGCCGCGCAGGTGGGCTCGGCGGGCGATGCGGTAGCCCTTTGACGCGCAAAACACCTCGAAGTCCGAGATCGTGGCGGGATTGGCCGGACGGCTCTCGTGCCAGGGCGCCGGGTAGACGGGGTTCTGCGGTTTCCGGCCGAGGAAGAAGGCGGCGTATCTGTTCTTCCAATACCCGTGGTTGGCGAAGCCGACCGTCACCGCGCGTCCGGCGCGGAGCGCCTCGGCGATGACGGCGGCGGGATCGGGCACCTCCTCGAGGGTGCGGGAACAGATGACGTGGTCGAAATGCCCGTCGGGCAGCGCGCGCATGTAGCCGAGCATGTCGCCCTGGTAGGCGGCCAGGCCGCGGCGCACGCAGGCGGAGATCTTGTTGAAATCGAGGTCGACGCCGAAGGCCCGGGCCTTGCGTGTTTGCGCGAGAAACTCGAGGAGCACGCCGCGTCCGCAGCCGAGGTCGAGCACGCGCGCGCCCGGCTCGATCCAGTCGGCGAGGATCTGCATGTCGACGGTGCGTCTGGCGGCGGGGGCGGACATTGTGAGCGTGGAGCAGGGGGCGTGGAGCAAGGAGCCGGAGACGTTGACGGAAACGGGAGGGAAGGAGATGGGGCGTCGGGGGGCCGGAGGCAAGGCGGGCGGCGAAATCGGGGGGATTCGTGAAAACGCGCGCCGAGGACGGAGCGGGCTTGCGCGCCTTCGCCGGATGGCGGTTTTTCGGGACCTCCGTTTTCCGCTCCATGACCATCGCCGAAGCCCTTCCCGTGATCCGTTCGCAACTCGAGCGCATGAACGCCCTCTACGGGCGTCCCGTGTTCGACGAGTGGGCCTTGCTCGGGATCGACGCGCGCGGAGAGGCCGCCGTGCTCGGCTACGAGGGGCCGCGGGCGCGCAGTTTCGCCGATGAATTGCCGACGGACGCGGCCGCCTTGCGCGAGGCGCAGGCGAAACGCGACTACGGCGTCGGCGATTTCGAGTTCGTCCACGAGGAGGCGGGTCAGGGGCTGGACGCGTTTCTGCGCGCCGGCCCGGCGGCTTATCTCGTGTGCAACCACACGGGCAAGGCGATGGCCGACATCCGTCGCGATCCGCGTTGGCGCCAGGCGCAGGTGGCGTGGTTCAATCTGGCCGAGAAATTTCGCGCGGATCCGG
>CBINJQ010000080.1:0-13255 GCA_966251015.1 uncultured Akkermansia sp. | reverse complement strand
TAGTCTTTCATTTAGCGATCCTTAGCGTATCTTAGCGGTTTATCCATCTGCGGGATCTAAGATGAAACATTCCCCCATGCCCCTTCGTGCCCTCGCCTCCCTGACGATCCTCCCGCTGGTCGGCGCCTCTCCGGTCTCCCTGCGAGCCGAAACCGGCGACGCCGCTCCCGCCGTCGTTGCCACCCCCGCCCCCGCCGAGGCCGCGGACGCGTCCCGATCAAAAGCCGAGGCCAAGGCCGCCCGCCTCGTCTCCGCGCTCAAACTCGACGACGCCGAGAAAGCCTCGCGCGCCAAGGCCATCATCGCCGACTGGCTCGTCACGATGGGCGCGTGGCGTCGGGAAAACGACGCCACGCTGAAGGACCTCTGGTCCCGGTGGAGCAAGGCCCGCTCCGTCGTGCCGAAAGACGAATTCCCCGGCGAGGTCATCGCGCACCAGATCGACGCCATCTACGCCACGCTCAAGCCCGCCTACCATGCGTTCCTCGAACGCCTCGCCACCGAGCTTTCGCCCGAGCAGATCGACACGCTCAAGGAAACCTGGAGCCGCAGCCCCGGCGCGAAGCGCACCTACAACGCCTACCTCGAAACCGTTCCCGACCTCACCGAGGAGCAGAAGAAAGTGATCTTCGACCGCATGCAGCGCGCCCGCGAAGACGCGATGCTCACCGACGCCGACAAGGAGATCGTCAACATCTTCAAGCGCCACAAGGTGAAGGTCGAAGCCTACGTCGGCTCGCTCGAATGGGCCAAGCTCCACAAAGCCTACGCCAATCGCGGCAAGGCCGAGGCGAAGTAAAGCGTCGCGAAACGCCCGCCTCCGCCCGCCCCCCTCGACATGGGAGCGACGGGATTTTCGCCCGGTCCTCCGCCTCTCTCTATCTTCCTCCTCCAAGCACCCAGCGAAGGTCCTCGTTGGCCGGATCGCGCGCCAGGGCGTCCGCGTGGACACGCGCCTGCGCCTCCGGCGCGCCGGCCACGCCGAGCGAAAAACCGTCGATCACCGCCCGCTTCGCCGCGACGTCGCGCGCGATCCTGGCGTCGGCGGTCGCGTCTCCGCCCTTCGCAGCCGGAGCTCGAAGGTAAGGCCCCACATCGCCCGTTCGTTCGCTGAACGCGCGCAGATTGCCCACTCCTTGCACGCGCGACTGCACCGCCAGCTTGGGCGCGAGAAACTCCACCCGGGGGCGGTCGTCGGTGTTGAGCGGCGCGCCACGGTGGAAGTCCGACACCGCCTCGCCGGCCATGATGAAGTGGCTCAACACCAGCTCGGGGCGACCGAGATTGATCCCGTCCAGCGCCTGGTTGAACGCCGCGCGCTCGTGGTTTCGCGCAAACACCGACCGGTCGATCGCCAGCGGTTTTTCCGTGCCCACCAGTCCCACGACCGCGACGGCCTCGCCGATCAGACCATGCCACACGCTCGTGTTTGGAAACACGTCCTGGAAGGTCGCGGTGATGATGCGGATCTCCTCCAGCGAGAGTTGATGGACGGGCAACCATTGGCAGACGAGGCCGCCCGGGTTCAGCCGCTCGCGGCACGCGTCGTAATACTCGCGGCTGAACACCGTGCTGGAACCGGCGCTCATCGGGAAAAGAATGTCCATCACGATCACATCGTAGCGGGCCCGCGTCGCCGTCACGTGGCTGCGTCCGTCGTCCACGATGAAACGCACGCGCGGATTTTCCATCACCCGGTCGTTTTCCACGCCGAAAAGCCGCGCCGCCTCGACCACCCCCGGCGAAAGCTCCACGCAGTCGACGTCCACGTCATGCTCGGCCACGCCGCGCAAGGTGAGGCCGGCCCCGAGACCGACGACCAGCGCGCGCTCCGGCTTCGGGTGCAGGAGCATGGGCAGGTGGCCCAGCCGACGATGATCCTCGAGCCCGCCCAGCTCCGAGGTGTTGTGCGCGTAGAGCCGGTTCGAGACCAGGTAGGTCCGCCGCAGCGGCACCAGCTCCACCACGCTGGTCACCCCGCTCGCGTCCTCCTTGTAGAATTTCAGATCGAGCAGCTGTTCGAGATCCTGCCGTTGGTCGAGAAACGAGGTCGACATGCGCAACGCGTCCCAGCCCGGCGCGGCGACGACCAGCCACGCCGCGAGCCCCGCCGAGCCCAGGCCCAGCATCGCCCGCCGCGGGCGCGACCCCGTCGGCGACGCCGCGAGCAGCGCGCAACCCGCGGCAAGGTTCAACGCCGCCGCGGCCATGACGCCGCGTTGCAGCCCGAGCAACGCGATGAACCCGAACCCCGCCGCGAGCGGGCCCAACGCCGCGCCCAGCGAATTGATCCCGCTCAAGGCGCCGAGCCGACGCCCGAGCACGGTCTCGTCGCCGGAACAAAGCACGCGGCTGGCCAGCGGGAACGTCGCGCCGAAAAGCAAGGTCGGCGCGAGCATCAGCGCCGCCGCGTAGGCGAAACGAATCCCCACCCCCGCCGCCCAGAAGTTTTCCCCGAAACGCGCGACAAGCGCGGTGTTCGTCTGAAGATCGTTGATCAGAAAAGGCAGGCGGCCGACGAGGAAAAGTCCGGCCAACGCCGAGAACGCGATCACGATCTGCACCGCCGCCAGGGCGAAGACCGCGGCGCGTGCGCCCAGCCGGCCGGCCAGCCGGGCGCCGAGCAGCCCGCCGCCAAAAAGGCCGGCGAGGAACGTGGTCAGGACGATCGAGAAATCATAAAGGCTGTCGCGGAAAAAGAACGTCAGCAGCCTCGTCCAATAGACCTGATAGGCGAGCGCGGTGAACCCCGACACCCCGAGCGCGAGCAACACCACGCGACGCGCCGCCGGCGAAACTGCCTCCTCCTCGGACGCGCGCCCCGCGACCGAAGAAGCGGCGGGCGCGCGGCGACGTTTCTCCGGCGGCGGCGAGGGGATCGTCGCCGGAGCCGGCCGGAGCGCGCGCCAGGCGATCGCCGCCGCCGCGGCCTGAAGTCCCGCCGCAATCAAAAGGGTGCCGGCGAGTCCGAACGATCGGATGAGAACGAATCCCGTGAGGAACGCTCCCGCGACGCCGCCGAGCGTGTTGACCGCGTAGAAAGCCCCTATGTCCCGGGCAACGTCGTCCACGCCGCGTCCGTGCGCGCTCGTCTGTCGGCGCGCGCGCGTCGCTTTGACCAGGGCGGGAAACACGCCGCCCATCAAATAGGTCGGCGCCAGCAAAGTCGGGAGCGCGAACACGAGCCGCAGAAGCGGCTTCGCCATGCCCTCGGGCTCGAGGGCGAGCAGCGCGGCCCGCGTCGCCGCGTCGAGCGCCTCGTAGATCCAGGGAGACAGCGCAAGGATCGCGGCGAGCGCCAGGTGCAGCTTGGCGACGGCGCGACCGTCGACCGCCCGGTCGTCGAGACGCTTGCCGAGGTGCCACGCGCCGAACGCGAGGCCCGCCATGAAACACGCCAGCACCGCGGCGACCCCATGCGCCGACACGCCGAAGATCAAAGTGAGGTAGCGCGACCAAACCAGTTCGTAAACGAGGCAGCTTGCGCCCGACAGGAGCGTGATGAGGAGCGGAGCGGTTTTGGACATCGAGGGCGTCCCTTCTGAACCGGGGACGCGCGGGCGGCGCAACCCCGGAGGAACCCCGTCCAGCGGCCCGCGTCTCGGCGCGACGAGGCGCCCCCCGCCCGGTCCCGCGATTGTCGGATCAAAAAACTCGCCGACCGCGCCTGATCTCCGCACCAAGCTCGGCGACTGATGCACCATCCCTGCGTTCGCGTTGTCGGCAGTTTCGACGAACTCGTCTCCACCCCGTTCTCCGGCGCGGTCAACGCCCTCTGCTGGCCGCGCGCGCTGCCGGGCGACTTCGACGAGATCGCCGCCGTCGTCGGCCCGCTGGACGAGATCACGACCGTGGACGACGAGTCCCTGCTCGGGCTTCCGCTCGGCCCCGCCGGCCGCGTCGCGCGCGACATCCTCCTCGCCGATCAAAAACTCCTGCGCGACGCCGGTCTCGATCCATCGCTCGATCTCATCCCCGCCTATCCTCGCGAAGCCGCGCCCGGGCCGGTGCCGATCGACGTCTACGACTTCCACGCCGACAGCGCCAACACCCTCGCCGACACTTTTCTTTGCAGCTACACCGTCGCCTCTTCCGAAGGCGTGGCCAACGACGAGGCCGTCCGCCGCATCGACATTCCGGATACGCGCGCCGAGCTCCTTCGCATCTACGGCGGCGAAGACGACGTCCGCTTCGCCGCCTGGCTCTCGGAGCGTTGCTACGACCTCCACTACGCCGCGCGGCCCGGCGCGCGGATCTACTCCTTTGGTTTCGGCAATCTCTGGCGCATCTCCACCCAATGCCCCGGCAGCCCCGTCCTGCCCTGCGTCCACCGCGCCCCCGCGACCAAGCCCGGCCAACCCCCTCGCCTGCTGCTGATCAGCTGAGACTCCGGTTATGGCCGCGAAGAGTCGCAAAATTTCACCTCCGCCGACGGCGCCCTCCCGCGCGCCTATAGGCGCCTGCGACGCTTCCACCGAGGCGCTTCTGACCATGCCCGCCGCGCCATCCGCCCCCGCCGACGGCCTCCACCCGCGCAACCGCCACCGCGGGCGCTACGATTTTCCCGCGCTCATTCGCGCGCACCCGCCGCTCGCGCGCCATCTCGTGCCGCATCCGGTCGAGGGCGACACCGTCAACTTCGCCGATCCCGCCGCCGTCCTCGCGCTTAACCGCGCCCTCCTCGCCCACCACTACGGTCTCGACCGCTACGAGCTTCCGCCCGGCGCGCTCTGCCCGCCCATCCCCGGCCGCGCCGACTATCTCCACCATCTCGCCGACCTGCTCGCGGAAACCACGCCCGACCGTCGACCGCCGCGCGGCCCCTCGGTGCGCGTGCTCGATCTCGGCGTCGGCGCCAATTGCATCTACCCGCTTCTCGGCGCGCGCGAATACGGCTGGTCCTTCGTCGGCGCCGACATCTCGCAAGCCTCGCTCGCCTCCGCCCGCCGCCTCGTTTCCGCCCACGCGCACCTCGGAGTCGCCGGGTTGATCGAGCTGCGCCATCAGCCCGATCCACGCGCGCTTTTCGCGAACATCACCGCGCCCGACGAGACTTTCGCCGCGTCGCTCTGCAACCCGCCGTTCCACGCCTCCGCCGCCGAGGCCGCCGCCGGCACCACGCGCAAGCTCCGCAACCTCGCCGCCGGCCGCAGCCACCGCGCGCAGGGCCAGCCCGCCCTCAACTTCGGCGGCCAGGCCAACGAACTCTGGTGCGAAGGCGGCGAACTCGGTTTCCTCCGCCGCATGATCGCCGAGAGCGCCGCGCGTCCGGCGCTCTGCCGCTGGTTCACGTCGCTGGTCGCGAAAAGCGCCCATCTCCCCGAGTTCGAAAAAGCCCTAGTCGCCGCCCGCGCGACGGAGATCCGGGTGATCCCCATGCGCCACGGCCAAAAACACAGCCGAATTCTGGCTTGGCGCTTCGCCTGACGAATCGGCCACTGGCGAGACGGCGTCCTCGCCGTCCGCGCCCGCGTCTCCCGTCGAAAATTCCCCGAAAACGCCCCGCCCGCTCGCAACCTCGCGAATCGCGCTAAGTTCATCGGAGCCCCGTCTCGTTTCACCGCCGCCCGGCCCGCTCTCCATGAAAATCACCGAACTCGCCTTCACCGGCTACCCCGTCACCGACATGGCCCGCGCCCGCCGTTTCTACGAAGGCGTGCTCGGCCTCGCCGTCTCCCGAACCTGGGGCGACAAAGAGAATCCGCAATGGGTCGAATACGACCTCGGCGCCAACTGCCTCGCCCTCGCCACCGGGGGCGGCGACCAGTGGCCGCCCGCCAACGCCGGCCCCGCCGTCGCCTTCGAGGTCGAGGACTTCGACGCCGCCATCGCGGAGCTGAAAGCCGCCGGCGTGAAATTCTTCTGGGACGTCCAGGAAAGTCCCGTCTGCCACATGGCCGGCGTCCTCGATCCCGACGAAAACCGCGTCGTCATCCACCGCCGCAAAGCGTAGCGGACGCGGCGTAGGCCGTCCGCTTGCGGACGCTCTTCGGTTACGGCCTCTCGTAGAAAGCGCCCGCAAGCGGGCTGCCTACGAGGCTGCGACTTCGTTTGAACTGCTGTAATTTACGAGGCTCAACAGGTCGCCGGCCGCATCCCTGTCGCCCGCCTCAGCGAAACAGATCGAACGCGCTTTGCGGCAGCGGAAACAAGGGGCGCCCGAGCCGCTTCGAGCTGATCGCCTCGAATTGCAGGCCGATGCAAAAGTCGTTCACGAGAAACTGCAAAAACTCGCGCTTCGACATCACCAGGCATCGCGCCGGACCCGTCGCGCGAATCGTCGCGGAGGCCGCGCTGTTTTGCAGCGCGCTGATCTCCCCGAAAAAATCCCCCGCGTGCAGCCGCGCCACCTCGCGCCCCTTTTTGCTCACCGACAACACCCCTTCATACAGCACGAAGAAGAACTGGTTGTCCTGCTCCTCCTCGATCAGCACCTCGCCCTCCGCGCAGGTCTGGAAAGCGCAACGCCGCGCAAAGGAGAACATCGCGTGCGGGCTCCAGTTCGCGGAGAGCGGCACGCGGTGCAGAAACGCCACCTTTTGCACGATATCGAGCACCTCGCTCCGCGACAGCTTCGTGAGCACGAGGTTTTGAAACGCGTCGCGATCCAGCGTGAGAAACACCGCGCGCGAGCGCGTCCGCACCGAACGGGTGCGGCGTCCGCCCTCCTCCAGCAGCGCGATCTCGCCGAAGACGTCGCCCGGCTCGAGCCGCGCCACCGGCTCCATCCGGCCCGTGGGCAGGTTGCGCAGCACCTCCACCCGCCCGCTCATCACCAGATAGAGCCGCTCGCCGGGATCGCCCTCGCGCACCACGATCGAACGGGAGCCATGCTCCTCCGCGTGCAAATGCCCGATCAGGGCCTCGCGATCCGCCGGGGCGAGCGAGCGGAACAACAGCGAGCGCGACAGCGCCTCGCCCATCGCCTCGCGGGTGAGCTCCCGCCCCGCCGGCCGACGCCGACGCGCGCGCCATCCGGCGAAACGTCGCGCGCCTTCGCGGAGGCCGAGCCACGCGGCCGCGCCCACCACCCCCGCCACCATCAGCCCGGGCAGGGCGAGCAGCGCCAGCGCGGTGAAATGCAGGCCGTCCGCCCTCACATACGCGGTCCAGAGCTCGAACGCGCTCACGCTCAGCAACAGCGATCCGGTGATCAACACCAGCCCCAGCCACCCGAACGCCAGCGCGGCGTGGATGCGCAGAAAATGCGTGTCGGCGCCCGTCATGCGCAGCCGCAGCGCCGCCCAGATCACGCGATTCGGTTCGAACCGGAACCGCCGGAAGGCGTCCAGACGCGGCGCGGAATACCGCGCGTGCGCCAGCATCAAGCCCGGCGACCACCAAAAGGGCGACAGGTTGAACAACAGGTCGCACACCAGCACCAGCGAGATGCCCGGATCGAAGAACGGCACGACGCCCAGCGCCACGAAACCCGGCGCCAGCCGCGCCGCCGCCACCATGAACTCCGCCTCGCGCCCGCCCATGACCGCGTCGCCCAGATCCGCGCGGAAATGAGGAAACGGCGTCCGCCACACGAAACGCGGGCGATACACCTCCGCCCCGCAATGCCGCGCCACGCAGGCGGCCAGCGCGTAGCCGAGGCTCTGCGTCAGACAGACCAGCAGCCATCCCGCGAGGAGTTGCGCCGCCGAGCCCGGCAACTCGAAGGGATACATCGCCAACCCCGCCAGCGCCGAGAGCGCAGAGAAGAGGATCAGCCGGGGAATCCACGTCGGAGCCACACGCCATTCCCACGCCGCCGCGGCCTCGCCCGCGGACGCGGGGCCGCCGTCGGAAGGCTCCAGTATCCCCGCGTCGACCGCCTTCACCACCACCTCGTAAAACTCGCGCAGCGGCGGACAGCGCCGATCCGAGATCAATTGAAACAACACCTGCGGCACCGTGAGCCCCAGTTCGCCAAACCCGCGCAGGGCTTCCCACTGAAGCTCCGAAAGGTTCAGGTAGGCCCGCCCGGGCACTTGTTTGACCACCAGATGCCCCGGGCAGTAGCTCACGACCTTGCACGCCGGCGACAATCGCAGGCTCACCGTCGCGAGCAGGGTCGCCTGATCCGACGTCACCGTCCCGACAAAGGGGGGAATCGTGCCGCCCGTTCCGCCCGCCACGGCGGGCACTTCAGAGGGATCGCGAAGCTTCATGGAGAAAAAAGCGGGACATTCCCGCGCGTTTCCCGGCCAGCCGACGGCCACGCGCCACCGGTGGCGAAAACCGGGCGCGGACAAGCTGGCGTGGAGTCGCGAAACGCACCCGCTGGAAGGGCATGTGCAAACCTCTTGCCGCACGAAACGCGTCGCGCAAGCCCTCGCGCGCAACACGTCGCGAGGATTCGCGCGCCGGGCGTCCGCCCCCGTCTACTTCGTCACTTCGAGCGCGAAGGGCTGAAACCACTCCTCGCCTCGCAGCTTGAACTGGGCCCACACGAGATAGCGTCCCTCGCGCGGGATCATGACGTCGAAAGCGAAGTCGGGCCGCGTCGGGTCCTTCGGCGGAGACAAGGGCGTGTTTGCGTCCGACGACGCCCGCGCGACGGCCGCGTCCGGGCGCGGATGCAGGTGGGCGAACCCGCTTCTCTCCTCGTCGAAGGCGGTGGTGTGCACGTAGGCGCCCATGACCGGCTCGAGGGGCACCGCGGAGCCGTCCTTCGCCCGGATCGAAAAAACGAGGGCGCCCGGCGCCCCGGCCTTCACCGCGGCGCCTTTCTCGAGGTTCAGCGAAAGCACATGGTCCCCGCGCTCCACGTGCTCCCCGAGCGCCGGGGCCCGCCATTCCGACATCGCGGGAACCATGTTCCCGTCGTTCGCCGTGTAGTCGACAAACGAATACAAACCCCGGCCCGTCGCCGCCGGCGTGAAGTCCGCGAACACGCGATACGTCCCGCCGCGCCTCGGTGTGTGGGCAAAGACCCATTCCCCCGGCCGCGCGCCCGGCTCCGGATGGATGTGTTGGTAGTCTTGCAGCGTGGGATCGACCACGAGCAGGTGCAGCTTGCGCGTATGCACCGTCAGCAGGTCCACCGGACCGATCGGCTTCCCGCCCGACGTGGCGAGAGCCAGCGCCCAGCGCGTCTCCCGGCCCGGCGCCGGAGCCGCCCCGCTTTCCGCGCGCAACTCCATCCGCACCGGCGACTTCGCCGCCACCACGGGGATGAACTGCGGGTTCGCCGGATCGCACATCTCGAGCGCGTTCGCGCCCGACACCTGGAAATCCATGTGGTGCAGGTTCGTCCCGGTCGGCAGCAGCCGGAATCCGGCATACAGCGCGAGCGCGGCGCCGGTTATCCACGCCACGCTTCGCCAATTCACCCCGCCCGCCCGCGCCGGCTCCTCCATGCTCATGTCCGCGCCCATCCGAGAAATCCGTGGTTGAAAAAATCCGTGTCCCGCGCCCTCAGCGCTTCATCTTTTCGACAAACTCGCCCGGCTTCCACTGCGAGCCGTCCGCCCGCGCGGCGATCTTGCCCTTCTCGTCGATCAGCAAGGTGGCGAGCGTGTGCTTGATGATCGGCGCCTCCGCCTTGGCGTCGCCGTCCAGTTCCGACAGCACGCCGAACTGCTTGAGCAGGTCTTTGATCGCCCCCTCGGGACCGGTGAGCAGCGAGAAGTTCGATGTGTCGATGCCGCGGGTCGTCGCAAAATTCCGCAACACTCCCGGCGTGTCGTATTCCGGATCGAGCGTGATCGAAACGAGCTCGAGATTTTCGACGCCCGCCTCCTTCGCCAGGCGCTGCGTCTCCATCATCTTCGAGGTGGCGAGCGGGCACATCGTCGCGACGGGGCAGCGCGTGTAGATGAAGTTCAGGAGGATCTGCTTGCCGCGCCACCTGGCCGCCTGCGCCACCTGCCCGTTTTGATCGTAGAGCGCGAAATCGGGCAGGTTCTCCCCTATCTCGCGGTAGGCCCCGCGCCCCCGGATGTTGGTTTCCTCGCGCAACCGCGCCGCCGCGTTCCGCACGGTCCCGTCCCCCGCGGCGTCCACCCACCATATTCCCTCGAGGCGGAAACGCCCTTCGCCCGCCTCCACCAGCGTGGCCTTCAACTCCGCCCCTTCTTTCGCCAGCGCGAGGTCCCCCGCGCCGACCTCGAACTCCATCGTCATCTGCGGCATGTAGCCGGGGATCTCCTGGTGGTCGACCAACAGCGTCCCGCGTTCGCTCAGGACCGAGACCACGCGCCCGGCGAGCGGTCGTCCTTTCGGAGCCGAAGACTCCGCCGCGCCGACGTTTCCCCGATCGGAAGCCGGGCCGCAGCCCGTGAGCCCGGGCAACAGGCCGAGGGCCAGGACGCCGATCTTCCAACCGCGAACAATCCGTCGATTCATGCCCCACCGTTCCGCGCCGGGGAAACGTTTGTCAAAGGCATTGCGCCCTCTAGCGTCTCCCCTTCTTTCCGCGATTCACACCGCTCATGGCCTCGTCAGCGACCACTCTTCCCCTCTCCTCCGGCGCCCCCGCGCCGGCCGCCGCGTATCGTCGCGACCTCGCGTGGTTCAGCGCCGCCGCCGCGGCCTGGGTCTTCCTCGTCGTCACGATGGGCGCCTTCACCACGAGCATCGGCGCCGGGATGGCTTTCCCCGACTGGCCCTTGTCCAACGGCTCGATCAACCCGGAGGGCTGGCTGCGGGACATCTATATGTTCGCCGAGCACTCGCACCGGCTCTTCGGCATGGGGATGGGCCTCCTCGCCATCACCACCGCGGTGTGGCTGCAACGCCGCGAACCCCGTCGCTGGGTGCGTAAACTCGGCTGGACCGCCCTCGCCATCGTGGTCGTGCAAGGGGTGATCGGCGGCAAACGCGTCCTTCTCAACTCCATCGACGTGCCGGGCTTCGAGATGTCGCTCGGCCAGATGCTCACCATCCCGCACGGTATCCTGGCCCAGGTCTACGTCTGCGTCCTCTTCGCCGTCGCCGCCTCGCTTTCGCGCGGGTGGCTCGCCGGCGCGGAGAAGGAGACGCCCCCGCGACTTCGGGTTGCCGCGATCGGACTCGTGTTGCTCGTCCTCGCCCAACTCGTGATCGCCGCCGTCATGCGCCACAACATGGCCGGTCTCGCCATCCCCACCTTCCCGCATAGCACGCCCGAAGGCGGCTGGCTGCCCGCCTCCTCGGATTTCCGCGTCGTGATCCACTTTGCCCACCGCCTCATGGCCGTGGTCCTGACCGGCGGGATCATCGCCCTCGCGGCGGCGATTTTCCGCCAGGCCGCCGCCTCCGCCGGCCTCCGCCGCCTCGCGATCGCGCTCCTGATTCTCCTCGGCGTGCAAATATCCCTGGGCGCCGCCACCGTGCTTAGTTACCGCGATCCCTACTTCACGACCGGACACGTCATCGTCGGCGCCCTGTTGCTCGCCGTCTCCTTCCTCCTCGCCTTCTGGATGCACCGTCCTCTCCGCGCCAAAGCCGCGCCCGCCTCCGCATGAGCGCCAACTCGCCCGCTTCCGACGCCGCCGCGAACGCCGCCGCGCCAGCCTCCTCTTTTCGTGATCTGTTCGAGCTCACCAAGCCGCGCCTGAGCTTCCTTTCGGTGCTCACCACGCTCGTCGGCTACGCCGCCGCCAAACCCGGCTGGCACGCGTCCGAGTTTTTCTTCCTCTGCATCGGCACCTGCGCCTGCGCCGGCGGCGTGGCCGCGCTCAACCAGTGGATGGAGCGCGACACCGACGCGCAAATGGCGCGCACCGCCGACCGCCCCCTCCCCGCCGGCCGCATCCCGCCGGGCAACGCCTTCGTCCTCGGCTGGGGCCTCTGCGCCTTCGGTCTCGGCTGCCTCATGGGCAAGGTCACCGGCCTCGCCGCTTTTTTCGCCCTCGCCACCATCGTCAGCTACCTCGCCGTCTACACGCCCGCGAAGCGCGGCTCCCGCTGGTCCACCGAGCTCGGCGCCATCGCCGGCGCCTTCCCGCCGCTCATCGGCTGGGCCGCCGCCGAGGGCGGGCGCGTCGAGATCGACCCGCTCGGCTGGATCCTCTTCGGCATCCTCCTCACCTGGCAGATCCCGCACTTCATGGCCGTGGCCTGGACCTACCGCCACGACTACGCCCGCGTGAACTTTCCCATGCTCACCACCCGCGATCCCGACGGCGGAGCGGTCGCCCGCTGGTCCTTGGTCAACACCGTCGCGGTCGTCGCGCTCAGCGTCCTGCCCGCTTTTCTCGGCCTCGCCACCGTCGGCTACGCCATAATCAGCGGTGTGCTCGGCGCGTGGTTCATCGCCCGCGCCGTCGCCTTCCTCCGTCCCGCCACCCGCGACGCCATGGCCCGCAAGCTCTTCTTCTGCTCCGTCGGCTGGCTGCCCCTCCAGCTCGGCGCGCTGGTGATCGACCGCGTCTGGTTTGTCGCGCCCTGATTTTCCGGCCTCCCGATCTTCGCCACGGAGGACACGGAGCGCCGACACGGAGAACACAGAGCTCAATCCATTCCCAAACAGAGGCTCCCTCTACAGCGCCGTATTCCGCCTCTTCCGCCTTCTCCTCTCTCCGTGCCCTCCGTGTCCGAGCTCCGTGCTCTCCGTGACTAAAAATTCGTCTCCGTCCGCCTCCTCCGCTTCCGCCCTCCTTCGATGACCCTCAACGACGTCCCCGCGCTCAACGCCGGCCTCAACGCCCTCGCCACGCTCCTCATGACCGCGGGCTTTGTTTTCATCCGCTCCGGCAACAAAAGCGCCCATCGAGCCTGCATGCTCTCCGCCGGCGCCGTCTCCGCGGTGTTTCTCGTCGGCTACCTCACGCACAAGGCGCTCAAGGGCGCGGCCGCCGGCGCGGGCGAGGCGATCCACACCCAGTTCGGCGGCGAGGGCGCGATCCGCGTCGTCTACTACGTCATGCTCCTGACGCACGTCCTCCTCGCCATCAGCATCGCCTACCTCGTCCCGCGCACCTTCCTCCTCGCGATCAAGGGCGACTTCGAGCGACACAAGAAATGGGCCCGCGTCGTGTTCCCCGTCTGGTATTACGTCAGCGTCACCGGCGTGCTCGTCTACTTCTTCCTCTACCAATGGTGGCCGGCGGCGTGAACCGCGCGCGTCGGCCCCGCCCGCCGCGCCGAGCGCATCCACGGACGCTCCGCTTCATCATAACTTGAGATAATTTTCATTTTTCCCGGCGCGCGCGCTCTCGCCTGCGGCCGCCCGCTCGTGCTAGCTGCCCCTTTTCCCACCCATGAGCTGGAACCGCTTCACCCAATACAGCTACCACAACGCGTCGCTCGGCTTCGCCCTCGACTACAGCCGTATCCCGTT
>CBINJQ010000079.1:0-13268 GCA_966251015.1 uncultured Akkermansia sp. | reverse complement strand
CATTCGACTCAACATCTTGCGCGATACTCCGCCACCCGACTGCCGTTTCTAGGTTGACCGAAGAAGCGGCGGGCGCGGTCGCTGCGCGGGGCGTCGATGACTTGCGAGGGAGGGCCTTGTTCGACGATTTTTCCGGCGTCCATGAAGACGGCCTCGTGGGCGGCGGCGCGGGCGAAGGCGACGTCGTGGGTGACGACGACCATGGTCGCGCGCTCGGCGGCGAGCCGGCGCATGACGGCGACGACCTCGCCGATGAGCTCGGGATCGAGGGCGCTGGTGGGCTCGTCGAAGAGCAGCACGGCGGGCTCCATGGCGAGGGCGCGGGCGATGGCGGCGCGTTGCTGCTGTCCGCCGGAGAGCTCGCCGGGGTGGGCGTCGAGTTTGTCGGAGAGGCCGACGCGCGCGAGCTGGCGCTCGGCGAGGGCGCGCGCCTCGGCGGACGAAAGCCGGCGGGCGACGCGCGGGGCGAGGGCGACGTTTTCCCGGACGCGGAGGTGGGGGAAGAGGTTGAACTGTTGAAACACCATGCCGACGCGGGCTCGGTGGGCGTTGAGGGCGTCGTCGTGGCCGGGATCGGCGAGGCGGCCGTCGAGGCGGATTTCCCCGGCGTCGGGCACGACGAGGAAGTTCAGGCAGCGGAGGAGGGTGGATTTGCCCGAGCCGCTCGGGCCGAGAATGGCGGTGACCGTGCCGGGGCGGATCGAGAGCGAGACCCCGTCGAGCGCCGCGAGGGGGCCGAAGCGTTTCACGAGGCCGACGGCTTCGAGCACGGGCGCGGTGTCGAACGATGCGTCGGGGACGTCAGGCGGCATGGCGGCGGAAGCGGCGCTCCAGGCCGCGGACGAGGAGCGCGATGAGCAGGGCGAGGGCGAGGTAGAAGAAG
Organism: uncultured Akkermansia sp.; assembly: GCA_966251015.1. Taxonomy (GTDB): domain Bacteria; phylum Verrucomicrobiota; class Verrucomicrobiia; order Opitutales; family Opitutaceae; genus IMCC26134_A. Next base: position 12,385 of record CBINJQ010000079.1, on the reverse strand, counting down.
GCGACGAGCGTGTAGGTCTCGGCGTAGCGGAAGGTGGCGCTGGTGAAGAGTCGCGCCTCCTGGGTGATGTCGCGCACGCCGAGGACGGAGACGAGGGAGGAATCCTTGAGCAGGCAGATGAAGTCGTTGCCGAGCGAGGGAAGGACGCGGCGGAAGGTCTGGGGCAGCAGAACGTGGCGGAGCGTTTGCCGGCGCGAGAGGCCGAGGGCGCGGGCGGCCTCGGCTTGTCCGCGCGGAAGCGAGGTGAGGCCGCCGCGGAGCGTCTCGGCGGTGAACGCTCCGTAGGCGAGGACGAGGGCGAGCAGCACGCGCGCCGTCATCGGGATGTCGGCGGGGCGCAGTTCGGAGAAGAGGCCGAGCGCCTGGACGCCGGCGAAGGCGAGCGGCACGAGGACAAAGGTGACGGCGAAAATCTGCACGAGGACCGGCACCCCGCGCACGACCTGGACGTAGAGAAGGGCGGGCTGGCGGCAGAGCGGGTTCCCGGAAACGAGTCCGAGGGCGGCGAAGAGACCGAGGCCGATGGCGAGGGGCGCGGCGGCCAAGGTGACGGCGACGGTGACGCCGAGCCCGGACAACAGACGACGGAAGATCTCGACGTAGACGGTGTCGGTCGCGGCGTGCCAGGCGAAGATCGCGAGGGCGAACAACAGCGCGAGCAGCCACCACGGTGCGCGGGCGAGGGGCGAGCGGTTTTCGCGGACGAGGGCGCCGTCGGGGCCGATCATGGGCGGTGGGAATGGGGCGGGGCGACGAAAGCGCGGAGCGCTCCCGCCAGGGGGAAGGGCGGACGGGAGTTATTGCGGGGCGGCGGGAGGGGCGGCGGTTTCGGAGAACCACTTGGCGTTGAGCTTTTCGAGGGTGCCGTCGGCTTTCATTGCGGCGAGGGCGGCGTCGACGGGTTCCCGGAGCTTGGAGTTTTTCGGGAAGACGAGGCCGAGTTGCTGTTCTTCGAGGGCGTCGGCGGTGAGGCGGAGCTTGCCGGGGTTGAGCCGAACGAAACCGTAGCCGGTGATGTCGTCGACGATGACGGCGTCGACGTCGCGGGTGAGGAGGGCCTGGATGAGTTCGCCGAAGCCGTCGTAGGCGGCGACGCGGGCGGGGCCGACCAGCTTTTCGGAGACGCCGTAGTTGGTGTTGCCCTTTTGCGCGCCGATGCGGGCGGAGGGGAGCGCGGCGAAGGTTTTCATCGAGTCGAAGCGGGACTCGTCGGCGCGGACGAGGAGTCGCTGGCGGATGGTCAGGTAGGGCGCGGAGTAGTCCACGACCTGGGCGCGTTCGGGCGTGATGGTGATGCCGTCGGCGGCGATGTCGAACTGGCCGGTGGCGACTCCCTGGATGAGGGAGTCCCAGGCGATCTCGCGGAAGTCGGGTTTGAAGTTGAGGCGTCGGCCGAGCTCGTGGAACGCGTCGTAATCCCAGCCCACGGCTTCGCGGGTGTCGGTGCGAATGTAGCTGAAGGGGACGTAGCCGTTTTCGAGGGCGACGACGACGCGGCGTCCGCCGAGGTCGGGCAGGCCGTTTGAGCCGGTGGCGGAGGGAGCGGCGGACGAGCCCTCGGGGCCGCGCGAGCAGGCGGCGAGAGCCAGAAGGATCAGCGGGGCGAGTAGGCGGCGGAGGCTGGGCACGTCGGCGACGATGCAATCCGCGTGCCTTTGGGCAAGCGGGTCGGACGCGGAACGAAACGGAGAAACGCGAACGAGCGAGCGGAGGTGTGCTGCGGCGGCGGACGCGGACGCCGGGGACGGCGTCCTTCCACGCTCAGGATCGACGGCGGCGGGCGGCGCCGAAGGCGAGGGCGGCGAGGGCGCCGACCGCGGCCGCGGAGGCGGGCTCGGGGACGGGGGACGCGGTTTCGAAGCCGAGATCGCGCAGCACCGCGAGGTCGAGGTCGGTTAGGTATTTGCGCGTTCCCACCAGCAGATCCGGATCCATGACCACCTCCTGCGTGACCTCGCCGAAGTAGGTGGAGCTGATCGTGCCGGAGGCGATGTGGTTGCCGGCCGGATTGAGAAAACCGAGGCCGTCGCCGCCCTTTTCGGCGATGCCCTCGGCGCCGAGCCAGGTGGAGCCGGAGCGATTGGCGTTCCATGATTGGGAGCCGCCGACGCCGAGGGTATGGATCAACTCGTGGAGGGCTACGGTGTAGAAATCGCTTTTGCCGACGCCCACCGCGGTCGTGTGGTCGAAGTGCCAGTCGGAGTCGGTGTCGAACCAGAGGTTTCCGACGGTGAGTCCGACCGGGAGACTGAAATTGGCGGTGGTCGAGCCGAAGGGGACGCCGCCGGAGAGGGTGCCGATCACCGGGCCGGCGCCGCGCGACAAGGCGAGATTTGACGCGGCTTCCGCGGCGGCGGCGGCGCCGATCCATTCGGACTCGAAGCCGCTGCCGCCGACGTTCACGCCGAAGCTGGCGGATCCGCCTTGGCCGAGCGTGGCGCCGGACAGGAGCTGGGCGCCGACGTAAACCCGGTATTCGTTGGCGGCGAAACTGAAGGTATTGATATCCGTGGCGACGCCGGTGGTGGGGTGGGTGATGGTCAGCTTCCAGTCGAGCGTGGCGCTCGTGGAGCCGTGGGTGCCCGTGAAGACGTCGGAGGAGACGGCTCCGAGGGAGTTGGTCAGAAGCAAACTCAGATCCGAGGCGGCGGCCTCGAGGGCGGCTTTGGCGGTGGCGTTGGCGAAGTAGCCGTTCGTGTCGTAGGTGTAGTCGAGGATGATATCGAAGGCCTGGGCGGAAGGCGCGAGACCGGCGGCGGCGAGCGTGGCGGAGGCGAGGTTGAAGCGGCGGGGGGACATGGGGGCGTGGACGTGAAGCGGAGCGCAAGCGACGGGCCGGTCCGTGGCAAGTGCCTTGCAACGGCGAGCCGGTGTGGCGCGCGAGAATGAGCGGGGCATTCCCAATGCCCATGCCGGGAAACGTATCCTTGTTTCCGGCGCGCCGCGCTACGCGGCGGTTCCGGCCATGGCGCGGCCGGCGAGCCAGCCGGTGGTCCAGGCGGCCTGGAAGTTGAAACCGCCGGTTACGCCGTCGATGTCGAGGACCTCGCCGGCGAAATGGAGGCCGGGGACGAGGCGGCTTTCCATGGTCTTGAAATCGACCTCCTTCAGGCGGACGCCGCCGCAGGTGACGAACTCCTCCTTGTTGAGGCTCTTGCCCTCGACCTGGAACTCGGAGGCGCCGACCTGGGCGGCGAGTTTCTGTAGGTGGTCTTTCGATACGCCGGCCCATTGCGCGGTCGGCGAGAGGCCGGGGACGGCGGCGATGAGACGGTCCCAGAGGCGCGAGGGGAGGGCGAAGGGGTTGAGGGTGGCGATTTGTTTGCGGGTGTTGGCCTCGCGCCAGGCCTGGAGCGCGGCGAGCGCCTGCGCGGGGGCGTGGCCGTTCCACGAGACGTGGAGGGTGAAGCGATAGTCGCGGGCGGCGAGCTCGCGCGCGCCCCAGGCGGAGAGCTTGAGGATGGCGGGGCCGCTGAGGCCCCAGTGCGTGACGAGCAGGGGGCCGCGGTCGGCGAGTTTCGTTCCCGGCACGGAGGTGGCGGCGTCGGGAACGGAGAGGCCTTCGAGGCCGACGAGGCGCGGGTCGGCGACGTGAAAGGTGAAGAGCGAGGGGACGGGCGGCTCGATCGTGTGGCCGAGCGAGCCGGCGATGGTGAGCCCGGCGGAGCCCTTGTTGCCGCCGGTGGCGACGAGCACGCGGTCGAAGCGGGCCTGGGAGTCGTCGGTGAAGGTGACGTCGAAACCGCCGCCGATCGCGCGCTCGACGGTGCGGACGCCCATGCTGGTGAAGAGGCTGACGCCGGCCTTGTCGGCGGCGGTGCGGAGGGCGGCGATGACGGTGGCGGAATCGTCGGTGTCGGGAAACATGCGGCCGTCGTCCTCGGTTTTCAGGGTGACGCCGCGCTCGGCGAACCAGGCGATGGTGTCGCGCGGGCCGAAGCGGGTGAAGGGGCCGAGGAGCTCGCGCCCGCCGCGAGGGTAGCGTTTGACGAGTTCGCGGGGCTCGAAGCAGGCGTGGGTGGCGTTGCAGCGGCCGCCGCCGGAGATGCGGACTTTGGCGAGCGGGTGCGCGGTGGCCTCGTAGAGTTTGACGCGAGCGGCGCGGTTGGCTTCGGCGGCGGCGATGGCGCCGAAGAAGCCGGCGGCGCCTCCGCCTATGACGAGGATACGAGGGGCGGGCAGGGGGGCGGAGGCGGTGTCGGACACACGCGGAGGCTGGGGCCGGGGACGGGGGGAGTTGAAGGCAAAATGTCGGAGCGACGCGGGTGGCGGGGCGCGAAAGCCCCGGGGATCAGAGCCTCCGGTTCACGCCGATGGAGACGAAGGCGCGGTCGAACTCGCGGCGGGCCTCGGCCAGGCCGGCGAGCTGGTTGAGATGGTTACGACCCCAGTCCTGCGAAAAGGCGAGCGTGCAGGCGAGGGCGTCGGTGGCGTTCCAGGTGAGCGACGCGAGGGCGGTGTAGTCGATGTCGTCGCGGGGGAATGGGGCGTATTCGGCTTCGGCTAAACGGCCGCAGAGCGCTGCGGTCCACGCGGCGTTGAAGGTGTGTTTCCACGAGAGCTGATGCGTGGTGGAGAGGATGCTGTTTTTGCCGGTGGTGGATATCGTGCGGGCCTGGCCGGTCTTGAACTGAAGCTCGTCGCTTTTGGTCACGGACCACGTGAGGACCGCGTCGGTGAAGACGCCCTCCTCGCGGGCGTCTCCGGCGTATTCGGCGTCGTAGTCGTGTCCGGTCCAGCCGACTTGCGCGGCGACCTTGAGCGATTTGACCGGCGAGCCGTCGACGCCGACGAGCGCGCGCTCGTAGCGGTTGGACGCGCCGGCGGGCGCGGCGAGGGCGGCCGGGGCGGCGTCGTCGTCCTGAAACTGATGGCCGCGCCGATAACCGAGATAGACTTCGGGGCCGGTCCCGCCGAGGGAGCGCCCGAGGTCGACGCCGCCCTGCACGTCGTGGCGGTCGACGTAGTTGCAACCGTTCGCGGCGGCGGTGCGCATGTCCCAATACTGGAGCTTGCCGACGGCGCGCACGAAACCCGCCGGGGTGTCGTGGCGGAGCGAAAGGTCGGTCTTGTTTTGCCACTGGTCGCGGCGCTCGCGGGGCGCGGCGGTGGAAAAGGCGCTGCCGACGCCGAAGCCGTAGTCGACGCCGCGGTCGTCGCCGTCCACGAGGGCGAACTCGGTGACGGCCGACCATGCGAGGCGGTCGAGTTTGCGGGTCCATGAGGCGCCAAGGGTTTGCTTGAGGTTGTCCTCGTCCGATTCGTCGGAGAACTCGGTCGCGGTCGCGGACCAGGAGAGGGCGAGGCCGGATGTGAACTTGGCGCCGATGCGAGCGAAGGCGGTGCCGACGGCGGACTCGCGATTTGCCAGGGGGCCAAATTCCGCGAGGTAGGTGTTGGAGTCCCAGCCGATGGACGCGCCTGCGACGGTCTCCCAGGCGGGTCCGGCCGAAGCCGGTTCCGCGGCGGCGGCGGCCGTCGCGAGGAGCGCGGCGGCGAGAGGAGGAACGAGACGAGGGGAGACGGTGCGCATGGCTCCGACATGATGGCACACGGCGGGCGGACGGACTTCGCGGTTCTTGGGAAGCGCTGCGCGGTGCTTGCGGAACGAGCGGTGTCGGGACGGGGCCTCGCGGACAAAAAATGAGGAGGCCGAAGGCCGGCAAACCTGCTAAGGTGCGCGAATGGATTGGCTCATCAATTTGTTCAGCAACGAATCAGTCGCGCGCACCGTGGTCCTGCTCGCGGCGGCCGGCGCGGCGGGCACGGCGTTCGGAAAGCTAAAAGTGCGCGGCGTCGGGCTGGGGGTGGCGGGCGTTTTGTTCGCGGGATTGGTGCTCGGGCACCTGAAGCTGGCTCCGCATCACGAGGTTTTGGACTTCGTGCGGGAGTTCGGCCTGATCTTGTTCGTCTACACGCTGGGATTGCAGATCGGCCCGGGGTTTTTCGCGTCGTTGCGCGCGCGCGGCCTGATGCTGAACGCGTTCGCCGCGTCGGTGGTGTTGTTGGGAACGGGGCTGGCGGCGACTTTGATCCTCACCGGCCGGGTGCCGATCGCGGCGGGCTCGGGCCTGCTCTCCGGGGCGACGACCAACACGCCTTCGCTGGCCGCGGCGGGCGAGGCGTTCAAGCAGGTGGGCGCGGCGTCCGACGCCACCGCGATCCAGGGCCTGGCCTACGCGGTGGCCTATCCCTTCGGCATTCTCGGCATCATTCTCACGATGCTGACGGTGCGCACCCTGTTTCGCGTGGACGTCGCGGCGGAGGTGAGGGCGGCGGAGGCCAATCTGCGCCCGTCGACGCCGCCGCCGACCGGTCGTAATTTCGAGGTGCGCAACGCGAATCTGATCGGGCGGCGCATCGACTCCATCCCGGGGCTGCCCGGCTCCGGCGTGGTGGTGTCGCGTTTTTCGCGCGGGGGCGTGGTGGCGGTGGCGCGCCCGGAGACGACGCTCGCGCTCGGCGACGTGTTGCACGCGGTGGGGCCGGAGGAGGGGCTCGACGCGTTGCGCGTGGTGGTGGGCGCCGACGCGGGCGTCGATCTGAAGGCGGTGCCGGGCGACGTGACCAACCGGCGTCTGCTCGTGACGCAAGGCGCGGTGCTGGGCAAGGCGCTGGGCGAGATCTCGACGCTGGCGCAGCACAACGTGGTGGTGACCCGCGTCACGCGGCAGGGGCTGGAGTTCACGCCGACGGCCGGCTTTCGCCTGCAGTTCGGCGACATCCTGATGGCGGTCGGCGAGGCGCCGGGCATCGACGCGGTGGCGGCGGTGGTGGGCAACTCTCCCAAGGCGCTGGAGCACCCGCATCCGATCCCGTTTTTCCTCGGCATCGCCCTCGGCGTAGTGGCGGGATCGATACCGCTTCTGGTGCCGGGGCTGCCGGCGCCGGTGAAGCTCGGCCTGGCGGGCGGTCCGCTCGTGGTGGCGATCCTGCTTTCGCGCGCGGCCAACACGGGGTCGCTGGTCTGGCATCTGCCGCCGAGCGCCAACCTCGCGCTGCGCGAGATCGGCATCACGCTTTTCCTCGCGGCGGTGGGCATGAAGTCGGGCGAGAAATTCGTGTCGATCCTGCTGGAGGGCGACGGCCTCGCCTGGCTGGGCTGGGGCGCGGTGGTGACGGCGGTGCCGCTTTTGCTGGTCGGCCTGGTCGCGCGCGCATGGAAGAAGATCAACTACGCCGAGATCTGCGGCCTGCTCGCGGGCTCGATGACGGATCCGCCGGCGCTCGCCTTTGCGCAGCAGACGACCGCGAGCGACGCTCCGGCGGTGGCCTACGCCTCCGTTTACCCGCTGGTGATGTTGTTGCGCGTGTTTTGCGCGCAGTTGTTGGTGTTCGTGCTCTGGCAGAGCGTGGCCGCTTGAACGGCGCCGAGGGATGGCGCGCCGATCAGGGCGCGACTTCCCTCTCGAGCGCCGACGAAAGCGTGTTGAGGTCCGAGGCGGGAGAGACGGGCGCCCCGAGCTCTTCCAAGGCGCCGGTCACGGCGGCCGCGGGAGACGGGTCTCCGCGAGCCGGGCCCTCGTCCCTGGCGTCGTAGACGGCGGCCCGGGGCATCGATTGGAGGTATTCGTATTCGTCCCACGAGCTTCGCGGCGCCACCGAGAGCAACAGCATGCCGAGGGCCAGGCCGAACACGGTGGCGACCAACCATGGCCGGAAGACGCGCAGAGGCCAGGAGGCGGGACCGGCATCGGTGGGAGCGCGCATGGAGGGGGAAGACGAATGCCGAAGAAACGGGGTTACTTCACGATCAGCGGAGATCGGGCCTTGTCGGAGCCGTGGACCCTAGTTGAGTGGGCGACATGGATGCAATACCGACGCTGCAAGTGGTCTGTGCCTTGATCGAGGACGAGGCGGGGCGTCTGCTGCTGGCGCAACGGCCCGAGGGAAAGCATCTTGCCGGCCTGTGGGAGTTTCCGGGAGGGAAGATCGAGACGGGGGAGAGCCCCCGGGCGGCGTTGATACGCGAAATTGCCGAGGAGCTGGGCTGCGTGGCGGCTCCGGGGGAGGCGCTCGCTCCCGTCACTCACGCATATGAAACGGTGAAGGTGTGCTTGGTGCCGTTCTTGGCGAGATTGACCGAGGCCGGCGCGAAGCCGGAGGCGCGCGAACATGCGGCGTTGCGTTGGGTGACGCGCGAGGAAATCGGAACGATGCCGATGCCGGCGGCGGACGCCCCGATCGTGGCGGAGTGGGTGGCGCGCGGACACCGGCAGGCAAGTTGAGAGGTCGCTTGCAAACGGCGCGAGCGTGGGAGAGGGTGGACTCTCGTTCTTTCAGATCACCGGCACGATGCGGCGCACGCCGTGTCCCCGGAAGATCGCCGAAAGCAATTTCGGGGGTGTTCTGGATTCGACCCTTGGTTGGAGTGCATGGCCGCCCTTCGCGGGTGAAGGACCCGCGTTAATCCACCTTCAAAACAATAATCGGCACCTACGAAGAAATGCCCCTCGCCGCCTAAGTGCGGTGACGATCGATCAGCGATGTTCGCTAGCTGAAAGATCGACGACAGCGAACATAACGCCCAGAGCCACCCGCGGTGTGGGCGTCGTATCTTCGATCCGGGGGTTAGTTGACGTCATTGCGCGTGCGGTCGCGGGGCGTCGGCGAATTTAAAACAGCACTACGAGGGTAGACACCAGGCGCGAAGGCCAGGGGCACGCGGGTTCAACTCCCGCCACCTCCACCACTATGTAGAAGCAGGCACGGCGCAAAATTCCGTCCAGATTCACGTCGAAACTGGATTGAATTTCCGACCGTGCCTTGCTGCGTCTGGCGCTGTCGCGATTCCGCTCCCGTGGAGCAGCCTTCGCGAACGACGCCCATACCGTGGAAGCGCTCCGTTCGAAAGCATCCCCGAGGACTGCGGGAGCGAGATACCCGTCGATACGTGGCGTGCCGGTCCGCTGAAAACACATGATTGGCGAGTTAGGTGTCATGTGTTCGGAACTATGGCGCGTCGCCGGGGAAAGGCATATGTTCCGCTTGTCAGTGGTGCGAACGCCCTCGGGGCCGACACCTGCTGGAATAGAAATTTCCAAAGAATTTTTTGCCCCCTCTTGATTTTTGGCCGACGGCTGCCGTTGAGCCTACTGAACACAACAATCACTTCGATGATCCTTAGCGCACATCACCTATCGCCGACAGCCCGACCCTCTTTGGGTTGGCCGCGCGATTGTGCGCGCTCCGAGGCGACCAGAAAACATCAGGCGATGCCGATTAATACCCGGCGCAGTGAAGGCCTCTTTACGCCCGCCTATGTCGCGCCTCTGGAAGTGGGAATGACCTGACGTATCTCAACACGTCTCCGTCCGATTCACCCACTTCCGCCCTGGAAGTGGATTTTTTGTGTCCAGCCGCTTCCGGGAATCGGGTCCAGCGCCCGTGCCTTTTTCCACTTTCTCGAAGCGGCTTCTAAGCTGAGCCCAGGCAAATCAGCGAACCCCGCAAAATCCTGCGGCGTTCCAATCCGGCCCACCTCGCGTGGGCCGAGAGGGCACGAGGTGGTTCTTTTCGTGAAGTCACGGTCGCCTGCCACGGCGCCCGTGAACAGCCCCGCGCGGGGGCTTCGTTTCCGCGCGTCTCCGCATCCCGGTGCGTCCTGTTCATGGACGTTCAATGGCACGGCCAGCCGGGCGGCGGTCTCTTTTTTCGCCGCGTCTTCTAACAGTTCAGGAAGCCGCTCTTTCAAGGCGTGCAATGGGGGTGCGATTGACTCGCTTTGCTCGGGCCTTCCGCCCGCACCTGCGGTGCGCCGTTCCGCTTCGCTCCACCCCTCGCGGCGACCATTTCCATGGACTTGTGGTGTAACAGCAGCACAGCGGACTTTTAATCCGCAGGGTGCGGATGCGAATTCCGCCGGGTCCACCATCACTTTGTATCGGCATCGCCGATACTCTCACTCGCAGATTGGAGCAGCGGCAGCTCGCCTGGCTCATAACCAGGAGGTCGGAGGTTCGAGTCCTCCATCTGCATCCCCATTACACGTCGCAGATGTCCTAGCGGACGGTCTGGTCTCCAAATCCGGACGGCAGGGTGCGATCCCTTGGCGACGTGCCACTCTCGGAGGTTAGGCAGATCTAGTGATTGCGGCCCGCTGAAGACGGGCAGAGTCCGGTGCGAAACCGGAAGCCTCCACCACTTGCCGGATGAACATCGAGGGCGGATGCGGAAGAAGTCTTTCCGCACCGAGCGACCTGGATTCGTCCGATCTATTTCGATGCACGTCGAGGGAGCCAGCGAACCCGGCTGTTTGCAAAACAGCGTCCAGCGCGGTGCGACACCGCGGACGTGCTCCAATCTTTTTCGGGGAATTAGCTCAACCTAGCAGAGCGGCCGCCTTGCAAGCGGCAGGAGACGGAGCGTGGCCGTCATTCTCCACCATCGGAGCGTAGCCTAGAAGTCAGGCACTCGGCTTGGGCCCGAGATCAGGCAGGTGCGAGTCCTGCCGCTCCGACCACTTTTCAGGTGCGTAGCTCAATCAGCAGAGCACCGCGTTGTGACCGCGGGGGCTTCGGTGCGAATCCGGACCACCTGACCGCTTTTACGCGTCCGAGGACCAACAGCATGGTCGCCTCTCTGTCTAGGAGGAGAAAGCGCGGGCAGCACGCGTCGGACGCGCCATTTTATCGGGGAGTAGCTCAGTCCAGAAGAGCGGCGTGCTTACATCACGACGGTCGCCGGAGCGAAGCCGGCCTTCCCGACCAACATTCCCGGCTGGTGTAACAGCAACACGGCGGTCTCTGAAACCGTAGTTCGAGGGGCGGAGCCTCGGCCTGGAGCCAATTTATTCCCGAGTAGTTCAGCTAGCAGAACGCGCGACTGTTAATCGCGATGTCGGTGGGGCGGAGCCACCCTCGGGAGCCATTTTATCGGGATGTAGCTTAGCCAGGAAGAGCGCACGGCTGGGGGCCGTGAGAGCGCGAGCGCGAACCTCGCCGTCCCGACCAATCCTTTGCCGAAGTGGTTTATCGGGAATGAAGCAGACTGACCTGGTCGAGAGCCAGTGAGCCTTGGGAGTGCAAGTCTCCCCTTCGGCACCATTTTTATGCGGGCGTGGTGAAACAAGCAGACACGCGGACTTCAAAACTCCGAGCCCATCGTGGCGTGCGCGTGCAATTCGCGCCGCCCGCACCAATCTTCCAGATTACGAGGACAGCTTCCCGAGGGTTTCCCGGTTTCGTCCACGGAACGTGATCTGCTTGCCCATGATTCCAGCGTATTTAACGGCCATTCCCAGTAGCCGATACTCTTCCTCTTGATAGTCCGCAGCAAACGCATCCTGGTGCATCACCACCATGTCGGAACTGCTGTCACGGACCATGCGGGCGAAATCCGGGAGCTTTTGCTCCACCTCCTTTTGCAGCGTTATGGCCCGATCTAGGTGACTCATGGGTCGAATGACTCTGGTCATGTCAGCCGCTGCAATTGGATTTTGGACTGCAAGCATAGGTAGCGATGCACCCGACTCTTAATCGGGAGAACCCGGCGCACATCCGGGGCGGTCCACATTTTCCGGTTCCTTGGCCGAGCAGTTGAGGCAGCGGCATCATAAGTCGCGTGAGGTCGGTGCGACTCCGACAGGAACCCCCATCACTCTGCCAAGGCGTAGAAAGCGACGCACCCCGTTGGTATCGGGGCCAGCGGGGCGCACGTCCCCGTGGCAGATCCATTTTCCGAGACGTGGCAGAGTAGCAATGCAGCGCGCTGTAAACGCGCCGCCCCTGGGCATCGGTGGTGCAAATCCATCCGTCTCGATTTCGTCGGCGAGTGAGCCAGTGAACACGCCTGCATGACACGCAGGAGAAGCACGGTGCGACCCCGTGGCCGACGACCATTTTCACTGCGGCGTGGTGTAACAGGAGCACGGCGGCCTTTGAAGCCGACTGGCGCAGGAGCGGAACCTGCCGCCGCAGCCATTTCTCTTTGGGGCCTGGGACTGCATAGCGTGGTCGCCTTCCTGGCAGGAAGGATTTCAGGCGGGCGCGATACCCGCAGGTTCCACCATTTTCCCCGGCCTGGTTTATCGGGAATCTAGCAGACTGACCCGCCTCAGAAGCGGTGAGCCTTGGGAGTGCAAGTCTCCCGGCCGGGACCAATTTCGTAGTGAGCAGATAACTACGACCGTTTGCCCTCGTGGTGAAACAGCAGACACGGGGAGCTTAAACCTCTCCGCCGCCCATCGGCGGCATGCGCGTGCAACTCGCGCCGTGGGCACCAATTTTTTGCAGGCGTGGCGTAGTCAGCAACGCGGCGGACCGCCAGTCCGCAGTCCCGGGCGCGATTCCCGGCGCCTGCACCAAACCTTCACGTCCCATTCGACTATCAGCTAGTGTAGTCCGCAGTTAATTCTGTGACATAACAAGAGCGGAGTTGGCGCGAG
>CBINJQ010000078.1:0-13424 GCA_966251015.1 uncultured Akkermansia sp. | reverse complement strand
GACGGACGAGGCGGAAGGGCGAGGGGGACGCCGGGGTGAGAGGGGCGAGCCGACGCGTCGGCTCGTCGATGGCGGCGACATGTCGCCGCACTCCAAATCAGAAGAGGTGGGCGAGTTTGTGGCGCGCGAGGAGATCGCGGACCTTGACGGGTTGGCCGGAGGAGGCGGCTTCGTCCATCGCCTGCATCAGCGCCACGGTGACGATCCCCTCCTCGGCGTCGGGGCGGGGCGTCTCGCCCTTCGCCAGGCAACGCGCGAAGTAGTCGAGGTAGTTCTGGTATTCGCCGGCGTGGTGCGAGTGGCCGCCGAAGCGGAAAAAGTGGGCGTCCTGATCCTCGAAGGTTTCGACCATGGCCTGCTTGTCGGTCTTCCACGCGTAGCGCAGGTCGTAGTAGTCGCCCTGGCTCGCGCCCTTGGTCCCTCGCAGGACGCAGCTCATGTTGCTGTCGCGCGCGGTGGGCACGACGGGACCGGAGTAGGCGCCGCTCACACGCGCCACGCGTCCCTCGGCGTCGCGCATGACGAACTGAAACGTGTCGGCGTGGACGAGGCCGTGTTTCTTGCCGTTGGGGCTGAGAAGCGCGTAACCGGAGACCTCGGTGATGCGCGGCAGATACCAGCGCACGAAATCGACCGGGTGGCTGAGGCCGCCGTAGAGCCACTTGAACTCGGCTTTGCGCGCCCAAGGCTTGGCGAGAAACCAGCGGTGGTCGGCGTTGTAGCAGGCCTCGACGCAGATGAGTTCGCCGAGGACGCCTTTCTCGTAGTGCTCACGCTGGCGGGCAAAGGGGGCGAAGTGCCGGGAGCTCTGGCCGACCATGACGTGGCGGCCGCTTTTTTTCACCGCCGCGAGCACGTCGCGCGCGGAGGCGAGGCTGTCGATGAAGGGTTTGGTGCAGACGACGTGTTTTCCGGCGGAAAGGGCTCGGATAACGTGTTCGGCGTGCAGGTGGTCGGGGGTGTAGATGCCGACGACGTCGATGCGCGGATCGGCGAGCAGGTCGTCGTAGCGGGTGGTGAACGCCTTGGGCGGAAGCTGGAATTCGGCGAGCCGTTCGGCGCCGAGTTTTTCGTTTGTGTCGCAGAGCGTGAGGACGTCCCACCGGGGGCTGGAGAGACCGGCGGAGATGATGCTGCGGCCCTCGCCGAGACCGAGGACGCCGAGACCGAGTTTTTTCATGGGACTTGATAGCGGGGGGGACGAGGTGTGTTTCCGTGCCGACGAGCGGGAAAAGAAGAGGCCGGTCGGCGGGATGCCGACCGGCCTTCGTCAGCCGTAGTTTAAAGATGCTGGAGCGGGGTATCTTGACGCGCGCGTCACTTGAGCGTGAACCACCTGTCTAGTTTATCTTTTGACGCGGCGACGCCATAATCCGTGTCGGAAAGATTCAAGCCAGCCACGTGGCCGTCCAAGAAAAGAGCATTGGCGATGCCGCCATGCCGTATCTGGCCGCTGTTTCGCTGAAGTGGGCGGACCTTGCTGTCGAGTTCCGCCTGTATGCCGCTCAAATTCTCAGGCTTCAGCACGACCTGAGTGCCGCCTTGGTTCTGCTCGATCATAAGTATCAGCTGGCCGGGGGCGGCCGCGTCCGCGACGCGGTAGTAGTCTTTCTGAACGGAATTGTGGAAGCCGAATATTCCGGCGCTCTTGGAGGTGACTCCTATTGGAACGACGAACGCATACTGCCTGTTGGAGCCGTTGCCTCCGTTAAGACCGTTGGGGCATTGGGTCATCGCTTCCGTGGGTCTGAGATCTCTCGACATCGTATTGTTTCTCGCGTCCTCGACCATCATGCCCTTGCCCGAGGATATATACGGATCGAAAATGAATCCGCTGCCTGAGTTCTGATAGAAGAGGGGAATGTTGTTTTTGTAGTCGTTGGCGCAGTTGTTCACGATGGTCCCCCACTGCCGCAGCCGGCCGATGCATTGGGCTTTTTTAGCCGTGTCGCGCACCTTGCCGACCGTCGGAATGAGGATGGCCGCCAAGATGCCGATGATGGCGATGACCGTGAGGAGCTCGATGAGCGTGAAGCCGGAACGTTTCCAGGTTCGCGCGCTGGGGATGTGGCGACGCATAGCAGGGCGGGACCGAAGTCCAAGAGGGGTGGGTGTTGTGGGGGAGACCGGCAAAGGCGGCCGGCGATGGGGAAGGCCGCGTTGGGAACTGATAACACCCATAAAATCGCGAGGCGAATGGTCAACGGGATTGGCCGTCAAGCGCCGGCCGTCCAACGCTCCTTCAGAGGGAGACCCCTTAGGATTCCGAATAAAGTTCTGGAAAATATGTAGGGGCTCCGACGCTACGCCCGAATGGCGAAGACGATACGACGGCAACGCCTTTGGACGCCGGTTTGTCCCATTGGAAGAGGTGTGTCGACAGGATGTTACAAGACTGAAAGTCGGCGGGGGGACGGGCTCTGCGACGTGAAAAAGAGCCGGGGAGCCGACTTCGCGAATACTAGCGCGGTTGAGACGCGGCGGACACGGGACGCGACAGTTCCAGCGGCCAGTCGTCGCTGCGGAAGGGGACGGCGGGCAGGCCGGCGGCGTTGATGAGATTGGGAGAAGCGGTCTCGTGCCAGGCGAAGCGCACCGCGACGGGGGCGGGCACCTCCGGGCTGCCCGCCACGACGTCGCCGTTCTCGACGCGGGCGGTCGCGGCGTGAAACACGCGATCCTCGCCGGCGACGAGAAACCCGGAGAGCGGGAGCCCGTCGCGGGCGCGCAGGCCGGCGGCGTATTCAAATTTTAACGTCAGCGCGTCGCCGGCCTCGGTCACGCGCATCGAGGCGAAGGTCGGGCCGCGAGCAGGGATGTCCTCGCGGCCGTAGGTCTCGGCGAGCGCGAGGCGGGCGAGACGGAGGCCGACGGCGCGCTTTTCCACCGGGTGGATGTCGTGCATGTCGTCGACAAGGTCGGTCGTGACGACGTAGCCGGTGCGCGGGGCGGAGAGGGCGCGCGCCTGCTCGGCGCGAAACGCGGGAAGGGCCTCGGCGGTGACGGGGAATTTTTCCCACTTCGAGTAGTCCATCGGCGCGAGGAGCACGCCGTAGAAAGGCGCGTCGGCGCGCTCCCAGGCGCGACGCCAGGTTTCGATCAACGCGGTCTGTTTTTCGGCGTAGAGCGCGATGTCGCCGTTCATCAAGTTTGTCTCGCCCTGATACCAAAGGAAACCGCGCAGCGCGAAGGGCGCGTGGGGGGCGACCATGTGGCGGTGGAGCTCGGTGGCCTGCACGCCCTTGACCCAGGCTTGGAGCTCGCGTTTTTCGAGTCCCCGGAGGGGCGGCGCGGCGAAGGCCTCGGGCGGCATCCAGGCCTCGATGAAGGTGCCGCCGAAGCTCGCGTGGACGAGCCCGACGGGGACGTCGAGCGTCTGGTGGATCTGACGGCCGAAGGCGTAGGCGACGGCGGAGAAATCCGAGAGCCGAAGCGCCTCGGGCGAGCAGGGAAGCCAGGAGAGACGTCCGGGCGCGTCCTGTTTCTGGTCGGTGCGAGGGACCTGGTAGAGCCGCAGCTTCGGGTGGCGGGCGGCGGCGATCTCCAGCTCGTGGTCGACGACCGGGCGCTGGCCTTTGCGCGGGCCGAAGGGTTTCTCCATGTTGGATTGCCCGGAACAGAACCAGACCTCGCCGACGAGCACGTCGGAGAACACGAGGGTGTTTGTGCCTCGCACCGTCAGGTCGCGCGGCTCGGCGCCGGCCGCGAGCGGCGGAAGGGTGACGCGCCAGCGGCCGTCGTCCCCGGCCCGCGTGGTTTGCGAATGGCCGGCGAAGACGACGGCGACCTCTTCGCCCGGCGCGGCCTCGCCCCAGACGGGCACCGGCAATTCGCGTTGGAGGACCATGTGGTCGCCGAAGATCTTCGCGCAGCGCACCTCCGCGAGGAGCCGGGGGGCGGCGAGGACGATGATGGGGATGAGGGCGAGGAGGCGGAGCGCGGCGGGGTTCATGGGAGGGCCGGGATCTGGGGTGTCGCGTGAGAATGGGTGAAACATTCCCGAGGCGCACGGGGGGCGCCCGTGCGGGGAACATGTCGTTGCTTCCGACGCGCCGCATCAGGGCGTATCGCGAGGCTGCCGGCCCCGAAGCGGGGTTCCATCGCAATCGTCTCCTTGAATATCCGGAATTTTGAACGGGACATGCGGTATCCTAGGAATGGATACTTCTGAGACAAAGAGGTTGGCTTTGTCCGCGTGTTTGGAAAAGTCGCGTCCAGTCGCCCGGAGCTCCCCGTCCCGCCGCCCCGCGCGCTCCCCTCGCCCCGATCTTCCCATCGTCCATGCGCCTGCTTTCCCTGTTTGTGATCTTCTTCCTCGCCCTTTCCGCGCGCGCGGCCGGCGCCGAGTCGCTTTATTTGTCCGGCCGGGGACCGGACGACGCGGTCGAGTGGGACTTTTTCTGCACGGGCGGGCGCAACAGCGGCTTTTGGACAAAGATCCGGGTGCCTTCATGCTGGGAGCAGGAGGGCTTCGGCGCCTACGAATATGGCGTCGAGTCGCGCGGGACGGAGCGCATGCCGGTGCGGCCGCCTTCGCCGGAGGAACGCGGGCTCTACCGTCGCGGGTTCAGCGTTCCCGAGGCCTGGCGCGGGCGGGTGGTGCGGCTCGTGTTCGAGGGCGTGATGACCGACACGGAGGTGAAGGTGAACGGCTCCCTCGCGGGGGCGGTTCACCAAGGCGGGTTCTACCGGTTCTCCTACGACATCACGGACAAGCTTCGTTTCGACGCGCCCAACCTGCTCGAGGTCGCGGTGAGCAAGCGCTCCGCGAACGACAGCGTGAACCGCGCCGAGCGCTACGCCGACTACTGGAACTTTGGCGGGATCTTCCGTCCGGTGCGCCTCGAGGCGCTGCCCGTCCGGTTTATCGATCGGGTGGCGATCAACGCCGCCGCCGAGGGCGTGTTCGAGGCCGACGTTTTCCTCGGCGGGAAAACGAACGGAGCGCGCAAGCTGGCGCTTCAGTTGCGCGACTCCGATGGGCGCGCCGTCGGCGAGCCGGTGGTGCAGACCGTCGCGTCCGGCGCGGACCGGGTCGTGGTGCGCACGCGGGTCGACGGGCCCGCGACCTGGACGGCGGAGACGCCTCGCCTCTACCGCGCGGAGTTCACCCTGCGCGGAGGCAAGAGCGAGGAGCACGCGATCACGCGGCGTTTCGGCTTTCGCTCCGTGGAGGTGCGCGCCGGCGAAGGGATTTTCGTCAACGGCCGCAAGGTCGTGTTCAAGGGCGTCAACCGTCACAGCTTTTGGCCCGACACCGGCCGCACCCTTTCGCTGGAGCGGCATCGCGAGGACGTCCGGCTGATGAAGGAGGCGAACATGAACGCGGTTCGCATGGCGCACTATCCGCCGGACGCGGAGTTTCTCGATCTCTGCGACGAGGCCGGACTCTACGTGATCAACGAGCTCGGCGGCTGGCAGCAGGCCTACGACACGCCGACCGGCCGCCGGCTCATCGGCCAGATGGTGGCGCGCGACGTGAACCATCCGAGCGTGCTCTTCTGGGCAAACGGCAACGAGGGCGGGGAAAACATCGAGAACGACGACGAGTTCGCCAAACACGACCCGCAACGCCGTCCCGTGCTGCATCCGTGGGCGCTCTCGTTCCGCAACCTCAACACCTTCCACTACCGTGAATACGCCGACACGGTGAACTACTCGGACGGGGCGGACACCTTCATGCCGACCGAGTTTTTGCACGGGCTTTTCGACGGCGGCCACGGCGCCGGTCTCGACGACTACTGGGCGCACCTGGGCGAAAAGCCCAACGCGGCCGGCGGCTTCCTGTGGGCCTGGATGGACGAGGCCGTCGCCCGCACCGACCAGGGCGGCCGGCTCGACGCGAACCGCGATCTCGGTCCCGACGGCATGCTGGGGCCTCGTCAGGAAAAAGAAGGCAGCTTCTTCACGGTGCGCGAGATCTGGTGTCCGGTGCAGATACCGCTCGAGACGCTTCCGGCGGACTTCTCGGGCCGCCTGCCGGTGCGCAACCGCTACGATTTCGTGGACCTGTCCGGCGTGACCTTCGAGTGGCGCCTCATGCGTTACGCGCCGCCGGGCGCGCTGATGTTTCACCGCACCTTGCTGGCGCACGGCCGCGTGGCCGCGCCCGCCGTCGAGGCGCGCTCCGACGGTGAATTGAGCCTTCCGCTGCCCGCCGACTGGCGCGAGGCGGACGCGCTTCTCCTCACCGCGATCGACGCGCAGGCGCGAGAGCTCTGGACCTGGTCGTGGCGTTGGAAGAGCGGCGCGGCCGCCATCGGCAACGCGTTTCCCGTCAAGTCCGCCGTCGCGCTCGCCGAGGCGGGCGGCGAGACCGTCGTGAGCGCCGGACGCAACGTCGTTCGATTCGACCGCTCCACCGGCCGGCTCGCGTCGCTCGAGCGCGACGGACGCCGCGTCTCGCTCGGAGACGGTCCGCGTCTGGCCGCCTACCGGCGGACAAAACGCGTGCTCGAACCCGTGGCCGCGAGCCAGGGCAGGTTGTTGAGTTTCACCGCCGGCATGGACGGCGAGTCGGCCGTGATCGTCGCCAAGCACGACGCCGGCGTGCGCGAGACGCGTTGGACGATCTCGCCCGACGGCGACGTGCGCCTCGACTACGCCTTTCCGGGGCCCGGCGTCGTGGATTTGCTCGGCGTCGATTTCGATTATCCGGAGGAGAAAGTGAAATCGAAGGAGTGGTTCGGCGCCGGTCCGTATCGTGTTTGGGCCAACCGGCTGAAGGGCGGATCGCTCAACCGCTGGGACACCGAATACAACGACAACATCCCCGGCTTCACCTGGACCTTTCCCGAGTTCAAGGGCTGGTTCTCGCGCTGGGAGTGGATGTCGTTCACCACGACCGAGGGCCGTTTCGCTTTGTTGAACGACGGAGGTCAGCCCTACGTCGGCGTCTACGCGCCGCGTGACGGAAAAAACAATCCCGTGCTCGTGCTCCCGCGCCTCGGGCTCGGCGTGTATCAGGTGATTCCGGCCATCGGCACGAAGCAGTCGGAACCGTCCAACCTCGGGCCGCAGGGCCGGCCGCAGGAGGTGAATGGGGAAGTGCGCGGAGCGATCATCATCCGGCTCCTCGATCAGCCATGACGCTTCGCGGTTTTCTGATTGTCGCCGGGCTTGTGTTCGGCCTCGCCGCCGCAGGATCGCGCGCCGCGGATTCGCCCCGTCGCGAGACGAGTCTCAACGCCGGCTGGAGGAGCCTGGCCGCCGACACGGGCGCGACCGGCCACGAGGGTTTCGAGCGGCCGGGATTCGACGACGCCGCGTGGTCCGCTGTCGAGGTGCCGCACAACTGGGACGACTACGCCGGGCTTACTCGCGTCGTGCATGGCAACCGCCACGGCACCGCGTGGTATCGGCGCGAGTTCGTCGTCGATGCGGCGGAGCGCGGGCGGCGTGTTTATCTTTTCTTCGAGGGAGTCGGTTCCTACGCGACGGTGTGGGTAAACGGGCGCCTCGCGGGCAAGCACGCGGGCGGGCGCACGACCTTCACGCTCGATGTGACGGAGCTCGTGAACGTGGGCGGGAGCAACCTGCTCGCGGTGCGCGCGGATCATCCGGCGGGCATCACCGATCTGCCCTGGGTTTGCGGAGGCTGTTCGAGCGCGCCGGGCTTTTCCGAGGGGAGCCAGCCGATGGGCATATTTCGCCCGGTCACGCTCGTCACGACCGGGCAGGTCCGGGTGGAGCCCTTTGGCGTCCACGTCTGGAACGACGCCGACGCGCATGCCGCCGCCGAGGCGAAGATCCATTTCACGGTCGAGCTGCGCAACCACGGCGCGCGCCGGCCGCTCGTGGTGGAGACGAACGTCTTGAACGCGCAAGGGGCGGTGGTGTCGCGGAGCACCTCGCTCGGCGAGCGTCGCGAGGGCGTGTCGCGCGTGAGCGATTCCCTCGCCTTGCTCGACGCGAAACTCTGGTCCCTGGAGTCGCCCCATCTCTACCGCATGGAGACGGTTTTGCGCGAGGCGGCGGACGCCGACGGCCAGGCCTCGTGGACCGAGGGCCGCGTGCTGGATCGCGTGGAGACGCCGTTCGGCGTGCGCACGCTTCGCTGGCCGAAGCCCGGCGACCCCGAGGGCGGCCCGTTTTATCTCAACGGGAAACCGGTCTTCATCAACGGCACCTGCGAATACGAGCACGTGCTCGGCGCGAGCCACGCCTTCGGGCCGGAGCAGATCGCGGCGCGCGTGGCGCAGGTGAAGGCGACGGGCTACAACGCGTTTCGCGACGCGCATCAGCCGCACAACCTGCGGTATCAGGATCATTGGGACCGCGACGGCGTCCTCTGGTGGCCGCAGATGGCGTCCCAGATCTGGTTCGATACCCCGGAGTTTCGGGCGAACTTCAAGGCGTTGCTGCGCGACTGGGTGCGCGAGCGTCGCAACAGCCCGTCGAATGTGCTCTGGGGCCTCGCCAACGAGAGCAAGCTGCCCGAGGACTTCGCGCGCGAGTGCGTGGAGCTCGTCCGCGAACTCGACCCGACCGCGTCCACGCAACGTCTCGTGACGACCTGCAACGCGGGCACGGGGACCGATTGGAACGTGCCGCAGAACTGGACGGGCACCTACGGCGGCGATCCCGCGACCTACGCGGACGATTTGAAGCGCCAGCAGCTCATCGGCGAATACGGCGCGTGGCGCAGCCTCGGCTTGCACAGCGAGGGCGGCTACATCGCCGACGGCGTGCGCAGCGAGAGCCGCGCCGACGCGATCTACGCGACGAAGATCCGTCTCGCCGAGTCGATTCGCGAGCAGGTGCCGGGACATTTTCATTGGCTGCTCGCCACGCATGAAAACCCGGGCCGTGCGATCGGTTCGAAGGGACAGCAGGGCACCGACGGCTGGGCCGAGCTCGACCGCCTCGGGCCGGCGAACAACAAGGGTTTGCTCACGCTCTGGGGCGAGCCGACGGACGCGTTTTACCTGTTCCGCGCGAGCTACGTTTCCGCCGCGCGCGATCCGATGGTGTATATCGTCTCGCACACCTGGCCCGACCGTTGGCGCGAGCCCGGAAAAAAGGACGGCGTCCTCGTTTACTCGAACTGCGAGGAAGTGGAGTTGTTCAACGACGCGGGCGCGCGCGAATCGCTTGGCGTGCGCCGCCAGGGCGGTCCCGGCGTTCCCTTCCGCTGGGACGGCGTGGAGGTCCGCCAAAATGTTCTCCATGCCGAGGGTCGTGTCGGTGGAAAAACCGTCGCGCGCGACGCCATCGTGCTGAAGCACCTCCCCGCCGCGCCGCATGTGGCGGAGTTGCGCGGCGAGGTTTCGAACCTCACCGCCGCCGAGCCGGGTTGGAACTATCTCTATCGAGTCAACTGTGGCGGCCCCGACTACACCGACGTCAACGGCGTGCGTTGGACGGCCGACCGCGATTTCGCGCCGGGGCTGAACCATGGTTCGCTTTCGTGGGCGGCGGAGCACGCGGGCCTGCCCCCGCGCTTCGGCAGCCAGCGGCGGAGTTTTGAGGTGATTCGCGGCACCGACGACCAGGAGCTTTTCCAGACCTACCGTTACGGCCGGCACAAGCTCCGCCATCGCTTCGCGGCGCCCGACGGCGACTACCGGGTGGAACTGTATTTCGCGGAGCCTTGGTATGGAGCGGGCGGCGGCGATTGCGCCGGCTGGCGCCTGTTCGACGTGGCGGTCAACGAGCGCACGGTGGTTCGCGATTTGGATCTGTGGCGCGAGGCGGGTTTCGCCGGGGCGGTGAAAAAGGTCGTGAACGCGAAGGCGAGCGGCGGGTGGCTGGAGGTTTCGTTCCCGCGGGTCGCGTCGTATCAGGCGGTGATCTCGGCCATCGCGATCGCCGCGGCGGACGCGGGGGCGCGCGTGCCGGAGGAGACGGTCGTCGTGGTCGCGGAGAAGGTGGACGCGCCGGCCTCCGCGAGCGCGGAATTTTCATCGGGCGAGACGCTTTACCCCGTGGCGTCCGCGCGACGGGAGGGGAAAAAACTGGTCTGGGCGGTGCGGCTCGGGCTGGGCGGCGGGCATGATTTTTCCATTCGTTACGCAAATCCCGGTCCCGAGCCGCTAAGCGCGCGGCTGAGCGTTCTGGCGGCGGACGGCACGCGGATGGGCGCGGCGTCGTTGGAGCTGGCCCTGACGCCGGGCGCGAGCGTCACGCTGGCCGATGTCGGGATGAACGCCGGCGACTACACCGTCGTTCTGGAGTTGCCCGAGAAGGGCGCGGCCGAGATTGAATCGCTTGTCGTGGAATGAAGATCTTCGCGTTGTTCGCCTGCTTTGTCGGAATGGTTGTCGCGGCCGCGGCGGCGGACACGCCGCGTTATCGCGTCGGCGTTTGCGACTGGATGATTTTGAAGCGCCAGAAGATCGGGGCGTTTCAGCTCGCGAAAGAAATCGGGGCGGACGGCGTGGAGGTCGACATGGGCGGCCTGGGCAAGCGTCCGACCTTCGACAGCAAGCTTTGGGACCCGGCGGTGAGGGAGCAGTTTCTCGGGAAGGCGCGCGAGCTCGGGCTGGGCATCAGCTCGATCGCGATGTCGGGCTTCTACGCGCAGTCCTTCGGCGAGCGCGACGACGTGGACGCCTTGGTGCGAGACACGATCGCGACCGCGAAGGCGATGGGGGTAGCGGTGGTTTATCTGCCGCTCGGCGTGCAGGGCGACCTTGTGAAGCGACCCGAGATGCGCGCCCCGATCATCGAGCGGCTTCGCGCCGCCGGGAAGCAGGCGGCGGCGGCGCGAGTGGTCATCGCCGTGGAGACCTCGCTGAACGCGGCGGGCGAGGCGGCCTTGCTCCAGGACATCGGGTCCCCGGCGGTGAAGATCTCGTTCAATATCGCGAATCCGATCCAGGCCGGGCGCGACGTGTGCGCCGAGTTGAGGATTTTGGGGAGGGAGCGCATCGCGCAGATCCACGCGACCAACACCGACGGCGTGTGGTTGGAGAACGACCCGAAGGTGGACCTCCCCAAGATCAAGGCGACGCTGGACGACATGGGCTGGAGCGGTTGGTTGTTGATCGAGCGTTCGCGGGACGCCGCGCGCACGGGCGCGGCGGACGTGAAATACAACTACGGCGCCAACGCGGCGTATTTGAAGCGGGTTTTTCAGGTTCCGTAAAATGGGGCTTCGAGCCTGTTGCGCTTTCGTGGGAGATGCGTGAAACCGCGATGACGAGTAACTGATGCTGCCGCACGCCAAGCACGCCGGTCATCACCGTGCGCTCGTCTCTACGTTCCATCGGCTGCTTCAGACTGCAGGACGGCGGGCTTAATTTTCCACGCTTTTCGAAGAGCCAACACGGCTTTCGGATTCGTGCCATTGGCGAGATATCTCTCCACGTATTTCGCGACGAGGTCGCGGTCTCCGCCCGCTCGCAACCAAGCGACGAGCACCCATGAGGTATTATCGCTCGGGCGTCGAGTAGCCAGCCACCGCAGCATCCCTTCTCGAGCAACATCCAGAGGACCTTTCGCATCGATCCAAGCACAGATGGCAAGGGATGATCCATGGCCCATAGCATGGCTTCTTAACCATTGACCGAAGAGCGAACGGATTTTCGTGACCGCTAACCCTGTCTTTAGCCAAGCTGTGAATACGATCCCCGCAGGTGGAGTAGCCGCGTGCCGCTCCAGCCAATTCAGCGCCGGCTGTTCGAATGCGTTACGCGTGGCGTCGATCTTGAGGCAGGCGGCCAGCAGATAGCGCGCTTCGAGCTCCGTGCCGTATTTGTTGATCCATTGGGTAGCGGCTTGGCTTACGACCCCGTGTTCGCCTCCGGCATCAAGCCACGGGCCGATCACATGCGAGGCTTCCGGTGTGGTGCCATGATGGAGCAACCATTTTGCCACGTTGGCCTTGAGCGGGTTTGGGTCGTTCCTGGACTTAAGCCAGGCTGCGAGCACGAACTGGGCTTCCTGCGCCTCTCCGTGGATAGAGAGCCACTCCAAGAAAAACGGGAGGCCGAAGGTCGGGTCTCCACCAGCCCGAATCCACGTTCGCAGCACATAGGATCCCTCCTCGAAGGTCTTCGCATGCTTTGGTAGCCACTCGCGAACGAAGCCGTCGACGGGTTCAAGGGGACCTTTTGATTCAAGCCATGCCGCCAAGACATGACTCGCTTCAAGGGAGGTGGCTCTTTCACTCAGCCATTCGCGGATCGGAGCCTCGACGAGGGCCTTATCGCCACCGGCTTCGAGCCAGGCATTGTAAACGTGGCTCGCCTCGGTTGCGGTTTGGTGCAGAGCGAGCCAATCGCGGATCGGCACCTCGACGAGGGTCTTATCGCCACCAGCGTCGAGCCAGGCGTTGTAAACGAACTGGGCTTCGGATGTGGTTCGGTGCAGAGCGAGCCAATCGCGGATGGGAGCCTCGACGAGGGTCTTATCGCCACCGGCGTCGAGCCAGGCGTCGTAAACGTGGCTCGCCTCGGCTGCGGTTTGGTGCAGGGCGAGCCAATCGAGGATGGGAGCCTTGACGAGGGTCTTGTCGCCACCGGCGTCGAGCCAAGCGTCGTAAACGAATTGGGCTTCGGCTGCAGTTTGGTGCAGAGCGAGCCAATCGCGGATGGGAGCCTCGACGAGGGCCTTATCGCCACCGGCGTCGAGCCAAGCTTTATAGACAAACGATGGCCTTAGGGTCGCCAAGAACCTTTCACACCAAGGGTCGAGAAACGACTGGATACTACGAGGATCGCCACCGCCGTTCAGCCATGCCTCGGCAACGAAACTAAACCATGGTGTCGTCGCGTGTGCGTTGCACCAAACGAGAACGATGCCTTCGATCACGCTGGTTTCCAAGCCGGCGTAGATCCATGCGCAAAGGACATACTGAGTGGTTGAGCTGCCAGCGTGGGAGCCAAGAAAAGCGAGGGTTTCGTCGCGGAATTCCTCGGGGGCGATGCGAACCGCCCAGGCTTTTAGGTAGGGCAGGCCCCGCTGATGCGGAATGGCGCGGCGAATCCAGTCGAAGAGCGCCACCCACTCCTCCTCTTCGAGTTCCGAGCCGGTCTTGGTTTCCACGAGTTGGCGGAGGGCATCGCCCAGCGCACCGTGAAACTCGTCATCGCGTTCTGCCCCTGAAAAGATGTCACCGAGTCCGATGAGCAGGCGAACGCGGGCGGCAGCGGGGAGCAGGGATGTGCGGAGCAAAGCCGATCTCAGGCTACGCCAGGCCACCGGTGCGCGCCGGGCCTCGCACATGAGTATGGTTTCCCATTCGTTTTCGTCGATGGGGAGATGTTCGGCGAGGCGCTGCAGACTGCGCAGCGCCGAAGGAAGGGCGTGAAGGCGAGGCGCTTCCCTGAGCAGCTCGCCGCACCACTCGTTTGCTGCGCCGCCGATGGGCTTCAGCCATTCTAACGCAACTCGGTCGGCCATGACGTCGTGCGCGGTTTGCCACGCCGTTTTGCCCGCACTGGGGTCATCCGCCTTTTCGATCCAGCCGTCCTGTTCGA
>CBINJQ010000077.1:0-13439 GCA_966251015.1 uncultured Akkermansia sp. | reverse complement strand
CAAAACGAGGTGGAGCAGATGAAGGCGCTCGGCCTCGACATCGTGCCGCACCGGAAGCGGCTCGTGGAGTCCGAGCCCGGGCTCGACGAGAAGTTCAAGGATACCAAGGACCCGCTGTCCCTGGTCTTCGTCTGCGCGATGTGGCTCACCGGCTTCGACGCCCCGAGCTGCTCCACGGTGTATCTCGATAAGCCCATGAGGAACCACACCCTCATGCAGACCATCGCCCGCGCCAACCGCGTGTTCCCCGGCAAGCACAGCGGCCTGATCGTGGACTACGCCAACGTCTTCGTGTCGCTGGAAAAAGCTCTGGCGATCTACGGCGCGGGCAAGGGCGGAAAGACGCCGGTGCGCGACAAGAGCAAGCTGATCGACGATCTCCGCCAGGCCGTGGGCGAAGCCTCGGCCTACTGCGCGAGCAAGGGCGTGGTTCTGGCGGACATGGAGGCGAAACCGCTGGGCGGACTGGAACGGCTCGAACGCTTGCTCGCCTCCGTCGACACCCTGATTTCGCCCGACTCGGTGCGCCGGGAGTTTTTCGCGCACGAACGCATCGTCGGCACGCTCTACGATGCCGCCAAGCCCGATCCGGCCGTGCTGGAGTTTGCCCAACGCGTGGGCTCGCTGCGCGCCATCGCCGACGCCATCCGCGCGAAGCTTAACCCGGAGAAGCCCGACGTCTCAGGCGTGCTGGCGGAGATAGACGAGTTGCTGGACGACTCCATCCAGAGCGTCCGCATCGACGCGGGGCCGGGCAAACAGCTCGACCTGTCGAAGGTCGACTTCGAGGCGCTGGCGAAACGATTCAAGCAGTCGAAGACCAAGAACATCGAGCTGGAGACGTTGAAGGCGGCGGTGCGCGCGCTGTTGGAGAAGCTGATCCGGCTGAACCGAACCCGCGTCGATTTCCAGGACAAGTTCGAGGCCTTGATCGAGGCCTACAACAACGGCAGCCGAAACATCGAGGAGTTGTTCGCCGAACTCGTCGCCCTGAGTCGTGCTCTCAACGAAGAACAACAGCGGCATGTGCGCGAGCACTTGAGCGAAGAAGAGCTGGTGGTCTTCGACCTCCTGACTCGTCCAGCTCCGGAGTTGAAACCAGAGGAGCGCGAGGAGGTGAAGAAGGTGGCCCGCGAGCTACTGGCGCGCGTGCAAGAGCTGCTCGTCCTCAACTGGCGGCAAAAGGCCGCCGGACGCTCGCAGCTCAAGCTCGCGATCGAAGACGTATTGGACACCGGCCTGCCCCGCGCCTACTCGCCCGAACTTTATCGCGAAAAGTGCGCGACGATTTTCACTCACGTCTACGAGGGCCTCGGCAAGAGCGCGTAATTCGTCACGGCCACGGACCGGAAACGTAAACGCCCCGCCGGAACGAATCCGGCGGGGCGCCCTTTAACCTGATCCGCCAAGCGCGCCAATGACCAGTAGCTCACATTGAGGCTCAGTAACCCTCCGCGCTCATCGCTCGGCCATAACGCATCGTTTTCGAGAGGCTCCTAAACTGAAAAGCGAGGTCGCCCCGCTCACCCGGGCGGGGCGGCTGAAATATTTCGGACGGCTACGTCGTTCACCCGATCCGGCGATCATCCACCATGATACCAAGCCCAGAATCGCCGCAGCCGTTCCGCATAAAATTAACAGTGAAACGGCGACGCTCTTTGCGCCGGGCCCCACTCGGGCACAAACGGATTTTCCCCCGCCCCCATGCCCCCTCGTCGCCCGCTCGCCGGCCCGTTCATCGCCGTCCGAATCGGCTTCGCCGACATCGTCGACCGTCCGTATCCATCGATTCATGACACCGCCCCCCGCCGCCGCTTCCTCCGCGTGCGGTAACGCCTCCAAACTCCGGGACATGGCCACGTCCACGCCGGACGTGGCTTTTTTGCGCCCTCCGTCGGCACGGCTTGTGCGTCTCGAGGCGATTTTCACGCCCGACCGGTAACATCCAAGCCCGGCCGGGTATTACCTCTTTTGAATGAAGACATCGCACTATCGGATCCTGGTCGGACTCCTGGGCCTCGCCGCCGTGATCGTTTTGTTGGTCTCGGCGAGAAGCCCCGCCCCGGCCGCGCCCGCGCGGCAATCCGTCCCGGGATTTCCCGCCGATCAATCCGACGTCTGGAACTCCGCCCTCACGGACCAGCCTCCGTTGACGCCAGGCGCCGCCATACGGATCGCGATGGCGTTCATGCCCGGGGTCAGGCTCCCGGACGACACGAGCGGTTGGCGGCTGGACCATATCACGCTTCAACGCATGTCGTTCTCCGGCGGGCGCGACGAATGGGTTTACCTGGCCGATTTTCACGCCCTGCCCGACACGTTTCCACAGGGCGAACGGCCGACGGTCCATTTTCAGGTTCCGGTGCGATTCAACGGCAGCATCCCCGAGACCTTCATCGTCAATATCCCGCAGGCCCGCCGCATCCTTTGGTGGGACTACCATCCCGCCGGAAAAACCTCCGCGTGATCGGATAGGCGCCCACGCCGCCTGGAGGGCCGCCGTGATAGGGCGGGACCGCTGGGCCCGCAGCCCGTCACGCCAGCCGAACGAGCGCGCGACGATCCGGTTCCATTAACAGTGAAACGACCGCCCTCTTTGCGAAGGGATTTCACTTGGGCACAAACGGGTTTCCCCCGCCCCTATGCCCCTTCGTCGCTTGCTCGCCGGCCTGCTCATCGCCGTCCGAATCTGCTCCGCCGATATCGTCGACCACTTGTATCCATCGGCTCACGACACCGCGCCCGGACCCGCCTTCACCGCCGCCCCCGGCGCCGTCGAGACCGGCTCCGGGTTGCTCGGCGAACCGATGCTCCGTCTCCGTCCCTTGACCGACGGAGACTGGCGCGGCGGCCAAATCGGTTTCCGCCTCAAGGTCGACCCCGAGAAGGCGAACTACCTCACGCTTCGTTTCTCGGGCGACGAGGTCTCCTCGACCCGCCTCTTTCTCGTGGTCGAGGGCGGGATGGTCGGCTACCTGCATCTCGGCGACATCGACCTGCTCGAACCCGGATCGAGCGAACCGCAGGCGCCCGGTCGTTTCGTTTATCGCACGACCCCGCTTCCGGATAAGTTCACGCGCGGCCGCCGCGAGATCGCCTGCGAGATCCGCTCCACCGGCCCGATCTGGGCCTACGGAAACAGCTTCGACCGCTTCCAGAAACCGATGACCGAACCCGGCCGCGGAATCTACGGCGTCTACTCGCACACCGAGCCCGCCTTCGTCCCGCCCGCGGATGAAAAGCAGGGCTCCGCCCCCGCCGACCGCCTCCGCGCCGGACCCGGCGAAGAAATTCTCGCCCAGGCCAAGGCGCGCGTGAACCGCGAGATCGCCGCCCGCCTCGCCGACGCCCGCCCGCTCAACCAGATGCAGATGCTCTTCCTCGCGGAAGCCTGGCATGTGAAGTGGACCGCCGCATATCGAAATCCCGACGTTCTCCGCCGCATCCTCGTCTCGCTCGACGCCTTCGGCCTCGCGTGGCGCGTCGACCCCAAGCTCGCCACCGAAGACCCCGCCACGCTCAACCCCGGCTGGTTTGGCGCCGGTCCCGTCGGCGCCACGCTGCACTGGCTCGCCGAGCCGCTCGCCCCACGACTCGACGACCCGGTGGTCGGCGCACAGGACCGCGTCACCCGCCGCCGCCTGCTCGGCGAACTCCTGGTCGCCAGCCGCGAGTGGAACGCCCGCAGCCGTCGTCTCTACACGAACCAGACGATGATCAAAGACCTCTACGGCATCTATCTGGCCAACCGCGGTCTCCAATCGCTCGGTTCCCCGCAGGCCTGGCCCGAGACGCAGGCGCGCCGTTATCTCTACGAGGCGATCGGCCTCCAGCCCTGGCTCGGCAGCGACCTGCCCGGCGGCGGCTCCGAAAAACCCGTCGGCGAAAACTACCTCCAGCTCACCGCGCGCGGCCTCACCCGCGAACTCGGCTACGTCGGCGGCTACGGCGAGGTCGTCGACTGGGCGACGCGCATCTACGACGCCACCCGCCCGGCCTTCGACGCCGAGGGCGATCCGCGCATCCGCGACCAGCTCGTGAAGATCACGCTCGCCCGCGCCGCGTTTCGTCACCCGGCGGTCGACGCCGAGGGCTTCCGCGCCATGCGCATGGAGACCTTCGTCGGTTGGCGGGACAACAAGTATCCCGGCATCGTCACCTACGCGCAAAAGCCAAACCGCGACGGCTCCGCGCTCGACGCCGCCTACGCCACGCGCGACCCGCGCCTGCTCGCCTACGCCCGCCAGATGATCGACGACAACCAATTCTTCGCCTCCCTGCGCGACGTCATGGCGGAAAACTCTTCCCTGCGCATCACGCATGGCAACCTGCGCGCTCCCGAAGCCTACGAGTTCATCTCGGCCCTGCCCCCCTCCTCCTCACACCGCCTCCCCATGAGCCCGGGCGCGCACGATTATGTTTTCGCCGACGAGGAGGACGGCGTGGTCGCGATCAAACACGGCGACGAGATCCTCTACGCCTCGCTCTACTGGCGCGCCCGCCACGCCGTGAACTCCCTCGCCGCCGTGCACCACATCTCGCCCGCCTTTGAACGCCAAGCCGTCGTGCGCCAGGAGGTCCGCTTCACCCCGCTCCGCGAGACCTATCGCCGCCCCGGCACCGTCGTCTTCGGCTTCGGCAACGGCGGCGCCCACATCAAATACCCCGCCGGCTCGCTCCCGCCCTCGGCCCACGTCGGCGAGGAGTTGCCCATCGCCGCGCCTCCCCCCGGGGTGACGTTCAAGCCCGGCTCCGAGAGCGTCTACGCCGGCAAGGGCGACTTCTACCTCCTGCGCTACGGCGACTACCTGATCGCGATGAACTGCTCGGCGGAAAAAACCGCCGCCTTCACCATCCCGTCCGAGTTCGCCCACGCCGCCGAGCTCACGCGCACGGCACGCCTTCCCGCCCCGTCCCGCGAACGACGGGTGCCGCCGCGCTCCACCGTCGTCCTCCGTCGCCTTTCCACCCGCTGAACCGTCGCCATGAAATCCCGCCCCGCCCGCATGCCCCGCCCCGTCCGCCTCCCTGGCCTCGCCGCGCTCGCCGTCCTGCTCGCCGCCCCGGCCTTCGCGCAGATCCCGTTCCGGCCGATCTACGAGGAATCGTTCAACTTCGCCCACGAGCGCGTCCAGTTTCGCAACGGCGGCAAACTCGGCGGCCCCGGCACCGGCGTCTCCGGCAAGATCGAGGACGAGGCCTATTTCGGCGTCCCCGTAAATTCCGAGCAGGAGAAAAACGGCCCCGCCGCCCTCGCCGTTTCCCCCATCGCGCCGAACAGCCTGTCCGCGTTCACCTGCACCTTCTGGTATCTCCTCGACGAGCACGGCCCCGAGATCCAGGTGCCGCTCAGCACCGCCGGCGTCGCGTTTTTGCTCAACGAGGGAGGCTTCGAGGTGCGCATCGAAAACCAGCTCGACCAGCCGCGCTACTACCCGTTCAACCCCGGACAGGCCGGCCCCGTCGTCCCCTGGCGCGCCAAGGACCGCTGGATCTTCGCCGCGTTCTCGTGGAACCAGGCCCGCAACGCGCTCACCGTGCATCAAGGCACCCCGGAGGTCGCCGTGGCCTACATGCGCACCATGACCCGCCCCACGCCCGCCCGGCCCTCGCTTCCGCGCACCGACCTCGCCCGCTTTCCCGAGACCATTGGCAACACCGCCAAGGGCCTCGACCGCCCCCTCGCCGGCCGCATGGACAACGTCCGCTTCTTTGATCGCGAACTCATCCGCGAGGAGCTCGAGTCGATCCGCAAGGCCGACCTCGCCAACGCCCCCATCCCGCTCCGCTGAGGTCCTCGCCCGGCCCCGCGCCGCACGGGCCGGTTACCAGTTGAACGTCGCCGTCCCGTTGCCTCGCGGCGCCACGGCTGCGATCCATCTCGCACCCCGTTCCGCCCCCCCCCCCGCGACGACAAGCGTCCGCCCGTCCGGCCGCTCCGCGCCCTCCCTCCCCTTCACGATCCATCATGCAAGCCCCCCGCCGCCCCGTTCTCCCCTCGCCCGCCCGCCGCTGGCTCACCACCGCCACCTGCGTCCTCGGTCTCTTCGCCGCCCTCCAATCCCGCGCCGCCAACACCTGGGACGGCGGCGCCGCCGATGGCAACTGGAGCAGCGCCGCGAACTGGGACGACGACACCGTTCCCGGCTCCCCCGCCGCCCTCACCTTCGGCGGCTCCGTCCGCCCCGTCTCCACCAACGACCTCACCGGCTTCACGCTAAGCTCGCTCTCGTTCGCTCGCGGCGCGGGGGCCTTCACGCTCGAAGGCAACTCCGTCACCCTCGGCGGCGGCATCGAGAACAACTCCCCCAGCCTCCAGACGATCTCGCTCCCCCTCTCGCTCGCCGCCGGCCGCTCCGTCAACGCCGCCTTCGGCGACATCGCCATCACCGGCGCCGTGAGCAGCACCGGCAACTTCGATCTCTCCAAAATCGGCGCCAAGACCCTCACGCTCTCCGGCGCGCACACCTACGCCGGACGCACCGGCGTCGGCAACTTCCCCAACGGCGTCGGCATGACGCCCAGCACCCACCAGGGCGGCGGCACCCTCGTCCTCGATTTCTCCGCCCCCGCCTCGCCCGTATCCAATATCCTCTACAACGGCGTCTCGTTGACCGCCACCCAGGAGCTCCGCCTCTCCGGCGGCGCGCTCGTCCTCAAGGGCAAGGACGCCACCGCCAACACCCAGTCCGTCGGCGCCCTCGGCCTCGCCACCGGATTCAACCGCGTCTCCCTCCAGCCCGGCGTGGACGGAAAAGTCCTCCTCAACGTCGCCTCCATCGGCCTCGCCGCCGGCGCGGGCAACGAGAACAACAAGTCCTCGCTCGTGAGCTTCGAGCTCCCCGCCGGCGCGCAAGACTCGACCAACGGCATCGTCACCAACTCACTCAACCACGCGAACGGCATCCTCACGCCCGTCAGCGGCAACATCGCCAACCTCGTGGTCGACAAGACCAGCTGGGCGACCAACGCCACCAACTCCGCCGGCGGCAACATCGTCGGCCTCCCCGACCTCTCCTACACCGCCAGCACCGAGACCACCGCCGGCACCTCCACGCAAAACGTCGACGTCGTTACCGACGTCTCCGTGAGCAACCCCACTGTCTGGACTCTCCGCTTCAACAACACCGGCGCCACCGGCCCGCGCACCTTCACCAACACCAACTCCGGCGCGGCCATGACCGTCGGCGGAGGCGGCATCCTCGTCACCCCCGCCCTGGGCGCCGACGACGTCACCATCACCGGCGGCGGCCTCCGCGGCAGCAGCAACCGCGGCCTCTTCATCTCCAACTACAACACCGGCGGCGGCCAGCTGATCATCGGCTCCAACATCACCAACAACGGCAACACCAACGCCCTCACCGTCGGCGGCGGCGGCATCGTGCGCCTGAACGGCAACGGCACCTACACCGCCGGCACCTACGTCCTCAAGGACACCACCCTCGTCGTCTCCTCCGACGCCAACCTCGGCGGCTCCATCGGCAACGTCACCGTCACCAGCGCCTCCAGCGCCAGCCCGACCGTCACCCTCTCCTCCAACAGCACGCTCAACTCCGGCGCCCTCGCCGTCGGCAGCTCCTTCCTCGGCAGCACCGTCTCGGCCGTCAACATCGGCACCAGCACCGTCACCCTCGCCGGCAACGCCAACGCCGACATCGCCGCCGCCACCACCGTCTCCTACGCCACCGCCCCCGCGATCAGCCTCGACGGCGGCGTCCTCCGCGCCGACGGCACCACCACCTTGCAGCGCGCCATCGCGGCCGACGCGTCCGGCGTCGGCGGCGCGGCCGCCTCCGACCGCCGCATCGGCCTCAGCGCCCACGGCGGCACGATCGAGGTCACCGAAGGCAACACGCTCACCGTGACCGGCGTCGTCTCCAGCCAGACCACCAGCGGCTTCGGCGCGCTCGTGAAGTCCGGCGCCGGCACCCTCGTGCTCTCCGGCGCCAACACCTACGCCGGCGGCACCACGATAAACGCCGGCACCCTCGTCGCCGGCT
The DNA here is from genome assembly GCA_966251015.1 of uncultured Akkermansia sp. Lineage (GTDB taxonomy): Bacteria > Verrucomicrobiota > Verrucomicrobiia > Opitutales > Opitutaceae > IMCC26134_A. Next base: position 5,439 of record CBINJQ010000077.1, on the reverse strand, counting down.
CCAACACCGCCCTCGGCGCCTCGCCCGCCTCGCTCGCGTTCGCCCCCGGCTCCGGCGGCGTCTTCGCCGTCGGCGGCAAGTCCGTCACCCTCGGCGCGCTCTCCGCCAACGCCGACGCATTCATCGAAAACTCCGGCGCCACCAACGGCACCCTCCTGGTTAACACCTCCGGCGCCATCGAGTTCCCAGGCACCCTCCGCAACGGCTCCTCGCACCTCCTCCAGCTCACCAAACAAGGCGCCGGCTCGCTCACCCTCTCGGGCGCCAACACCCACGGCGGCGACACCCTGCTCAGCACCGGCACGCTCGTCCTCGCCCACTCGCTCGCGCTCCAGTCGAGCACGCTCAACCAGCAGGTCGGCGCCGGCAGCGGCATCGTGTTCGACGCCTCCGTCGCGTCCCGCGCCTTCACCTTCGGCGGGCTCAAAAACAACGGCACGCCCACCATCGCCCTCGAGAACAACGCCGTCTCGCCCGAGCCCGTGACTCTCTCCCTCGGCGCCAACAACCAAAGCACCACCTACGGCGGCGTCTTCACCGGCGCGGGCAGCCTGGTGAAGGTCGGCGCCGGAAAACTCACCCTCACCGGCGCCAACACCTACTCCGGCACGACCTCAGTCGCCGCCGGCACGCTCGCCGTCTCCGGCGAAGCCGCGCTCGGCGCGGGCGACCTTACCCTCGCCTCCGGCTCGACCTTCGACTTCTCCGCGCTCACCGCCACGAGCTTATCGCTGTCATCCCTCGGCGGCGCCGGCATGATCGAGGCGGGCGACAAAACGATTCATGTCAGCGACGCGCTGGAACCCGTCGGCCAGCTCCAGGTAAACGGCAGCCTCTCCCTCGGCGCCGCGAGCGCCGGCAGCTACTCCGTTTCCGCCGGCTCGCATGACGCGCTCGCCGTCTCCGGCACGCTCACGCTCGACGGACAACTCGCCATCCTCGCCGGCTCCGGCTTTTCCTTCGCCGCAGGCCAGAGCCACGACTTCTACGAAGCCGCATCCACGGTCACCGGTCTCGACGGCGTCGTGGTGAACGGCCTCGCGCTGACAAACAACTCCGGCGTCTGGAGCGGCGCCGTCTCCGGCCTGTCCTACACCTTCACCGAGTCCACCGGCGTGCTCGCGGTCGCCTCGACCTCAAGCGCCACCGCGCTGGAGACCTGGCGCCAGACGCACTTCGGCACGACCGCCAACAGCGGCACCGCCGCCGATGGCGCCGACTTCGACGGCGACGGCCTCTCCAATCTGCTCGAATACGCCACCGGCACGAATCCGACCCAGGCCAACGCCTCGGTCGTCGCGGTGGGCCGCTCCGGCTCGAAGCTCACGCTGACCTACACCCGCATCGCCGACGCCTCGCTCACCTACACGGTGCAAGGTTGCTCCGACCTCGCCGGCGGCCTGTGGACGACCGTCGCCGCGGCGAACAACCCCGCGACCGGTTCCGCCACCGACCAGGTGACCGTGACCGACACCGAGACCCTCGGCACCGGCACCCCGCGCCGCTTCCTGCGCCTGCAAGTGAGCTACTGAAAAGGTAGGGCGGGACCGCTGGGCCCGCCGCGAATTTCCGACGGCCCTCGCCATCTCAAGCGCCATCGCCACTCCGACGCGGCGCTCCCGGCGGTCGCGCCCTACCCCAAGACCGAAACGGCTTCAAAAATGTAGCCACGCCCGTCCCCGGGCGTGCGTTTTAGGGCGAACGCAGCCCCCCCCCCTCGCGCTCAGCGCAGGCCGCAGGCCTTGCGCGCCCGGTCGAGCACGGGCCCCGCGATGGCGCGGGCCCGATCGGCGCCTTCGCGCAGAACCTGGTCCACGTAGCCCGCATCGGCGACGAGCTCGGCGCGGCGGGCGCGCGCGGCGGCGAAGTGGTTCCACACCTGCTCGAAAAGCGCCTTCTTCAAATCGCCGTAACCGAGACCGCCGGCGCGGAGACGATCCTCCATCTCCTGCGCGTAGGCGGGCTCGGCGACGACCTTGAGGAGCCGGATCGCGATATTCTGGTCGGCGTCGGGCTTGGGCTCGGCGGGCGAGCGCGAGTCCATCGGGATGCCCATGATTTTTTTCTTCGTGGCCTTCTCCTCGCCGAAGAGCTCGAGGGTGTTGCCGTAGCTCTTGCTCATCTTCTGGCCGTCGAGCCCCGGCACGACGGCGGACTCGTCGCGAATGACGGACTCGGGAATCACAAAGGTCTCGCCGTAGGTGAGGTTGAACTTGATCGCCATGTCGCGCGTCATCTCGACGTGCTGCTTCTGGTCGCGGCCGACGGGGACATGCGTGGTGTCGAAAAGCAGAATGTCGGCGGCCATCAGCACCGGGTAGGTGAAGAGACCGACGTTGGCGGCGATGCCGCGGGCGGTCTTGTCCTTGTAGCTGTGGGCGCGCTCGAGCAGGCCCATGGGCGCGAGCGTGCCGAGCATCCAGGCGAGTTCGCAGACCTCGGGCACGTCGCTCTGCCGCCAGAGCACGGCCTTCTTCGGATCGAGGCCGCAGGCGAGCCAGTCGAGCGCGACGCCGCGCGTGTATTCACGACGCTTGGACGGATCGACGAGCGAGGTCATCGAGTGGTAGTCGGCGATGAAGTAATAGCAGTCGCCCTTCTCCTGCGCGGCGATGGCCGGCTGCATGGCGCCGAGGTAGTTGCCGAGGTGAAGAATGCCGGAGGGCTGGATGCCGGTGAGGGTGCGCATGGGGTCGGAGGAGAAAAGAGAAGGTCGAGAGTCGCAGGGTGAAAGTTCGAAAGTCGAGTCATGGAGGGACGCCGTCCCCGGTGTCCGCGATCATCGCATCGGCTTCGCGGCCGGCGATCAGGCGCGGGCGCCGGGGACGGCGCCCCTCGCAAAATCAATCCCTTCGCGGCAGGTGGGAGACGTTGCCGCGTTGGCGCGCGATGGTGTGGGCCGGCAGATAACCGGTGAGCACGGTGCCCGGGGCGACGAGGGCGTATTTGCCGAGCACGCTGCCGGGATTGAGGACGGAGTTGCAACCGACCTCGGCGGCGTCGCCGAGGATGGCGCCGAACTTGCGCAGGCCGCTCTCGTAGGTGCGCTCGGGCGTGCGGACGGTGACGGGCTTTTGATCGAGCCGCAGATTGGAGCAGATCGCACCCGCGCCGAGGTGCGCGCCGTTGCCGAGGATCGAGTCGCCGACGTAGGAGAAGTGCGGCGCCTGGACCTTGTCCATGAGCAGGCAGTTCTTGAATTCGCAGGCGTTCCCGAGCACGCAGCCGGCGCCGACGATGACGTTGCCGCGCACATACGCGCCGGGACGGATCTCCACGCCGGGGCCGATCCAGCACGGCCCGATGAGCGTGCAGTAGGCGGGCAGCTTCACGTCGGGCGCGAGATGCACCGCGCCCTCGATGTGAACGCCCGGCGGGAGGCCGGCCCAGGGATCGGGCCTGGGCAGCGAGGCGAGCGCCGGCCCGATCAGCTTCAGCCACGCCCAGGGCTCCGCCTCGGGGTCAAAGAAGCGGGCGAACTCGGCGAGCGAAGGCGGAAGCGTGAAAAAGTCGGCGGCTTTCATTGCGGTCGATGTGAACCACAGTTCGCAGGACCGCACACGGAATTTTCAACCACGGATCACGGATGAACGCGGTTAGTGATTTACGGATCCTCGCATTTCAGGCGCACGTCTTTGGGCCGGAACCGCCGGGCGCGCCGAAGGCTGACGGTGTATTCTACCCTGGTAAAATGCCGCCGACGCCGCTGGCCCGGCGCCCGGCCTCGTTACCCTTCAGGCGGGCCACCGCATCCGTTCACTGGAACGGCTTCGGTAAATAACAAAAAGGCGCGCCGGATATCCGGCGCGCCAGAATCGCGAAATCACTCGCGAGATAGTCGGATCGAACCGTCCCGGCTCACTTCGCCGCGATGGCGGCCTTCACGAGCTCCACGAAGCTGCGGGACTCGAGCGAGGCGCCGCCGATCAGGCCGCCGTCGATGTCCTTTTGGGCGAGGAGCTCAGGGGCGTTGGCCGGCTTCATAGAGCCGCCGTAGAGGATGCGCACCTTTTGGGCGACGGCGTCGCCGAAGAGCTTCACGAGGAGCGAGCGGATGAACGCATGCACTTCCTGCGCCTGCTCGGTCGTGGCGACCTTGCCGGTGCCGATGGCCCAGACGGGCTCGTAGGCGATGACGACGCTCGTCGCGAGGTCCTTGGAGACGCCTTCGAGGCCGGCCTCGAGCTGGGTCTGCACGACCTTGAGCGTGCTGCCCGCCTCGCGCTCGGCGAGAGTCTCGCCGACGCAGAGGATGGGCTTCAGCTGGGCCTTGAGCGCGGCGACGACCTTCTGGTTGATGAAGGTGTCGGTCTCGCCGAAGTAGCTGCGACGCTCGCTGTGGCCGAGGATGACGTGGGTGGCGAAGAGCGCGCGGAGCATGCCGGCCGAGATCTCGCCGGTGTAGGCGCCGGAGGCCTCGGGGTGCATGTTCTGGGCGCCGAGCTTCACGGTGGAGCCGTCGAGCTTGGCCGCGGCGGATTCGAGCCCGGTGAAGGGCGGGCACACGACGACGTCGACGTCGTTCTGCTTGCCGACCTCGGAGACGATGTCGGCCACGAGGGTCGCGCCGTCGGAGGGCGTCTTGTTCATCTTCCAGTTGCCGGCGATGAGTTTTTTGCGAAGGGACATAGGATAAATCGAAAATTAAACCACGGAGAGCACGGAGGACACGGAGTGAGCAAAAAGGATTCTCTCCGTGGCTCTCCGTGACCTCCGTGGTTAATAAAATTTCTGAGCCTTAGCTTTCGAGGAACACGACGCCGGGGAGCGCCTTGCCTTCGAGGAACTCGAGGGAGGCGCCGCCGCCGGTGGAGCAGTGGGTGACCTTCTTGTGAACGCCGAATTTCTTGGCGGCGGTGGCGGTGTCGCCGCCGCCGACGACGGTCGTGGCGCCCTTGGCGGTGGCCTCGGCGATGGCGTCGGCCATGGCCTTGGTCGCGGTCGCGAAGATATCGAACTCGAACACGCCCGCGGGGCCGTTCCAGACGATGGTCTTCGATTCGAGAATCGCCTTGCGGTAGAGCTCGATGCTCTTGGGGCCGGCGTCGAAGCCTTCCCAACCGTCGGGGATGCCGCTCTCCATCGTGGCGGGCTGGGTCTCGGAGTCGGGTCCGAACTTGTTGCCGCAAACGAAGTCGACGGGGAAAATCAGCTCCACGCCCTTGGCCTTCGCCTTGGCCTCGAGCTCGGCGACGATCTCGGCGCCGGCCTTGTCGAAGAGGGACGAGCCGATCTTCATGCCGCGGTTCACCTTGTGAAAGGTGTAGGCCATGCCGCCGCCGATGATGACCTTGTCGGCCTTGTCGAGGAGGTTGTTGATGAGGGGGATCTTGTCCGCGATCTTCGCGCCGCCGAGGATGGCGAGCAGCGGACGGTCGGGAGCTTCGAGGACCTTGTTGAAGGCCTTGAGCTCGGCTTCCATGAGGAAACCGGCGGCCT